>JAPKHH010000016.1:0-85409 GCA_026647025.1 Giesbergeria sp.
GATGCCACGCGCGCCCTGGTGACCGAACTGCCCGCCGTGCAATCGCTGGATGCGCAAGGCATGGCCCAGATCGAGCCCGCACTGGCCGCGCGCTTTGCCCAGGGCATGTACCTGCCGGGCGAAGGCCAGCTCGACAACCGCCAACTGCTGGCCGCACAGGCCCACGAGCTGGAGCGCCTGGGCGTGCAACTGCACTGGAACACGCCGCGCGAACTGGCCGACTTTGGCCCGGACCATCCGGGCTGGCTGCTGGACTGCCGGGGCCTGGGCGCACGCGGCGAATGGCCGCAACTGCGTGGCGTGCGCGGCGAGGTGATCCGCGTGCACGCACCCGAAGTCACGCTGCAGCGCCCCACGCGCCTGCTGCACCCGCGCTACCCGGCCTACATCGCGCCCAAGGAAAACCATGTGTTCGTGATCGGCGCGACCGAGATCGAGTCCGAAGACCTCTCGCCCGCCAGCGTGCGTTCCACGCTGGAACTGCTCAGCGCCGCCTACGCCGTGCACCCCGGCTTTGCCGAGGCACGCATTCTGGAACTGTCGGTGCAATGCCGCCCTGCCCTGCCCGACAACCTGCCGGCCGTGCGCCAGCTGGCGGCGCGCACGCTGCAGGTCAACGGCATGTACCGCCATGGCTACATGATTGCCCCGGCGCTGCACGACGTGGTGCTCGATGTGCTCGAAGGCGGCACGTCGGCACGGGCTGCCGAATTCGACCTGTCGATGCAACTGCTCTGACGCAGCGCGGCCATGCAGGTTCTCATCAATCTCCAGCCCCACGAACTGCCCGAGGGTGCCACCGTGGCCGACGCGCTGGCCGCCATGCAGGCGCAGCCACCCTTCGCCGTCGCGGTCAATACCGTTTTCGTGCCCTCCCCCGAACACCCGCGCCATCTGCTGCAGGCAGGCGACCGGGTGGAAGTCATCTCCCCTGTCACAGGGGGCTAAAGCCATGAACACCCCGATCACCAACGACGATACCCTGGTCCTGTACGGCCAGTCGTTCTCCAGCCGTCTGCTGCTGGGAACGTCCCGCTACCCCTCGCCCTCGACACTCAAGGCCGCCGTGCAACGCGCCCAGCCCGCCATGGTCACGGCCTCGCTGCGCCGCCAGGGCAGCAATCCGGCCGAAAGCGGCCAGGGTTTCTGGCAGCTGCTGCGCGAACTGAACGTGCCGGTATTGCCCAACACGGCCAATTGCCACAGCGTGCAGGAGGCCATCACCACCGCCCACATGGCACGCGAGGTGTTCGACACCCCGTGGATCAAGCTGGAGGTGATTGGCGACGACTACACCTTGCAGCCCGACACGCTGAACCTGGTGCAGGCGGCCGAGAAGCTGGTGCGCGACGGCTTTTACGTGCTGCCCTATTGCACCGAAGACCTGGTGCTGTGCCAGCGCCTGGTGGATGTGGGCTGCCAGGCCATCATGCCCTGGGCAGCGCCCATCGGCACGGGGCGTGGCCCGATGAACCCCTACGCCCTGCAGGTGCTGCGCGAGCGTATCCACGTGCCCATGTTGGTGGACGCCGGCCTGGGCCTGCCCTCGCACGCCTGCCAGGTGATGGAATGGGGCTTTGACGGCGTGCTGCTCAACACCGCCGTGGCGCTGGCGCAAGACCCCGTGGCCATGGCCGGTGCCTTTGCCGACGCGGTGCGCGCCGGACGCGCCGCCCGCCATGCCGGAGCCATGCAACCCCAGCAGGCCGCACAGCCCAGCACACCGGTGCTGGGCACCCCGTTCTGGCACCAGGCCCCCGCATGACTGATTCCAGCACCCTGGCCCAGGCCATCATTGCAGCCCACGCGGCCAGCTTCACAGGCTTTCCGCCCCAGCCGGTGCCTGCGCCCGAGAGCGACGCCCCGGTGTACCTGGGCGCGCTGCAGGCTTGCAGCACGCTGGGCTTCATCGCCCACGATGCGCAGGTGCTGGCCCATGCCTGGCAGGCACGCTGGGAGCGCACCGGCCGCACCGCGCCTGAACAGTGGCCCAGCACAGCCCCCGACTTTGGCCTGCAGGCACGGCCGCACACAGCGCCTTTTGCCGCCTGCCCGCAGCAGCTCGGCCTGTACGCCGTTCTGCCCGACGCTGCCTGGGTAGGCCGCATGGCACGCGCCGGTGTGCCCACGGTGCAACTGCGTTTCAAATCCGACGATGCCGCCGCCATTGCCCGCGAGGTGCGCGCAGCCGTCGAAGCTGTCGCAGGCACCGAAGCACGGTTGTTCATCAACGACCACTGGCGCGAAGCGATGGCCGCCGGAGCCTATGGCGCCCATCTGGGCCAGGAAGACCTGGATGCGCTCAACGCGGCCGAAATACACGCATTGCGCGACAGCGGGCTGCGACTGGGCGTCAGCACCCACGGCTACGCAGAAATGCTGCGCGCCGACGCGGTGCAGCCCAGCTACATCGCCCTGGGCGCCGTGTTCCCCACCACACTCAAGCGCATGGCGACCGTACCGCAAGGCATGGCACGCCTGGCAGCGTACGTGGCGCTGCTGCGCGACTACCCCACGGTGGCCATTGGCGGTATTGGCCCGGAGCAGTTTGCCGACGTGCTGGCGACGGGCGTGGGCTCGATCGCCGTGGTGCGGGCCCTGGTCAATGCGCCCGACCCCGAAGCGGCCGCCGCGCAACTGCTGCAGGCAATGCAAAAACAATAAAAATTGGCTCTGGCGCTTGGTGGGCAAGCGCTTTCAGCTATATTTTCAGGAGCGCACCACCCTGTGTGCGTCGTCCTGCTCTGCGCGGCTGCTCACTTCGGTTTCTTGATCTCTTCAAGCTCGAAGCGCACCTCAAAGCGATCGCTGCTGGCACCAAAACCCACGGGCTGGCCTGGCTCGGGTGCCTTGGTGGGCGGCACGGCAGGCAGATCGCTTTGGGTAATGGGGGGCAGCGGCACCGGTTCGTCCGTGAACGGGTCGCTCAGGTCGAAATCAATGGTCTGGACCCCGGCGGGGGCCTGGGTGGAGAGCAGCACGTCGCCCCGGGTGGATTCCATGTTCAGCCAGTCCGGGTCGTATTCCAGCAGGCTGTCCATGCCGTCGAGCGCCTGTGCAGCCGCATCGGGTTCCCGGCCCGGGGGCGTTGCGTTGACACGCACCGGGGCCGGTTCATCCGCCACGCTGACCATCGGGGTGGTGCGCTCGCGCGGGGGTGGCGCACCGCGCGCAGACGGCGGTGTGGTGCGGGCAATGGCGTTGAGCAACAACAGGTCGTCAAACGCGGCCAGGTCGAAGCGCTCCAGCACCGTATCGCCGTGTCGGAACAGCAAGCTGTCAAGCAAGGGCAAAACGGCTTCATCGCTCCAGATCGCCTCGATCTCGGCCAGCACATCGGCGTAGGCCAGCAGCGGGCGCCCTGGCCGGTTGAAGGAAGCGAATTCGGGCACCAGCGCATTGAAATGCCGGTGGAATTGCGCCCGCAGGTCATTGAAATCATCCACCCGGCTGAGCGAGCGGTACAGGCGCAGCAGTTCCAGGTAGGCGGCAGGCGCGGTGCTTTCATTGTGGGCGATGTACTTGCGCAGCACGCCAATGGCCTGCAGGTGCTCTCCCACCGAGACAAAGAATTCGGCTTGCTGCTGCAGGTCGAACAATTCCTCGGGGTTGATCAGCAGCGCGGGCTGGGGCGCCGGGTCCGGCGGCCTGGCTGCACGGTCAACGGCCGACGTCGCCATGGACAGCGGCGCCAGCCCCGAAATGGGCGACCGCGCACGCACCGCAGGTGCGGGCGCGGCGGGCGGCGGTGCAGGCACCGGCGGCACTGCCTGCACCGGCCTGGGGGCAACGGCTTGCGGCACGGGCTCCGCCGTCACAGGCAGCGGCTGGGCCACGGCGCCTGCCCATGCCTGCTGTGCCTGGTGGGTGGCGGCGCGCAGGCGCAGCCCCACCCACACGGCCCAGGCCAGAATACCCGCCAGCAGGGCCAGCAGCCCATAAACGATGGTGGCCGAATAGCGCTCGGCGTTTTCCTGCTCCAGGCGCTGCTGCACTGCAAGAGCGGCGGCGCGGTCCTTGTCGGCCAGGGTTTTCGAGCGCGCGACTTCGGCCTGGAGCGCCGCCGTACGGGCGCTTTCCTCCAGGATGTCTTCGGGCTGCATGTTCAGCGCCTTCCACTGTGCCTGGGCCTGCTCACGCTGCAGGGGGGTGGCAGGCACTTCAGGCAACTGCAGCTGTGTGGTCAGTTGCAGGGGCGCCGGCGTTTCGAGCCAGTTCTCCAGCGGCTCCATCACCAGGCGCGAACGGGGCGTCTCCTTCTCCGGGGCTTTGGGAGCCTTGGGCGCGGCCTTGCGTGCGCTCCTGGAGGCGCTGGACGGTGCGGCGCCCTTCAGGGGCGCGGAGCTTGGGGCCGGCGGGGCACTGGCGGGCGCCGCAACCCCCGCATTGCTGGTCATGGCCCTGCCAGAACGGCTGCCCACAGCCTCACCGGGCACCGCCGGGGCGGGCGCTGCACGAGGCGCTTCAGGCATCTCTACGCGCGGGATGGCGACAGGGCGGCTGCCGATTGCCATGCTGGCCGGAGGATCCACCAGAAAGGTATATGTGCGTGACGTCTTGCCATTGCACCCTGCCAGCAAGGTGACCGTGAGCACCGGTTCATCCATGATGGCCGAAGACTGCACGCGGACCAATGAAGGGCGGCCCGGGATTTCGGGCAGGGGCGTCACGCTTACCCGGCTGCGCGGAACCGGGTTGGCACCTGACACCAGGTCTGCGGTGATGCAGGCATCGGCCAGCGGCTGCCCCGGATCAGGCCGCACTTCGAAGGCCAGATCGACTGTACGCCCCAGCAGCACCGCGCCCCGAGAGGAACCTAAAGCCAAAGCTGCAGCAGCCCCCGCCGACGAGCCAAGAATGAGCGCAAAAAGCGCGTTACGAAAATTCACATTTTTTCTCGAAATATGCGCCGGATTCTTGCACAGAACCTATCGACCAAGCCACAGCCATAATCACGCTATGACAATTCAATTTCCTGTGGTAGGTGTGGTGGGCGCTGGCGCCATGGGCCGGGGCATTGCGCAAATGATGGCCCAGGCAGGCAGCCAGGTGCGTTTGCTGGATGCGCAGCCGGGCATGGCGCAGCGTGCGCGCGATGCCGTCGTCGAGCAGTGGCACAGGCAAGTATCGAAAAATCGCATGGACGCAGACCAGCTTGCTGCCTGCACCGGGCGCCTGCAGACGGCCCAGGGCCTGTCGGACCTGGCGGACTGCGACCTGGTGGTGGAGGCCATTGTGGAGCGGCTGGACGCCAAGCAGGCCCTGGTGCGTGAACTCGAAGCCGTGCTGCGCCCGGAAGCCGCACTGGCCAGCAACACCTCGTCGCTGTCCGTCACGGCCATCGCTGCGACGCTGCACAACCCGCAGCGCATGGCGGGGCTGCACTTCTTCAACCCCGTTCCTGTGATGAAACTGGTGGAAGTGGTGGCGGGCCTTAAAACCGACCCGGCCCTGTGCACCGCCCTGGCCGCGCAGGTGCGCCAGATGGGCCATACCCCGGTGCAGGTCCAGGACAGCCCGGGCTTCATCGTCAACCATGCAGGCCGGGGCTACACCACCGAGGCCCTGCGCATCGTCGATGAAGGTGTGGCCGATTTCGCCACCGTCGATCGTATCCTGCGCGACCAGGCAGGCTTCAAGCTCGGGCCGTTCGAACTGCTGGACTTGACGGGGCTGGACGTCTCGCACCCGGTCATGGAGTCGATCTACCACCAGTACCACGAGGAGCCGCGCTACCGCCCCAGCGTCATCACCGCCCAGCGCCTGGCCGGCGGCCTGCTGGGCCGCAAGACGGGGGAAGGCTTCTACCGCTATGTCGACAACGCGGCCCAGCTTCCCGACGAGGCCCCCACGCCCGTGGTGGACAACATCCCGCCGGTCTGGGTGTCGCCCCGCGCAGCGCGGCGCCCCGAGATTTACCAGATGCTCAAGAACCTGGGCGCCGATATCGAAACCGGCGCAGCACCGTCGGCCAGCGCCATCATTCTGGTCGCGCCGCTGGGCTTTGACATCACTACCGTCGCCGTGGTGGAGCGCCTGGACCCGGCACGCACCATCGGCATCGACATGCTGGTCGAGGAAGCCGCCACACGCCGCCGCGTGCTGGCCACCAACCCGGTCACCCGCGTGGACATCCGCAACGCCGCCCACGCCCTGATGGCGCGCGACGGCAAGGCCGTCAGTGTGGTGCGCGACAGCGGGGGCTTTGTCACCCAGCGCGTGGTGGCCACCATCGTCAACATTGCCAGCGATATCTGCCAGCAGCGCATCTGCAGCCCGCGCGACCTGGAGACAGCCGTCACCCTCGGACTGGGCTACCCGCTCGGCCCCCTGGCCATGGGCGACCGCTGGGGGCCCACCAACATTCTGGAAGTGCTGTTCAACATGCAGACCGTCTATGGCGACCCCCGCTACCGCCCCAGCCCCTGGCTGCGCCGCCGTGGCGCCATTGGACTGAGCCTGCAGCACGAGGAAGAATGACCGCGCCCGTCGTTTGCCCCCTCCCTTCACCCACACACCCACAACGATGCCCGCAGAACTTCGCAGCACCAGCCACGGCCAGACCCTGGTTCTGACCATCAGCAACCCTGACCTGCGCAATGCCCTGGATCCCGCCATCTATGCAGCGGGCACCGAGGCCCTCCATGGCGCCGAACGCAGCGCCGAGGTGCGCAGCGTGGTCATCACGGGTGCTGACGGCGTTTTCAGCGCAGGCGGCAACCTGCAGCGCCTGCAGGCCAACCGCAACCTGGGTGCCGCCGTGCAGGAAGAGAGCATTGAAGCGCTGCACAACTGGATCGAAACCATCCGCGCCTATCCCAAACCGGTGCTGGCCGCCATCGAAGGCGCGGCCGCCGGTGCCGGGTTCTCGCTGGCCCTGGCCTGCGACCTGATCGTGGCCTCGCGCAGCGCCCTGTTTGCCCTGTCGTACAGCCAGGTGGGGCTCTCGCCCGACGGTGGCGCGAGCTGGAGCCTGGCGCGCGCCCTGCCCCGCCCCTTGGCCACCGAGCTGCTGATGTGCGGCGAGCGCACCAGCGCCGAGCGCCTGCACGCGCTGGGCCTGGTCAACCGCCTGGCCGAGCCCGGCGGCGCACTGACCGCCGCGCTGGAACTGGCCCAGACACTGAACGAACGCGCCCCCAATGCACTGGGCAGCATCAAGGAGTTGCTGAACGAGGCGGGCCAGCACACGCTGAACGCCCATCTCGACCTGGAGCGCCAGCATTTCGTGCGCAACCTGCACCACGCCAATGCAGGGGAAGGCATCAGCGCCTTCCTGGAAAAGCGCAAGCCGCACTACCGCTGACCAGGCACTGGGTGCACGGCACCTAAAATGCTATTGTTTTCATAGCTATTGGCGCTTTCCCTATAAGCGCTAGAGCCAATTTTAATTTAAATCCATTCACGCATGATGTGATGGCCAGGCAGGCGCGTTTGCGCCGCTGCACGCGTGCGCCCACGGCCCGCATCCAGACACGCAGGTGACAACCCCCATGTTCGCGTGCCGTCCCTCACGCGACAATGACCGCGTACCCAGTCACCCAAAAGACAGCCCATGGACGACCCCATTCTTACTATCGAAGAACGTGAAGCGATCAACGCTGGTCGCTGGTTCTCCTCTCTTTCACCTTCACTCCGACACGACATACTGCGATGCGCTTACGTCAAACGCTTCAAGGATGGTGGCCTCATCGCTGCCCGCGGCGACCCGCCCGAGGAGTGGATTGCCTGCGCCAAGGGCGCGGTGCGCGTGAGTTCGACTTCCATCTCGGGCAAGCAGATCACGCTGACCTACGTGGAGCCGGGCATCTGGTTTGGCGACGTGGCCATCTTCGACGGGGACCGGCGCACGCACGATGCCTATGCCCATGGCGAGACCACCATCCTGTGCGTGGCCAAGGCCGACTTCAAGAAGATTCTGGCCATGCATGTGGAGTTGTACGAGGCCATGCTGCGGCTGCATGCGCGGCGCATACGCCAGCTCTACGGCCTGGTGGAAGACCTCAACACCCTGCCGCTGCGCGCGCGGCTGGCCAAGCAGTTGCTGCACCTGGTGCGCAGCTATGGCATCCCCAGCCTGTCGCATGGCGACGAGATGCGCATCGGCCTGCAACTGGCCCAGGAAGAGCTGGCCCAACTGCTGGGCGCATCCCGCCAACGCGTCAACCAGGAACTCAAGGCCATGGAACGTGAAGACATCATCCGCATCGAGCCGGGCGGGCTGGTCGTGCGCGACCGCGACGCCCTGATGGACATCACTGAAACCGACAACTAATGCCCCTACCCATGAGCAATTTCGACCATTTCATCGGCACCCGTGCCGTCTCCGAACAGCATGCTTTCGACACGGCGGCCCTCGGCGCCTGGCTGCAGCAGCATCTGGAAGGCTTCGCCGGCCCCTTGAGCGTCGAGATGTTCAAGGGCGGGCAATCCAACCCCACCTACAAGCTGGTCACGCCAGGCAAAAGCTATGTCATGCGGGCCAAGCCCGGCCCTGTGGCCAAGCTGCTGCCCTCGGCACACGCCATCGAACGCGAATTCGCCGTCATGAGCGGCCTGCAGGGCACCGATGTCCCGGTGCCACGCATGCATGTGCTGTGCGAGGACGAATCCATCATCGGGCGCGCCTTCTACATCATGGAGTTCATGCAGGGCCGGGTGCTCTGGGACCAGGCCCTTCCGGGCATGACACCCGAGGAGCGCACAGCCATCTACAACGAAAGCAACCGCGTCATCTCTGCGCTGCACACCGTGAAGTTCGCCGAGCGGGGTCTTGCCAGCTACGGCAAGCCCGGCAACTACTTCGAGCGCCAGATCGGCCGCTGGAGCAAGCAGTACCTGGCCTCGGTCACGCAACCCATTGCGGAAATGGACCAGCTCATGGCCTGGCTGCCCGCCCACATGCCCGCGAGCGCACGGGACGAGAACCGCGTGTCCATCGTGCATGGTGACTTCCGCCTGGACAACCTGATGTTCCACCCCACCGAACCCCGCGTCATTGCCGTGCTGGACTGGGAGCTGTCCACGCTGGGCCACCCGCTGGCCGATTTCAGCTACCACTGCATGGCCTGGCATATCCCGCCGGGCATGTTCCGGGGCATTGGCGGCCTGGACCTGGCGGCGCTGGGCATCCCGTCCGAGCAGGACTACATCCGCCTGTATTGCCAACGCACCGGACTGGCCACCCCCGAAGAGCTGGTCGCCGACTGGAACTTCTACATGGCCTACAACCTTTTCCGTCTGGCCGCCATCCTGCAAGGCATTGCCAAGCGCGTGGAGATGGGCACGGCATCGAGCGCCCAGGCCAAGGCCTCGGGCGAAGGTGCCCGCCCCCTGGCCCAGATGGCCTGGTCTTTCGCCCAGCGCGGCTGAGCACCCCCAACACCCCTGTTTTTCAAGGAGAACCCATGGACTTCGATTACTCGCCCAAAACCAAGGAACTGCAGAAGAAACTGCTCCAGTTCATGGACGACCACATTTACCCGGCCGAGAGCCAGTACATGGCCGAACTGGCCGCCAACACACAGGCGGGCAAGCGCTGGACGCCGCTGCAGACGGTCGAGAACCTCAAGACCAAAGCCCAAGCCGTCGGCTTGTGGAACCTGTTCATGCCGGTGGACACGGCCGAGGCCTCGGGCTACCACGGCGCGGGCCTGACCAACGCCGAATACGCCCCGCTGGCCGAGATCATGGGCCGCGTGCTCTGGTCGAGCGAGGTTTTCAACTGCTCGGCCCCCGACACCGGCAACATGGAAACCATTGCACGCTATGGCTCCGACGGCATCAAGGCCACCTGGCTCAAGCCCCTGCTCGAAGGCAAGTTCCGCTCAGCCTTTGCCATGACCGAGCCCGATGTGGCATCGAGCGACGCCACCAACATCGAAACACGCATCGAGCGCCAGGGCGACGAATACGTCATCAATGGCCGCAAATGGTGGACGTCCGGTGCCATGGATCCGCGTTGCAAGGTGCTCATCACCATGGGCAAGACCGACCCTGACGCGCCGCGCCATTCGCAGCAAAGCATGATCGTGGTTCCGGCCGACACCCCCGGCGTGAAGGTGGTTCGTGCGCTCAACGTGTTCGGCTACGACGATGCACCGCACGGCCACGCCGAAGTGCTGTTCGAGAACGTGCGCGTTCCCGCCTCCAACATCCTGCTGGGCGAAGGCCGCGGCTTCGAGATTGCCCAGGGGCGCCTGGGCCCGGGCCGCATCCACCACTGCATGCGCCTGATCGGCCTGGCCGAGCGCGCGCTGGAACTCATGTGCAAGCGCTCCATGGGCCGCGTGGCCTTCGGCAAGACGGTGGCCCAACAGGGCGTGACGCAGGAGCGCATTGCCGAGGCGCGCTGCAAGATCGACATGGCCCGCCTGCTGACGCTCAAGGCCGCCTGGATGATGGATGTGGCCGGCAACAAGGTGGCCAAGACCGAAATCGCCATGATCAAGGTGGTGGCCCCGAGCATGGCCTGCCAGGTGATCGACTGGGCCCTGCAGGCCCACGGCGGCGGCGGTGTCTGCGATGACTTCCCGCTGGCCTTTTCGTATGCCCAGGCACGCACCCTGCGTTTTGCCGACGGTCCGGACGAAGTGCACCGCGCCTCCATTGCCAAGATGGAACTGGGCAAGTACGCACCGCCCAAGGCGCATTAAGGCTACTGCCGCCCTTACCCGGGCGGCAGCGTGGCGGGCCCCGAGTCCGCTGCGGGCAGCAGGTTCTGCGCCGCCACGGTAGTGGCCACCATCAGCAACGCGGTGGCGTACTCCAGGTCTGGCACATAACGCGCCATGGTTTGCATGCGCAGCGAGAGCTGACTTCCGGACAGCATCAGCACCAGCGGCAGTGCCGCCTGCTCTGCACTGCGGTTTCCGAGAAGGTGCGACACCACGGCCGCGTTGACCCAGCGGCGTGCCTGATCGCTGCGGTCGCCCACGACGGCAAACAACCGCACAAATGAGGGCGGCAATTCCGGCCACTGCAACTCCTCGTACATCGCCAGCCAGCGCATTTCCTGGGGCAGGCTTTCGTCCGCAGCCGTCTGCAGCGTTTCCGTGATGGCGCCATAGACGCGCCCCTCCAGGGCTTCCTTGAGCGCACGGTTGATGACCATGAGGTGGGCATCCGGGGCTGCCTGCAAATCTGCTCTCGCATGCAGTTCTGTGCCCGTCAGGTAGTCGCGCGCAGGTGTGCCGCTCTCCACCATCCAGGGCTGCCCTGCCGCCATGCCCCGCAGCTGAAACCGTGCGGGCTCGCCCTGAAAGTCAAAGGCCCAGCGCTGCGCACCGGCCCAGAGCGCCAGCTGTCCGGGCGTCGCAATGCCTTGGTTGTTGATGGCCCCCTGGCTGCGTGCAAAGACCGAGCGAAGTCGTTCGAACATGGCAGGTTTGCGGTGAGGAATGTGTGCTCATTAAACGCCAAATAGGCACCGAATGCACTCCCGCAGAAGAGTCGCGCCTAACCCAGGTGCATGCTGCTGCCCGTGATCCTGAAATCAAGTGTGGGGGCACCCACGCCAAACGGCATGCCCAGCGCCATGCGACCTTCGCCGTGCAGCATGCAGACGCTGCGTCGCAGGGGAACAACGGTATCGCTGCCCGCAAACTGCACCCAGGTTCCAAAGCTGCTGACATCCGTGAGCGCGAAAGCGCCATTCGACCAATCGATACGGGCGTGCATGCGGGAAACACGGGGATCGGAAATACTCACCTGCGCCGCACTGGACCGGCCAATGTGCAAGGGAGCGTCTTCCGACGAGAACAATAGCTTCTCGCCTTTCCATGCCAATTCGATGGCACCCGGCAAGGAATCCAGGGGCGCCACATTGCTGTGCAGGCCCGCCTGCATGGTGAGTTGCTCCGGCGATTCCTGATCCCTCCATTCGGCCTGGAAGATGAGTTGCGCTTCCGTTTTCCCCCGGATCTCAAAGACGCCCAGCTTGCGAAAGTGCACATGCGGCACCACCCCCGCATCGACAGCCGTCAGATCATTGGTCCAGATTTCACCCGGCCCTGCTCTCTCACACAGCCGCGAAGCCACGTTCACGGCATCGCCATAGGCGTCGCCATCCACCTCCAGCACCTCGCCACTGGCCACGCCCACATGCATCTCCAGACGCAGGACGTCTGGCCAGCGCTGAAGGTGGATTTGGTGGCTGCGCTGCAATTCGCCCGCCGCCGCCACCGCCTGGTGCGCGTTGGCAAAGATGCCCAGAACGCCATCACCCAGCATCTTGACCACGCGCCCCTGGTGCGCCTGCATGACGTCGGCAATCCATTGCGTGAGGCGCATGACCGTCTTGGCCGCGCGTTCGTTGCCCATCGATTCGTACAGCGAGGTACTCCCCGATAGGTCGGCAAAAACCACCGTCGAGACAGAACTCATGGAGACAAAAACGCGGTGGTGATCATGAATGCCAGTTTAGATCAAGTGTCCCCCCAGCGGTGGACTGTCAGCGTGCACCCGTCATCTCCTCACGACACCGTTGCGGCCGATGCCTCGCGGGCATGCAGCCATGCCGCAGCACCATGTCCTGCACGCTGGCCAGTGGCGAAGCTTGCCGTCAACAGATACCCCCCCGTGGGTGCCTCCCAGTCAAGCATTTCCCCCGCGCAGAAAACACCGGGACGACCTCGAACCATCAGTTGCGCGTCCAGTGCATCGAAGACCACCCCCCCTGCGGTGCTGATCGCCTCGTCCAGCGGACGGGGTGCCACCACGGTGATGGGCACAGCCTTGATGGCCTGCGCCAAAGCCTGCGGATCGTTCAACTGCGCCTTGTCCAGTTGCTCATGAAGAATGGCCATCTTGATGCCGTCGAGGCCCAGACGGCTCTTGAGATGACTGGACAGGGAGCGCGACCCCCGGGGGTGCAGCACCTCGGACAGCACCCGCTCGGGCGAATGGTCGGGCAACAGGTCCAGGTGGAAAGTGGCACTGCCATGCGTTTCGATTTCGTCACGCAGCAATGCCGACACCGCGTACACCAAGCTGCCTTCCACGCCGGTCGCCGTGGCAACAAACTCACCTCTGCGCGCAAAACTTCGACCATCGCGCCCCGTAAAGGCCAAGGCTACCGACTTGAAAGGCTGGCCCGCATGGCGCTGGGCAAAATGTGGCGTCCAGCCGGTCTGCAGGACCGGCGGCTGGCCCAGCAGCTCCTGCAGAAATTCCCGCCGCGTCTCCCCTGCCCGCGCTGTCTTGAGCGGCACATCGAACCCGCAGTTGGCAGGCCGCAGCCGCGCGACCGGCACACCGCACGATTCCAGCAAAGGTACCCACGCACCGTCAGACCCCAATCTTGCCCAGCTGGCACCGCCCAAAGCCAGGACCACCGCCCGTGCCCGCACGAATTGCGTTCCCGCAGGTGATGCCAGTTGCAACACACCATCGTCTGCCCAGCCACACCACCGGTGGCGCATGTGGAATTGCACACCCATGGATCGAAGGCGATGCAACCACGCCCGCAGCAAGGGCGCCGCCTTCATGTCCACAGGAAAGACCCGGCCCGAAGTGCCGACAAAGGTCTCGACACCGAGCGCCTTGGCCCAGTCACGCAATTCATCGGGGCCAAACTCTTTCAGCAATGGCTCTAGCTGCGGTGCACGCTCACCGAAACGGGAAACAAAGCGATCAAACGGTTCGGAATGCGTCAGGTTGAGACCGCCTTTACCTGCCAGCAGGAACTTGCGCCCCACCGACGGCATGGCATCGAACAAGTGGACAGCCCTGCCCATGCGGGCCAAGGTTTCTGCGGCCATCAGGCCTGCGGACCCACCGCCCACGACGACCACATCACAACTGCGCTGCAGCGGAACCGGTATTGATTCAGTCATTCTGGAGAAGATTCATGCCGTCTTGCGGCGAAGGGTGTCAACAAAACAAGGGCGCTGCCATCGACAATACGATGAAGCGTAGCGGCATCCCCCATTCATCGATTTTTGCTATGACTGTCATAGCACCTCCCAGCCTTGCTGCCGACAGGGATGCACCTGTTTCTGTCACAATAAAAAGACTTTACACATACCAGCTCACCACCAACAAGGAAAGCGCATGGCAAGCGAACTCATCAAACATCTTTCTGACGCCAGTTTCGAGGCCGATGTCCTGAAATCGGGAACACCGGTTCTGGTCGATTACTGGGCCGAATGGTGCGGCCCCTGCAAGATGATTGCGCCCATTCTCGATGAAGTGGCCGGCACCTACCAGGGCAAACTGCAGATCGCCAAGATGAATGTCGACGAAAACCGGGAAGTTCCGGCCAAATTCGGTATTCGCGGCATCCCTACGCTCATGATCTTCAAGGATGGCCAGTTGGCAGCCACCAAGGTCGGCGCCATGAGCAAGGCACAACTGACGGCATTCATCGACCAGCAATTGGCCTGACCATGGGCCCATCCCCCCCCTGAGCCATCGTGCTTTCAGGGCGGGTAAACCGGGTGTTCGGACAGCCTCGCAGGCCACACTGCCCCGATCACCCGTGATTCTGTTTTATTTCCTGTCATAATTACACCCACTCGCTGGTCTGCACGCATTGGCAGTCGGCGCGAAATCTCTCTCAGGCAGGCCACATCCGCACACTGCGGACTGCTCGGCAAGCTGCACTCCCCGTTCTTATCCGCTCCGCGCAGGAGACACCCCATGCACCTCAACGAACTCAAGGCACTTCACGTGTCCGAAGTCCTCAAACAGGCCGAAGAGCTTGACATCGAAAACACCGGACGCATGCGCAAACAGGAATTGATGTTTGCGATCATCAAGAAACGCGCCAAGGCCGGAGAACAGATTTTCGCGGACGGCGTGCTGGAAATCCTGCCCGACGGATTCGGATTCCTGCGCAGCCCCGACACCAGCTACACCGCCAGCACGGACGATATCTACATCAGCCCGAGCCAGGTACGACGCTTCAACCTGCATACCGGGGACATGATTGAAGGCGAAGTGCGCACGCCCAAAGACGGCGAGCGCTACTTTGCCCTGACCAAGCTCGACAAGGTCAACGACGGTCCGCCCGAGCAGAACAAGCACAAGGTGATGTTCGAGAACCTGACGCCGCTGTTCCCTAAGGAGCACATGCGTCTTGAACGAGACATCAAGAGCGAAGAAAACATCACCGGCCGCATCATCGACATCATCGCGCCCATCGGCCGTGGCCAGCGCGCACTGATCGTGGCACCGCCCAAAAGCGGCAAGACGGTGATGATGCAACACATTGCCCACGCCATCACGGCCAACAACCCCGACGTGCATCTGATGGTGCTGCTGGTGGACGAACGCCCGGAAGAAGTGACGGAAATGCAGCGCACGGTCAAGGGCGAAATCATTGCCTCGACGTTCGACGAACCCGCCGCACGCCATGTGCACGTGGCAGAAATGGTGATCGAGCGCGCCAAGCGCCTGGTCGAGCTGAAAAAAGACGTGGTCATCCTGCTCGACTCGATCACCCGTCTGGCCCGTGCCTACAACAACGTTGTGCCATCGTCAGGCAAGGTGCTGTCGGGTGGTGTTGATGCGGCCGCATTGCAACGTCCCAAACGCTTCTTCGGCGCCGCACGCAAGGTCGAAGAAGGCGGTTCGCTGACCATCATTGCCACCGCATTGGTCGATACAGGCAGCCGTATGGACGAAGTGATCTTTGAAGAATTCAAGGGTACCGGCAACTGCGAAATCCACCTGAACCGCCGCCTGTACGAAAAGCGCGTGTTCCCGGCCATCGAACTCAACAAGAGCGGCACGCGCCGCGAGGAGTTGCTGCTGGCCCCCGAAATCCTGCAAAAAACCCGCATTCTGCGCCAGTTCATGTACAACATGGATGACATCGAGTCCATGGAACTCATGATCAAGAACATGAAGGCGACCAAGAGCAACGTCGAATTCTTCGACATGATGCGACGCGGTGGCTGACAACGCCATTCGTGCGATAATCTAGGGCTTTTCGCGAAAAGTGCTGTGGCAAATAGGTGCCGCAGTGGCTGCCGCAGTTGATACACACACAAGGATTCGCCATGAAAGAAGGCATTCACCCCAACTACCGCGAAGTTTGCTTCCAGGACATGTCCAACGGCTTCAAGTTCGTTACGCGTTCGTGCGTGAACGCCAAGGAAATGATCAAGATGGAAGACGGTCGCGAACTGCCCCTGTTCAAGCTCGAAACCACCAGCGAATCACACCCCTTCTACACCGGCACACAAAAGTCGGTGGACAACATGGGTGGCCGCGTGGAGCGCTTCCGCAACCGTTTTGGCAAGACCACCGCAAAGTAATCTGCGCCAATCCGCCAAAAGGCAGCCCGGGCAACCGCGCTGCCTTTTTTCTTTGTCTTGCAGGGAATGCCTGTGCAGTGTTTCACTACACTACGAACACCCACCGGTGCCTGCGTGTGGGCATCCTGTGGTCGCCACTTCCGAACGCGATATCCCCGTTTCCATCCGTTGCAGCGTGAACCAGCCCAGTCCCGCCATCGTTCCTCAGAGTGCCGTACGCCGCCTGCCCCGATGGGCACTGTTGCTGCTGTGCCTGGCCTACATCGCGCCGGGCTTCGTGGGCCGAGATCCATGGCGCGGCGCCGACATGACTGCCTTGGGCTACATGCTCGAACTGGCACAGGGCCACACGCCGTGGCTGTCTCCCCTGCTGGGTGATCTGCCGCCTGAAACAGATGGACTGCTCCCTTACTGGCTGGGTGCATGGGCGATGCAATTTGCATCGCCCTGGCTGGCACCCGAATGGGCCGCCCGCATTCCATTTGTTCTGTTGCTCGCGTTAACGCTCCAGGCCACCTGGTATGGCATTCACGACCTGGCGCGCAGCCCAGGTGCACAGCCCGTGGCATTCGCCTTTGGCGGCGAGGCAGCGCCCGCCGACTATGCCCGAGCGATGGCCGATGGGGGATTGCTGGCCTTGCTGGCCTGCCTGGGACTGGCCCAGCCCTCCCATGAAACCACATCGTACCTGGTGCAGCTATGCTGCACTTCTCTGATTTTTTATGGCTTGGCAGCCTCCCCCCACCAACGCGCATGGCCGCTTCTGGCACTCGCGGCAGGACTGCCAGGGCTGGTGCTCAGTGGTGCTCCGACACTGGCCCTGCTCTATGGGCTGGGCGGGGCCATGATGTGTCTTTGCGACCCCAGCAATGCCCATATGTCCCGCGCAAGGCCGCGGGTCTTAGGGATTGCACTGCTGGCACTGGCCGTGACGGTGCTGGCCTGGCAACTGGATCTGTGGCGCTGGCGCATGGCGTGGCCTGCCGATGGCCTCAAGGACTGGGCCAGCCTGGGTCGGCTGCTCCTATGGTTTACGTGGCCCGCGTGGCCCTTGGCAATATGGACACTGTGGCGCTGGCGCAAACAGATTCTGAGCCGCCAGTTGCACCGGCATCTGATGCTGCCCCTGTGGTTCGTTGCCGTCTCTGTGGGCGCCACCTTGACCACCCAGCCAGCCGACCGTGCACTGTTGCTGGGCCTGCCTGCACTGGCGGCTCTGGCTGCCTTTGCCCTGCCAACGTTGCGCCGCAGCGTCGCCGCACTGATCGACTGGTTCACCCTGCTCTTCTTTTCGGTGTCCGCCATCGCCATTTGGGTCATATGGACGTCGACACAAACCGGTGTTCCCGCAAAACCCGCAGCCAATGTCGCAAAACTGGCACGGGGATTCGAACCCGAGTTCTCATTCATGGCATTCGTCGTGGCACTGGTCGCCAGTGCTGCCTGGTGCGCTTTGGTGTGGTGGCGTGCCGACCGACACCGCCAGCCGATATGGAAGAGTCTGGTACTACCTGCCTCGGGGGCCACTTTGAGCTGGTTGCTGCTGATGACACTTTGGCTCCCCATGCTGAACTATGCCCGCAGTGATGCTCCGCAGATGCGCTCCGTGGTCTCTGTGGCCGGCCATCCATCCTGCATGCACATGTTCGGCTTGGGACGTGGACAGATCGCCGCTTTGCAATTCCATGGTTCATTGCGACTGCATGCACTCACCAACACAGTCAGCTGCCCCTGGCTGGTATGGGCACGACCGCCGGAAATGCCTCTTGCCCCATCCATGGGCCCACCCTGGGCACCAGACCTGCGCCACTGGACACTGCAAACCATTCAGGGGCGTCCTACCGATCAGAATGATGCATTGGTCCTGTACCGGTACAGCGCCCCCGGGTTTCCGAAATAATCAATTTCAAGGAAATTTGGCCACAAGGGCACACCAGTATTGCGCAAGAAGCTATCCAATTAATAGCAATCTCACTGATGGCGATGCCCTCCGACGAGCCTCAAGGGCTCCTTCATGGCTTCAAGGCGTGGGCTGCGCGCAGTCTGTCGGCAGGAAAGCACACACTGAACATCGACCCCTGCCCCAGCACGCTGGAAATCTCCAGCACAGCGCCGTGGCGCTGCACGACATGCTTGACAATCGCCAACCCCAAACCCGTCCCCCCCGTTTCGCGCGAGCGACTGCGGTCAATCCGGTAGAAACGCTCGGTCAGCCGGGGAATATGCTCAGGCGCAATGCCGGGCCCGGTATCCCGCACGGAAAAGACGCCACGTCCATCGGCGAGAATATGCCACTGCACTGTGATGCGCCCGCCCGCCGGGGTGTAGCGCACCGCATTGCTGATCAGATTGGACAACGCGCTCTGCAACTCCTTCATGCTCCCGGCAATCTCCCCCACCACTGATTCCGACGCCGGAAAACTCCATTCGTGCGGCCGGGCCTGATCGCGGGTCACCAGCCGAGAAAGCGCCCGTCCTTCCTCTTCACAGCTATGCAGCAAGGTCTGCAGAGGATGCCACTCGCGCACACCGGGCAAGGGACTTCCTTCCAGCCGAGACAGGGTCAGCAGATCCTGCACCACGCTGTGCATGCGCGTGGCCTGCTGCGCCATCAGGTCAAGATACCGCGCACGCTCCTGCGCCACGAGCGGCAGCGTCTGCAAGGTCTCCACGAAGCCCATCAGCACGGTCAACGGCGTGCGAATTTCGTGCGACACATTGGCAACGAAGTCCCGCCGCATGGCATCAGCCTGTTCCAGTGCCGTGACATCGCGCGACAGCAACAAACTGCGGCCGTCGCCATAGGGATGCAATTGCACGGAAATCCTGACCGGCCGGGACGGCGTACCGCCACGCCCTTCAAGGACCACATCCGCAGAGAAATCCTGCGCAGCGTAGTACGCACTGAACTCCGGATCGCGCACCAGATTCCGGATGGATTGCAACTCGTCGCGCCGGGCATCGAAACCAAAATGCGCCGCCGCCACGGCGTTGCACCACTCGATGCGGCCCTCCTTGTCCAGCAACACAACGCCGTTGGGCGAGGCCTGCAAGGCTGCCAAGATGTCATCCAGGCGATCCTGGCTCTCCTGGGCCTTTACCTCCTGCCTGCGCACCAGGCGCCTCGTGCGCTCGACCGCTTCACCCCACACACCCTGCAGAGCGGGCGCCTTGTTCATTTCCCCGGTCCGAATCCATCTCAACACCCGAGCGCCACGCCACAGATCCAGAAAAAACCAGATCCAGGCGGCGACGGCGGCTCCCGCCGCAACACCCCACGCGCCGGCCTGCCACCACCCCACGCCCATGCCCAGCAGTTGCCCGCCCAGAAAGAATGAGAACCGCCACAGCATGAGATCTACGCCAGCTTCAGGCGCGCACGGGCATCTGTGTCGGCGCCGCAAATCGGTAACCGACACCCCGCACCGTTTCAACCATCAAACCAGCGTCGCCCAAGGCCTCTCGCAACCGTTTGACATGAACGTCCACCGTGCGCTCCTCAATGAACACATGGTCGCCCCAGACCTTGTCCAGCAACTGTGCCCGGCTATGGACGCGCTCAGGGTGGGTCATGAAGAAATGCAGCAACTTGAACTCGGTCGGCCCAATTTTCAGGACGCTTCCTTGAAACGAGACGCGGTGCGTCGCAGCATCCAGAGCCAGCGCCCCCACGGACACGCTCTCCTGGGCCTGTTCCGGTGCGCGGCGGCGCAACACCGCGCGGATGCGCGCCAGCAATTCCTGGGTGGAAAACGGTTTGGTGATGTAGTCGTCCGCTCCAGCGTCCAGCCCGGCAACCTTGTCTGGCTCATCTCCACGGGCTGTCAACATCAAAATGGGAACTTGCTTTGTGCGGCTGTTGGCACGCCACTTGCGCGCCAGCTGCAGGCCACTCTGGCCAGGCAGCATCCAGTCGAGCAGGATCACATCCGGCAGGACCGCGTCTAGTTCGCGCTGGGCGGCTTCACCATCTTCGGCCCAAAACGGCTGAAAACCGTTGTGGCGCAGATTCACGGAAATCAGCTCCGCAATCGCTGGTTCATCTTCCACAATAAGCACACGGGGTAGTTTTCTCATTCCTTTCCAACCCCTTTTTACAAAACGACCGATTCAATCTCATCCAGCGAGGTGTGCCGCACATCCGTGCCCTTGACCAGATAAATGATGAGTTCGGCAATGTTCTTGGAATGGTCACCAATCCGCTCGATCGCCTTGGCCAGGAAAAGCAGATCCAGGCTGGGTGAAATCGTGCGCGGATCTTCCATCATGTAGGTGATGAGCTTGCGAACGAAGCCATCGAACTCCCGGTCAATCAGGTCGTCTTCCTTGAGAATCGCGACGGCCATTTTTGTGTCCAGCCGGGCAAAGGCATCCAGCGCTTTTCGCAACTGCCCTGATGCCAGGTCGGCAGCCACCCGCAGATCATTCGAAGGCAAGGAACGCGGCGCGCCGCCTTCGATGATGGATTTCACCATGCGCGCCATGCGGTGGGCCTCGTCTCCCATGCGCTCCAGATTGGCCGTCGCCTTGGAAAAAGCGAGCAACAGCCGCAGGTCGCGCGCAGTGGGCTGACGCCGGGCAATGATGGTGGAGAGTTCATAGTCGATTTCCACCTCCATGGCATTGACCCGGTTCTCGATCGTACGAACCTGCTCCACGGCCTCAAGACTGAATTGCGAGAGCGCATAGATCGCCTGGCGTATCTGGGATTCCACCAGCCCCCCCATTTCCATCACACGGGTGGATACACCGTTGAGCTCGCTGTCGAACTGCGAAGAAAGATGTTTGTCAGGCACAAATAGCTCCTCAGCCGAAACGGCCGGTAATGTAGTCTTCAGTTTCCTTGCGTTCGGGCTTGAAGAAGATCTCTTCGGTCGCGCCAAACTCGATCATTTCTCCCAGATACATGTAGGCCGTATAGTCACTGCACCGTGCCGCCTGTTGCATGTTGTGGGTCACGATGGCAATCGTGTAGTCGTGTTTGAGTTCATCGATCAATTCTTCGATCTTGGCGGTGGACAAAGGATCCAGTGCCGAGGTCGGCTCATCGAGCAGCAGTACCGATGGCTTTACCGCAACGCTGCGCGCAATGCACAGCCGCTGCTGCTGCCCTCCCGAGAGGGACAGGCCACTCTGGTGCAGCTTGTCTTTCACTTCAGTCCACAAGGCCGCCTTGGAAAGCGCCCACTCCACCCGGTCATCCATCTCGCTGGGAGACAGCGACTCATAAAGCTTCACGCCAAAAGCAATGTTGTCGTAGATGGACATGGGGAACGGCGTGGGCTTCTGGAACACCATTCCGATACGTGCACGCAGCAGGTTGATGTCCTGCTTGGGGTCCAGAATGTCCTGCCCATAAAAGCGGATGCTGCCCTCTGCGCGCTGGCCAGGATACAGGCTGTACATCCGGTTGAGCGTACGCAACAAGGTCGATTTGCCACAACCAGAGGGGCCGATGAAGGCGGTCACCTTGTGCTCGGCGATATCCAGGCTGACGTTGCGCAATCCCTGGAACTTGCCATAGAAAAAATTGAGATTACGCAGTTCCAGAGCGTTCTTGGTAGCGGGGGCTGTCGCGATAGCGGTGGTCATTGTCGGTTCCGTTAAAAGACATGCCAGTGTTCACAGGCGTGTCCAAAAATGAGGGGGAGTATCAGACCTTGTTGTTTTCGCGCAGAAAGATCCGCGCCACGACGTTGAGCACCAGCACGGCCAGCGTAATGAGAAGCGCCCCAGCCCATGCCAGGCGCACCCAGTTGTCGTAAGGACTGAGAGCGAACTGAAAAATCACCACAGGCAGATTCGCCATGGGTGCATTCATGTTGGTGCTGAAGAACTGGTTGTTCAGGGCGGTGAACAACAATGGCGCCGTCTCGCCACTGATACGGGCCACGGCGAGCAACAGGCCTGTCATCACACCGCTGCGAGCAGCGCGCAATGTCACCATGGTGGACACTTTCCAGCGGGGTGCACCGAGTGCAAAGGCAGCCTCACGAAGACTGCCCGGTACCAGGCGGAGCATGTTTTCGGTCGTTCGAACCACCACGGGAACAGCAATCAGCGAAAGTGCCATGCTGCCAGCCCAGCCGGAAAAGTGCCCCATTGTGGCCACGGCCATCGCATAGACGAAAAGCCCCAGCACGATAGAAGGCGCAGACAACATGATGTCGGTCACAAAACGCGTCAATTCAGCGGTCTTGCTCTGATCACCATACTCCGCGAGATACACCCCCGCCAGAACGCCTACTGGGGTGGACACCAGTACAGTGAACCCCACCATCATCAGGCTTCCAACAATGGCGTTGGCCAGCCCACCGCCTTCAGACCCGGGTGCCGGCGTGGAGTGGGTGAACAGGTTCCAGTCCAGCGCGGCAAAACCCTTCGTCAGCAGCACACTCAGAATCCAGAGCAGCACAAACAGCCCCAGGGCCATGGACCCCAGAGAAAGCGTCAGGCCCACGGCATTGGCACGCCGCCGTTTTTGATAAATCTTGGGATTGAATTCCATGAGCGTCTCCTACAGGCCTTTGGCCTTTTCCGCCCGAAGCATGAGTATCTTGGCCGCCGAAAGCACGACGAAGGTGATGACAAACAACAAGAAACCCAAGGCAAACAAGGTGGAGAGATGAAAATCCGCAGCCTCACCGAATTCATTGGCCAGTGTGGAAGCAATGGAGGTTCCAGGCGAAAACAGCGATGTCGGCATGCGGTTGGCGTTGCCAATCACGAAGGTCACCGCCATGGTTTCCCCCAGGGCACGGCCAAGGCCCAGCATGATTCCTCCCACAACGCCCTTCTGCGTATAAGGCAGCACCACACGATGAACCACCTCCCACGTGGTGCATCCCAGGCCATAGGCTGACTCCCTCAGGATGGGCGGAACGATCGCAAAAACATCACGCATCACTGCGGCGACAAACGGAAGCACCATGAAAGCAAGCACAATGCCGGCCGCCAGAATGCCAAACCCGTTGGTGCTGCCGCCAAACAGGAACCCCACCAAAGGCATCGAGCCCAGCAGTTTTTGCACGGGCATCTGAAAGTAATCGGCAAACAAGGGCGCAAAGACAAACAAACCAAACATGCCGTAGATGATGGAAGGCACTGCAGCCAGTAGCTCTACGGCCGTACCCAGCGGACGACGCAGCCACACAGGGCAGGTTTCGGTCAAGAACAATGCGATGCCAAAAGCCAGTGGCACCGCAATCAAAAGCGCGATACCTGCACTGGCCAAGGTCCCCACAATGGCAATTGCAGCGCCAAACTCTTCGTTGATGATGTCCCATTCCACGCGCCAGATGAACTGGACGCCAAATTTGTGAAACGCGGGCCATGCGTAGACGAAGAGGGACACGATGATGCCCAGCAACGCCACCAGCACCAACAGTGACAGACCCTGTGTCAGCCGATGAAAAAAGATATCTTGGAAATGCTGCCGCCGGGCAATCGATGCCATCGTTTTCGTTGGCGCATTGGCCGGTGGTGACATCGTTTGTGCGGTCATCGTGGTTTCCACGCTCATATTGATTCCCATCGGGCTGGTGAAACTCCCGCAGGCCAGCCTTCGCCCATCACGACCCTTCGTCCATTGGCGAAAGCCAGCCCGGGGCGCATCATTTATTTCCGAATCTGCGACCAGACCTTGGAGCGGATCTCGGCCGTGAGGCTGTCAGGCAGCGGCACATAATCCAGTTCGGAGGCCATGGACTTGCCGTTCTTGAAGGCCCAGTCAAAGAACTTCAGGACTTCTGCAGATTGCACCTTGTCGGCAGGCTCCTTGTACATCAGGATGAACGATGCCGTGCTGATAGGCCAGCTTTCAGCGCCCTTGGCATTGACCATCGAAATCCCCATGCCCGGCACGCTGAACCAGTCAGCACCAGCGGCCGCAGCCACAAAGGTCTTGTCATCGGGACTCACGAACTTGCCGTCGGCATTCTGCAACTGCAGAAAATTCATGTTGTTCTTCTTGACGTAAGCGTACTCGACGTAACCGATGGCGCCCTTGACCCGGTTCACATTGGCGGCAACACCTTCATTCCCCTTGCCGCCCACCGACGACGGTGCAGGCCATTTCACGGCAGCACCCTTGCCTACGGTGTCAGCCCACTCCTTGCTCACCGCGGTCAGATAGTCCGTGAAGTTGAAGGTGGTACCCGAACCATCGGCACGGTGCACAACAGTGATGTTCTGGTCTGGCAGTGTCTTGCCGGGGTTCAGCGCCACCAGCTTGGCGTCATTCCATTTAGCGATCTTGCCCAAGTAGATCTCTGCCAGCGCGCCTGCGCTGATACGCAACTCGCCGGGCTTGAACCCTTCCAGATGAATCACAGGGACCGTACCGCCAATGATGGCTGGAAACTGCACCATGCCATCCTTTTCCAGGTCAGCGCCCGAAACCGGCGCATCGGTCGCCCCGAAGGCGACCGTCTTGGCGCGGATCTGGCGAATCCCCCCGGAAGATCCAATCGACTGGTAGTTCATGCCTGTGCCCGTTTCCTTTTTGTAGGCTTCAGCCCATTTCGCATAGATGGGGAAGGGGAAAGTAGCACCAGCACCGGTGATATCGGCAGCAAACGCACTGCCCATGGCCAGGGAAGCCAGCGTGACAGCGACGGTTTTCAGAAATGCGCGTTTCATTCAGTACCTTTCAGTAAGGGTTAACAGGAACAAAACGGACTTTAAGAACTTTAAATGACAAGCCAGTGACACAAAGACGAATGCAAATCGAATTTTCAGGGGTTGGCGAGCCTGGTCACAGAGCTGACATGGTTCAGAGACATGCTCGGATTCCTTTTCCAGACGTACAAACGACCATTACGCATAACCCTTCACAGGCAGGCGTGTCGTAGCCCCATTGGGCAGCAGTGACACTGGGCCATCCGGCCGTTCACGTTACCATGCCCCACGAAAATACCCCATCAGAACACCATGCAGAACGGCACACATCTCGCCGCCATTGATCTCGGCTCCAACAGTTTTCGTCTAGAAATCGGCCGCTATGAGTTCGGGCGCATCCAACGCGTCGAATACCTGAAGGAAACCGTGCGTCAGGGCAGCGGCCTGGACGAGGAGCACAATCTGAGCGCTCAAGCCATGCAGAGAGGCTGGGACTGTCTGGCTCGTTTTGCAGAGCGCCTGGCCAGTTTTCCCCGTGCCCAGGTTCGGGCCGTGGCCACGCAGACCTTGCGTGAAGCCCGCAACAGCAGCGTGTTCCTGCAACGGGGCAGTGAAGTGCTGGGCCACCCGATCGACGTGGTGTCCGGACTGGAAGAAGCACGACTGATCTACCAGGGTGTCGCACGACTGCTTCCCCAATCGGCAGAGCGACGCCTGGTTGTCGATATCGGTGGCCGGTCGACAGAGCTCATTCTGGGGCAACAATTTTCGGCCCAGGCCGTCGCATCCTTCCACGTGGGCAGCGTGGCCTGGTCCACCCGGTATTTCAACGATGGACAACTGACAGCCGCTGCCTTTGCTGCCGCTGAAATCGCAGCCAAGGCGATTCTGGATCAGGCCCTGGAGACATACCACCCCCATTGCTGGGACATGGCCTACGGATCATCAGGTACCGCCGGAGCAGTGGGTGACATTCTTGCAGCCGCCGACCAGTCTCCCAATGGCACCATCACCCGCAACGGACTGGACTGGTTGCGCGAGCGTCTGCTGCGGGCGCAGAGCGTCGATCGCATCCGGCTGGAGGGACTGAAAGATGATCGCCGTGCCGTCATCGGCGGCGGACTCAGCGTACTGCGAGCGGTATTCGATCTTCTCGATATCCAGGAAATGCATGTGGCACAGGGCGCTTTACGCCAAGGTGCGCTGTATGACTTGCTGGATCGCGAGCAACCAGAAACAGACCTGCGTACCGCTACCGTGCAAGGGCTGATCCAGAGCTTTGCGGTAGATCCGTCCCACGCCGAGCGTGTCGCTGGCACCGCATGCAGCCTTTTCATTCAGCTCTGGGCAACCCATCCTGAATCTGTGTTGCGAAAGCTGAAATGGGCTGGACGCCTGCATGAGATTGGTTGCCGCATTTCCCACAGCGACTATCACCGCCACGGCGCCTACATCCTCGAAAACACAGATGCCGCAGGCTTTGCCAAGCATGAACTGCACCGCCTTGGATCCCTGGTTCTGGGACACAAGGGCAAGGTGCGCAAGCTACAGGCCGACCTGGAAGACACCACTTTTGCTCTGCAACTCATGAGTCTGCGGCTCGCCGTAGCCTTGTGCCATGCCCGGCGGGAACCCGATCTGGACGGGTTTGCGGTATCCATCAAAGGACAACGCTTCCACATTGCGGCGCGTCCGGGTTGGGCTTCTACCTACCCCCAGTCAGCCCATCTGCTGCGGGAAGAAACACTGGCATGGCAACGCACACCTTGGGAACTGGAAGTGCACCTGCCTTGATGCCACCGCAGGAGACGGTTTCAGGCATGGTGCTGGAGGACGGAATTTCAGAGAAAATCAGGAGACAAGACAGCCAAAAGTGTCGTTTCACTGTGTTCCATCCGCTGGCGCTGTCGTAGCCACCAGACAGACCCTTTGCGTACCGCACACTGCTGCGAGTGGATGTCCATCAAATGGGCAATGGTTTGGCCCAGCACCGGCTGATGTCCTACCACCAGCACAGCCCCACGAGAGCGAGGCCACTGCACCAGGTCCAGAACATCCTGTACCGTGCCCTCGGGCAACAACTCGGCACGCAGCTTGTATTTGCGCCCCAGGGCCATGGCGGTCTGCTCCGCTCGCCGGGCCGGGCTGGACAACACCCTCAGTCCATCGGGGAGCTGCCTGTCCAGCCAGGCGGCCATACGAGCCGCCTGCTTCTCCCCGCGGGCTGTCAGGGGCCTCGCCAGGTCATTCATGTGCTCCGTA
This sequence comes from Giesbergeria sp., assembly GCA_026647025.1. Taxonomy (GTDB): domain Bacteria; phylum Pseudomonadota; class Gammaproteobacteria; order Burkholderiales; family Burkholderiaceae_C; genus Simplicispira. The sequence continues at coordinate 27,144 of JAPKHH010000016.1, forward strand.
CCCACTTCGGCCTCCGCATGGCGCCACAAGATCAGATCCATGGTCAGCATTCAGCTCAGCCGCTGCGGAGCCGCCGCTGGCGGTACGCCATACCGCGCCATGAGCGCATCTTGTGCGCCATGCCCCTGGGTCGGCTTCTCGGAAGATACGTAAGTGCCATCGGGCAACAACTGCCAGGAATCCCGGTCATCATGAAGGCATGCCAACAGGCACTCGTCAATAATGCGCTGACGCAGGAGAGGGTCGGTCACAGGCCAGGAAATTTCAACGCGACGCAGCATATTGCGGTTCATCCAGTCGGCACTGGAAAGAAACAGCTCCTCTTCGGTGCCTTGGCCAAAGTAGAAAACCCGGGAATGCTCCAGAAATCGCCCAATGATGGAGCGCACACGGATATTTTCAGTAAATCCCGGGACTTGCGCGGGCAAGATGCAGGCCCCACGCACAATCAGATCGATTTTGGCACCACGCTGGCCCGCGAGTACCAGCGCACGGGCCAATGCCTCATCCGTCAGGGCGTTCATCTTGGCCACGATGCGCCCGCCCTCGCCCCGGCCAGCCGCCAGCCCAACCTGCTCGATTTTTTCTAGCATGCGCCGATGAAGCTGGAAGGGAGCCACCAGCAGGCGCCGCATGCGCGGCAGGCGATTCTGGCTGGCCAGATGGTTGAACACATGGTCCATGTCGGCCGTGGTGTCTTCATCGGCGGTGAGGTAGCTCAGATCGGTATACAGCCGCGCTGTGCGCGGGTTGTAATTGCCGGTGGACAGATGGCCATACCGGCGCAATTGCCTGCCTTCCTTGCGGGTCACCAGCAACATCTTGGCGTGCGTCTTCAATCCCACCACGCCGTAGACCACCTGGGCACCGACCGACTCCAGTGCTTCCGCCCAGTTGATGTTGGCCTCCTCGTCAAACCGGGCCTTCAGTTCCACCACGGCCATGACTTCCTTGCCGCGTCGCACCGCCTCCCGCAGCAACTCCATCAACACCGGATCGGAACCGGTGCGGTAAATGGTTTGCTTGATGGCAACCACTTGGGGGTCATTCACCGCTTCACGCAGAAATGCCAAAACGCCATCGAAGCTTTCAAAGGGATGATGGATCAGTACATCACGCTGCCGCATCTGGGCAATGATGGAGACTCCCGGCACCAATTGACGCGGCCATACGGGCCGCCAGGCCGGAAACAGCAACTGCGGGTCATCGACCAAATCCACCAGTTGCGACAGACGAACCAGGTTCACAGGGCCATGCACCCTGTAAAGCGCTGCCTCCGGAAGATCAAACTGCCGCAACAGGAAATCCGAAAGATATGCGGCGCAACCACTCGAAACTTCCAGGCGCACGGCTTGTCCGAAATTACGCTGCTGCAAACCCTGGCGCAGCACCATGCGCAGATTGCGCACATCTTCTTCGTCCACCGCCAGATCGGAATGGCGGGTAACGCGAAACTGGGAGAAGTCCGTCACTTCCCGCCCTGGAAAGAGATCCGACAGGTGCGCCCGGATCACACTGGAAACACTGACAAAGTGTCTGCCCTTGGGCGCGACACTCGCCGGCATCCGGATGAACCGCGGCAACGCCCGGGGCACCCGCACGATCGCAATGTCGTTCTCCCGGCCGAATGCATCAGCACCCTTGAGCCGCACGATGAAATTGAGTGATTTGTTGGCAACCTGCGGAAAAGGATGTGCCGGGTCCAGACCGACGGGCACCAGCAGAGGACGCACCTCTCGCACAAAATAGTCATGAACCCAGCGCCGCTGGGCACTTCCACGGTCACCATGCGCAACGATGCGGATGCCTTTTGCCGCCAGGGCGGGAACCAGCACGTCGTTGTACAAGGCATATTGACGGGCCACAAGGTCATGCGCCTTGGCTGCCAGCGCGGCCAGCGAAGCTGCACCGTAGGGTCCCTTGGTTTCCCCATTGCGCACCGCTGTGATATGCGGCTCGGCGCGCACCTCAAAGAACTCGTCCAGATTGGACGACACAATGCTCAGGTAGCGCAATCGCTCCAGCAAGGGCACGTCCGCACGCGCAGCCCAATCAAACACCCGCTCATTGAATGCGAGGATGCAGTGATCGCGGTTCAGAAAATCCGAAAGACCGGGAGCCGTCAGGCCAGGGGTGATGCCAAGCAACGCCGTGTCCGGCACGGGCTGATCCCGTGCGGCCTGTACGCCAGCCACAGCGGCCTCTTTTGAAGAGGCAGTACCGTGCGATGCATTCACATTTATTTCACTGAAATCGGGTGACATAGGCACGAGGAGGGAACTCATCAATCAATCCCGAAGTGTGGAATGGCGACATGACAACTTCGTGACACAAGTGTCGCTCATCGTACGATGCCAGCACCCCCCTCGCCCAACAGGTGCCGACGGTAGCGCGGGGGCAAATCGACCAGGCGCATCAACATAGGTAAGTCTGCCGTATTGAAATCAGGATCCCAGGCCGGCGCGCCCAGCACACGCGCACCCAGGCGCAGGTAGCCCTTGATAAGAGCCGGTGGCTCGATGTCCAGAGAAGCATCCAGTCGCTCCACCGGCAGCGCCAGCCGAGGAAACACCTGGTATTCCACGGGGGCCAGATGGGTTTCACGCAGCTTTCGCCAAATACTGGCTGCCGCATTGCCGCACACCATTCCGTTGTGCAGCATGGGAATGCTGGCACAGCCCACCATGGTGTCGAGCTGATTGCGCACCATGAAATCCGCCAAGGCGCCCCACAAGGCCATGATCACGCCACCATGACGGTACTGGGCATGCACGCAACTGCGTCCCAACTCCACCATTCTGGTCCGCAAGTCCCTCAGACGGGTCAGATCGAACTCGGTATCGCTGTAAGTGCTGCCGGCCCGCCGAGCTTGCTCTGGCGTCAGCACGCGGTAGGTTCCGATGGCCTGCCCTGTGCCACTGTCACGCACCAGAAGATGCTCGCAATAGTCATCGAAGACATCGATGTCATGGCCCTCAAGGGGAGACTTGAGCCGCGCGCCCATTTCAGTCACAAAAACGTCGTATCTCAAGCGTTGCGCCTGCCGGACCTCGTCCAGGTGTCGCGCCCAAACCACTTCCACACCGCAGCCACCTGGCGTCGTGCGCGCTGCTCCCGCCGAACCATCCTGGCGATGAAGTGACCCCCGTGGCAAAGAAACGGGTGACAGGGGAAACATCGGGTTGGGCAAATCACTCATGGAGACTCCTTTGTATGGGTCCTGCTGCGAAACCGCAGTCGCAGCACGCCAGCCAGCACGCTCTGCGGCGCTACACAGCAGGGAGTCTGGAGCGCGCGAGTGACATCACAAAGTCAGAAACATGGCCGATCAATGACACACTGCACCGCCCAGCGGTACATCCAAGAACGCCGCCGGAGGCCCGCAGTCCTCGTGCCCCGGCGTGCTTTCCCCTACGCCCCACGGAGTACATACAATTTCATACAATTGCGCCCAGTCCATCGGGTTACATCGGGCACATTCGCCCCAGCGACCCCGTTTCACAGAAACCGCGTTTGCTTTCTCCCGCCCTCCTTCCCACCACACCGCTAGAACGTGCCTTGCGAGAACAGCAAACCCTGCTGGACAACGCGGGTGCGGGTATTGCGTTCATTCGCAAGCGCCAGGTGGTCCGGTGCAACCGGCGCTATGCGGAAATCTTTGGCTACAGCACGCCCGAACAACTCACCGGGCAACGCAGCGAAGGTTTTTATCCCGACCTGCAGGCCTATCGGGAACTGACCCGTGCCGCCTACCCCGTCGTGGCAGCGGGCGGCACTTTCCGCACCGAACGCAGCATGCGCCGGCGGGATGGTTCGGTATTCTGGGGCCGACTCACCGGCAGTCTGATCAACCCGCAAGACAGCCATGAAGGCTCCATCTGGTTGATTGACGATATTGACGAACAAAAGACAGCGCAAACCCAGCTCGACGCGGCCCTGTGGGAGAAAGAGGTTCTGTTCGACAGTGCGATGGTGGGCATCGTCTACCTCCAGAACCGGTTCTTGACACGGTGCAATCAGCATTTTGAACAAATGCTGGGCTACGAGCCAGGAGAGCTGCAAGGCTGCCCTTCCCGGCGTTGGTACGCCAGCGACGCCGACTGGGAGGAAGTCGGACGGCGCTCCTACCCTTCCCTTTCCCAAGGGCAGTCGTTTCAGGGCGAGGTCACCCTGGTTCGCAAAGACGGCTCCCCCGTAGTGTGCGATGTGCGCAGCAAGGCCATTTTCCCGGCCAATCCTACGCTCGGCTCGATCTGGATCTGCATGGACATCACCGAACGGCGCCAGGCGCAGGCGGCCCTGAGCAAGGTCCACGCAGAACTGGAATCACTGGTGGCCGAACGCACACTGCAATTGCGTGAAACGGTTGACAGCCTGCACCGTGAAATGAACGACCGCAAGCTCGACCAGGAACGCATCTATTGGCTGGCACACTACGACCCTCTCACCGGCCTGCCCAATCGCACCTTGCTGGCCGAACGCAGTTCCCACGCCATCGAAGCGGCGCGCCAGAAGCAAACCCCGCTGTCCGTGATCTTTCTGGATCTGGACCATTTCAAGCACGTCAATGACTCGCTCGGCCACCGGGTGGGCGACTCTTTGCTGATCGCCATTGCCCAGCGCCTGCGGGCGGTGGTGCGCGACAAGGACACGGTCTGCCGCCTCGGTGGGGATGAGTTCATCCTGCTGCTGCCCGGCGCCAATGCCAAGGGCGCCGAACGGGTGGCCGGCAAACTGCTGGAAGCATCACGCCAGCACTACCAGATCGATCACCACGAACTGACCATCGCCCCTTCGATGGGCATTGCTGTCTTTCCCGACGACGGCCAGGATTTTGACGCGCTGAGTCAATCGGCCGATGTCGCCATGTACCGCGCCAAGCTCGATGGTCGCAACACCTACCGTTTCTTTACCCCGGAAATGCAGGCCCACTCGGTACGTGCGCTGCAACTGGAAAACGCACTGCGCCGCGCCCTGGAGCGCCAGCAATTCACTCTGCACTACCAGCCCCAGGTGTGCATTGCCACCCGCCAGGTGCTGGGGGTCGAGGCCTTGCTGCGCTGGCAACACCCGGAGTTGGGGACAGTCTCACCGGGCGAATTCATCCCGATTGCAGAAGACAGCGGTCAGATCCTCGCCATTGGCGAATGGGTGCTGCGCATCGCACTGACCCAGATGCGCGACTGGCACGCCCAGGGGCTGGCGCTGCCCTCGATATCGGTCAATCTGTCCGCCATCCAGTTTCGTGAGCCCCGGCTGCCGGAACTGATCACGCGCATCCTGCAGGAAACCGGCGTGGCACCGGATGCATTGGAGCTGGAGCTGACCGAGGGCGTGGCCATGGAGAACCCGCGCAGTGCCATTGCCACCATGCGGGAGTTGCATGCCTGCGGCGTTCGCCTGTCCATCGACGACTTCGGCACGGGCTATTCATCGCTCAGTCAACTCAAGCAGTTTCCTGTCAGCACACTCAAAATAGACCAGTCGTTTGTGCGCGACCTGGACAATGGCCCCAGCGACAAGGCCATCGTCAGTGCCATCATCCGGATGGCGCAGGCCCTGGGAATGCAGACCGTGGCAGAAGGTGTGGAAACGCGCGGCCAGTTCGACTTTTTGCACGACCAGGGCTGCCACCAGGCTCAGGGCTACTATTGCGGTCGGCCCCAGCCTGCAGGCCAGTTGCAGGCCCTGCTGCAGGCTCTGCATACCCCCCAGACACTGCAGCCCTCTGCCCCGGCTCGTGCCGCAGCAGCATCGGCCGGGACCCGCGAGCGCTGAGCTGCGATAGAACACGACTTTGAATAAAAACAGGCTCTAGCGCTTATCAATAAAGCGTTAGTAGCTATCATTTATATAGCAATCATCCTTGCCGTGCAGCCTGTGCCAGACGCTCTGCGCAGATACTTGCCTGGGCAGCATCACGCGCCTCCACCATCACGCGCAGCAAGGGCTCGGTACCGCTGGCGCGGATGAGCACCCGTCCGGTCGCACCAAGCTCCTCTTCGACGGCCTGGGTTTCGCGGGCCAGCAGCACATTGGAGCGCCAGTCCGCACCCTCAGGCAGGCGCACATTCAGGAGCACCTGAGGGAACAGATCCACCCCCTCGAGCATCTGCGCCAGGGTCTGGCCATTGCGCACACAGGATTGCAATACCTGCAGCGCACTGACCAGGCCATCGCCCGTGGTGTGCTTGTCCAGCGCCAGCAGGTGGCCAGAACCTTCGCCGCCCAGAATCCAGCCATGGCGTGCCAGTTCTTCCAATACGTAGCGGTCACCGACCTTGGCACGCACCAGCTTGACGCCACGCTCCTGCAGGGCCAGCTCGATGGCCATGTTGGTCATCAGCGTGCCCACCACCCCGGGCACATGCTCGTCGCGCCCCATGCGGTCGCGCACCATCAGGTAGAGCAACTCATCACCGTTGTACAGACGCCCCTGGCCATCCACCATTTGCAGTCGGTCGGCATCACCATCCAGGGCAATGCCGAAGTCTGCGCGGTTGGCCCGCACCGCACGCACCAGGGCATCCGGGTGGGTGGCCCCCACTTCGTGGTTGATGTTCAGACCATCGGGCGCACAACCAATGGCCACCACGTCGGCGCCCAGCTCGTGAAACACCTTGGGTGCAATGTGGTAGGCCGCACCATGCGCAGCATCCACCACGATCTTCAAGCCCTTGAGCGTCAAGTCCTGCGCGAAGGTGCTTTTGCAGAATTCGATGTACCGCCCCGCTGCATCATCGAGTCTGCGCGTTTTTCCCAGCGAGGCCGAGTCGGCCCATACCGGGGGTTCTTCCAGTGCTGCCTCGACCGCCAGCTCCCAGGTATCGGGGAGCTTGGCCCCCTGGGCGCTGAAGAACTTGATGCCGTTGTCGGGAAAGGCATTGTGGCTGGCCGAAATCACCACCCCCAGGCTGGCACGCTGGGCGCGCGTGAGATACGCCACGCCCGGTGTGGGCAAAGGCCCCAGCAGCAGCACATCCACCCCGGCCGAGTTGAAGCCCGACTCCAGTGCGCTCTCCAGCATGTAGCCCGAAATACGCGTGTCTTTGCCGATCAGCACCGTAGGACGGTCGTCCGTCTGGCGCAGCACCCGGCCGACGGCGTGTGCCAGACGCAGCACAAAATCCGGTGTGATGGGCGCCTGCCCCACCGTGCCACGAATACCATCGGTTCCAAAATATTTACAACCCATGCCTCTGCCTCCTCGTTGATAGTTTGTTTTTGTTTCTCTGAAATCACCGGGATACCGGTTGCATGGCCCGCCACACGGCCAATACCTGGGCCGTTTCACGCACATCGTGTACACGGATCACATGCGCACCGCGCTCTACAGCCAAAAGGGCGGCGGCCACGCTGGGCAACAGCCGGTGGTGGACGTCCAGCCCCGTCACCGCACCCAGGGACGATTTGCGGGACCAGCCTGCCAGCAGCGGATAACCCAGCGCAAGCAATTCAGCCTGGCGGGCCAGCAAGGCGAAATTCTGCTCCACGGTTTTGCCAAAACCGATACCGTAGTCGAGCACAATTCGCTCGCTATCCACGCCCAGCGCCTGCAAATCATGCGCTGCTTGCTTCAAAAACAGGAGCACCTGCGGTACGGCATCACCCTCCATCGGCGCAGTCTGCATGGTTTGCGGATCGCGGTGCATATGCATCAGGCAAATACCGCATGCACGATGTCGCGCCACCACCTCTGCAGCACCGGGTTGGCGCAGAGCCCATACGTCATTGATGATGTCAGCGCCCAGGTCCAGCGCCTGTTGCATCACTTCGGCCTTGCAGGTATCCACCGATACGGGCACGCCCAGACGCACCGCTTCCCGCAGCACCGGCAACACCCTCGCCAGTTCCTCATCAAGCGCCACTGGCGGACTGCCGGGCCGCGTGGATTCACCGCCAATGTCCAGAATGTCCGCGCCATCGTGCACCAGTTGCTCGCAATGGCGCACTGCCAGGCTGGTATGGCCATGGCGGCCTCCATCCGAAAACGAATCCGGCGTGACGTTCACAATGCCCATGATCCTGGGCCGTGACAGGTCGATCGCAAAACGCGTGGTATGCCAGATCATGTGCAGGAATCAAAGAAACCAAAAAAAACGGGGCACCTAGGCCCCGTATTCACCCCGGGCCGCTCAGGCCACGGTCGGTGCTGGATCTGCCGCAACGGCAGGTGTGCCGCCCGCAGGGCCGTCACCACCCGATGAGGGCGTGCGCGGCGTCCAATCCTTGGGCGGGCGCGGCGGCTTGCCTGCCATGATGTCGTCAAGCTGGTCGCTGTCGATGGTTTCCCATTCGAGCATGGCCTTGGCCATGGCGTGCATCTTGTCCTGGTTCTCCTCGATCAGGTTGCGTGCCAACGCGTACTGCTCGTCGATGATGCGGCGTACCTCGGCATCCACCTTCTGCATGGTTTCTTCACTGATGGTGGTGGTCTTGGTGACCGAACGGCCCAGAAACACTTCGCCCTCGTTCTCGGCATACACCATCGGCCCCAGGGCCTCGGTCATGCCGTAGCGCATGACCATATCGCGTGCAATGTGCGTGGCCCGTTCAAAGTCATTGCTCGCACCGGTGGTCATCTGGTGCATGAACACTTCTTCGGCAATACGGCCGCCGAACAACATGGCAATCTGGTTCAGCATGTACTCCTTGTCGAAGGAGTAGCGGTCTTTCTCTGGCAGGCTCATCGTGACGCCCAGGGCACGCCCACGCGGAATGATGGTGACCTTGTGCACGGGATCGCACTTGGGCAACAACTTGCCGATGAGCGCGTGACCGGCCTCGTGGTAGGCCGTATTGCGGCGCTCCTCCTCGGGCATGACCATGCTCTTGCGCTCGGGGCCCATGATGATCTTGTCCTTGGCCTTTTCGAAGTCCTGCATTTCCACGGTACGCGCGTTGCGACGGGCTGCCATGAGGGCCGCCTCGTTGCACAGGTTGGCCAGATCGGCACCGCTCATCCCGGGTGTTCCCCGTGCGATCACACTGGGATTCACGTCCTGGGCAACCGGAATCTTGCGCATGTGGACATTGAGGATCTGCTCACGGCCACGGATGTCGGGCAGCGTCACATACACCTGACGGTCGAAGCGGCCGGGGCGCAGCAGAGCGGCATCCAGGATGTCCGGACGGTTGGTGGCGGCAACCACAATCACACCCAGATTGGTTTCGAAACCGTCCATCTCGACCAGCATCTGGTTGAGGGTCTGTTCGCGTTCATCGTTGCCACCACCCAGGCCCGCGCCACGCTGGCGCCCCACGGCGTCGATTTCATCGATGAAGATGATGCAGGGAGCATTCTTCTTGGCGTTTTCGAACATGTCGCGCACACGGGCAGCACCCACGCCCACGAACATCTCCACAAAATCAGAACCGGAAATACTGAAGAACGGCACCTTGGCTTCGCCCGCGATGGACTTGGCGAGCAAGGTTTTGCCTGTACCTGGAGGGCCTACCAGCAGCAGGCCACGCGGGATACGGCCACCCAGCTTTTGAAAGCGCTGCGGATCCTTGAGGAAGTCGACGACTTCCTTGACTTCTTCCTTGGCTTCGTCGCAGCCCGCGACGTCGGCAAAGGTGATGGTGTTGTTGTTCTCATCCATCATGCGCGCCTTGCTCTTGCCAAAGCTGAAGGCACCGCCCTTGCCACCACCCTGCATCTGGCGCATGAAGTACACCCAGACGCCGATGAGCAGCAACATGGGGCCCCAGCTCACCAGCAGCGTCATGAGGAGTGAACCCTCTTCACGTGGCTTGACGTCGAACTTGACGTTGTTGTTGATCAGGTCACCCACCAAACCCCGATCAAGGTACGTGGCCGTCGTTCGGATTCGACGGTCGTCCTGGGTGACCGCCACGATCTCGGTGCCTCCCTGGCCTTCCTGGATGGTGGCGCTCTTGATGCGGTTATTGCGCACTTCTTCCAGGAATTCGGAATAACCGATATGGCCCGCTGCTCCGACAGCGCGTGTGTCGAACTGTTTGAACACGGTGAACAACACCATGGCGATGACCAGCCATACGGCAACTTTTGAAAACCACTGATTGTTCAAGCGGAACTCCGGTGAGGGTGGCGAAAGGATTTCATGTTCTTAAATAGGATCGATTTTAGGCGTTTCAACCCAGCACAGCAGGTCAATACCCCCTGGCGCCCCTGGGAGGATCAAGGATTTGCGAGAAATCTGAACGGAAAGGCGAGAGAAATCTCTCTCAGCCACGCCTCTTCAGACCGATACCTACCAGAAAGGTTTCCGATGATTTGTCACGGGAAGCCTTCGGCTTGACGGGTTTGACGACATGAAAGGTCTCGCGGAACAACTGCACCAGCTCCGAATAGCCGGCCCCATGGAACAATTTGACGACCAATGCCCCCTCGGGCCGCAGGTGGGCGCTGGCGAAATCCACGGCCAATTCCACCAGATGCGTGATACGCGCGGCGTCGGTCGATGCGATCCCTGAAAGATTGGGCGCCATGTCCGACACCACCACATCCACCGGGCGGCCTTGCAAGGCATCCTCGAGTTGCGCCAGCACCTCAGCTTCGCGGAAGTCGCCCTGCAGGTAGGTGACGCCTTCGATGGGCTCCATGGGCAGGATGTCCAGCCCGATGATGGTGCCGTTGAGCGCCCCTGCGGCAGCCCCCTCGGGCGACAGGCGCCTGCGCACGTACTGGCTCCAGGCGCCCGGCGCACAACCCAGGTCCACCACGGTGGCGCCAGACCGTACCAAACCAAATTGTTCGTCGATTTCCTTGAGCTTATAGGCTGCGCGCGCGCGAAATCCCTCTTTCTGCGCCAGTTTGACGTAGGTATCGTTCACATGGTCGTTCAGCCATGCCTTGTTGATTTTCTTGCTTTGGGATTTGACTTTCATGCTTCTTTCGTCCTGCCTCGATAATACGGCCCATGCCTCAAATTGAACTCACCTCCGCCGAGCGCCGCGAATACCGCGCCCAGGCCCATCACCTCAGTCCCGTCGTGCTCGTTGGCGGCGATGGCCTGACCCCCGGCGTGCGCAAGGAAATCGACGCCGCACTCAACGCCCACGGCCTGATCAAGATCCGCGTCTTCAGCGACGATCGTGCCGCCCGTGAACTGATGTACCAGGAACTGGCCGCCGAACTGAGTGCTGCACCCATCCAGCACATCGGCAAGCTGCTGGTGTTGTGGCGTCCGCAGCCGGAAAAAATCAAAACACCGGACGAAGACCGCATGCCCGGCCCACGCGACGTGAAAGTGCTCAAGTACAGCAAGCGTGGCGGCCAGCGCCCCGAAATCAAGCAGCTGCGCGTGCTGGGCAACCAGCGCCTGACTTCCGGTGGCCAGATCAAGCGCGCCAAGAAGCGCAAGCCGACCTCGGTGAAGAAACGCCAGGCCGACTGACGCAATGACCGCCACCGCGTCTGCGGCGCGCCAGCGCCATGTCATCTGCATGAAATGGGGCACCAAATACGGGCCCGAATATGTCAACCGCCTGTACGCCATGGTGCGCCGCCATCTCAGCGGTGACTTCCATTTTGTCTGCCTGACCGACGATGCCGCAGGCATCCGCTCGGAAGTGCAGTGCCTGCCGATTCCACCACTCGACCTGCCTGCAGGTATTCCCGAGCGCGGATGGAACAAGCTGGCCACTTTCACCGCCGACCTGCATGGTTTGCGCGGCACGGCGCTGTTCCTGGATGTGGACGTAGTGATCACAGGCAGTCTGGACGACTTTTTCACCCAGCCCGGCGAATTTCTCATCATCCACGACTACAAGCGCCCCTGGCGCATTACCGGCAATTCTTCCGTTTACCGGTTTGAGTTGGGCGCGCACCCCGACGTGCTGGAGTACTTTCGCGGGCATTTCAACGAAATCCGCCAGCAGTTCCGCAACGAGCAGGCCTATCTGTCGGACTTCCTGCACAAGCAGGGCAAGCTGCAATACTGGCCGTCGGAATGGTGCCCCAGCTTCAAGTACCACGGCATCCCCGCCTGGCCGACCAACTACTGGAAGGCGCCGTTTGTTCCCGCAGGGGCGCGGGTGGTCATCTTTCACGGTGAATGCAATCCGCCCGATGCGCTGGCCGGGCGGCGCAATCGGCGCTTTCGCTTCATCCAGCCCGCCACCTGGGTGGCCGAGCACTGGCACGAATAAACGCGGAGAGTGCCAGGTCAGACCGCCGGAGATGTCGTCGGGCTGCGCAGCGTATGCCACAGGGTGACCAGCGCGCAAATCCATTGCAAGGCGTACATCACCGTGCCCACGCTGTGCCAGAGCCGCAAGTCCTGCCGCGCCACGATGCGCGGGGCCACGCCAAACTGCACCAGGAGCGCCAGCAAAAGGCCCATAACTATAAAAAGTGTAGCTGCTCGCGCCCATGGATAAAGCGTTACATCCCCTTTTGGCCTTGAAATCAGTAGCAGGAGCATGCAGCAGGCCACGGACACCCAGGTCTGCGCTGCAAACAGCCGCGCAGCCATGGCACCGGCCATGGCTGGCGTGGGCAGGTGCACAAACAGCAAGGGCACAGCCAGGAAACCAATGGTGCCCAGACTCCCCCACCAGAGCGCGGCAAGCAATGCGGGCAGACGGACAGCCATCGTGCAGACCTTCACCCGGTCAGGAGTAGCTGACACCCACGATCTCATAGCGGCGAATACCGCCCGGCGCCTGCACTTCGGCCGTGTCACCCTCTTCCTTGCCAATGAGGGCACGTGCGATGGGGCTGGAGATATTGATCAACCCTTGCTTCAGATCGGCCTCATCCTCTCCCACGATCTGGTAGGTCACGGCGTCGCCGGTGTCCTCGTCTTCCAGCTGTACCGTAGCGCCAAAAACCACCTTGCCTTCGGCATCGATGCTGGCGGGGTCAATGATTTGCGCTGCCGAGAGCTTGCTTTCCACTTCCTGGATGCGGCCTTCGATGAAACCCTGGCGGTCCTTGGCAGCCTCGTATTCGGCGTTTTCGCTCAAGTCTCCCTGGGCGCGCGCTTCGGCAATGGCGGCAATGACGGCGGGACGATCCACCGTCTTGAGACGGTGCAACTCGGTCTTGAGCTTCTCTGCGCCGCGTTTGGTAATGGGAATGGTGGCCATTCGGTCAGTCTCCATTGGTGTGGTGTGCCGCGCACCCGGCGCGGCGGGTTCTGCGCGCCACGGTGCCCTGCAAGGGTGGTGGCTGCGCCCAAAAAGCAAACCGCCGCGCGATGTGCCGCGCGGCGGTTTGGGTTCATGCGGCCATTATGCCGCTTTTAGAACGCCTTTTGATTCTGTGAAAACTTCATGCCTGCAATTGGGCATGCATCTCCTGCACAGAAATGACATCGAGCTGGTCCATGTGCTTCATGCCCTCGGCTGCGGCCTCGGCACCAAAGATGGTGGTGAAGGTGGTGACCCGCGCCAGCAGCGAGCTGGTGCGAATGGCACGTGAATCGGCAATGGCGTTGCGGCGTTCTTCCACCGTGTTGATGACCATGACGATCTCGTCGTTCTTGATCATGTCCACAATGTGCGGACGCCCTTCCGTCACCTTGTTCACCACCTGCACCGGCACACCTGCAGCAGCAATCGCCGCAGCCGTCCCCTTGGTGGCCACCAGTTCAAAGCCCAGCTCAACCAGCTGGCGGGCAATGTCCACGGCACGTGGTTTGTCGCTGTTCTTCACCGTGAGGAACACCTTGCCGGAGCGCGGCAGATTGGTGCCGGCGCCGAGCTGGCTTTTAACAAAGGCCTCACCAAAGGTCTTGCCAACGCCCATGACCTCGCCGGTGGACTTCATCTCAGGGCCCAGGATGGTGTCCACGCCCGGGAACTTGACGAACGGAAACACGGCCTCCTTCACGCTGAAGTACGGCGGCGTCACCTCCTTGGTGATGCCTTGCGAGGCCAGCGTCTGGCCCGCCATGCAGCGCGCCGCCACCTTGGCCAGCTGGATGCCCGTGGCCTTGCTGACGAACGGCACCGTGCGGGACGCCCGCGGGTTCACTTCCAGCACGTAGATGATGTCCTGGCCATCGACTTCCTGGATGGCAAACTGCACATTCATCAACCCGACGACATTCAGTCCCTCGGCCATGGCCGCCGTCTGGCGCTTGATTTCATCGATCGTGGTCTTGGAGAGGTAGTACGGGGGCAGCGAGCAAGCCGAATCGCCGCTGTGCACGCCGGCCTGTTCAATGTGCTCCATCACGCCGCCGATGAAGGTGACGCCGGCAGAGTCACGCACGCAGTCCACATCACATTCGATGGCATTGCTCAGGAAACGGTCGAGCAGCACGGGCGAGTCATGGCTCACCTTGACGGCCTCGCGCATGTAGCGCTCCAGGTCACGCTGCTCGTGCACGATTTCCATGGCACGGCCACCCAGCACGTAGCTCGGGCGCACGACCAGCGGGTAGCCCAGGGCCTCGGCCTTCTCCAGGGCTTCGGGCTCGGTGCGCGCCGTGGCATTCGGCGGCTGGCGCAGGCCCAGCGTGCCCAACAGCTTCTGGAAGCGCTCGCGGTCTTCGGCTGCGTCGATCATGTCGGGGCTGGTGCCGATGATGGGCACACCCTCGGCGGCCAGTGCCAGCGCCAGTTTCAAGGGCGTCTGGCCGCCGTACTGGACGATCACGCCAGCGGGCTTTTCCTTGTCAACGATTTCCAGCACGTCTTCCAGCGTGACCGGCTCGAAGTACAGACGGTCCGAAGTGTCGTAGTCGGTAGACACCGTTTCGGGGTTGCAGTTGACCATGATGGTTTCGTACCCATCCTCGCGCATGGCAAGGGCGGCATGCACGCAGCAGTAGTCGAACTCGATGCCCTGGCCGATGCGGTTCGGTCCACCACCCAGCACCATGATTTTCTTCTTGTCGGTGGGCTCGGCTTCGCATTCCTGCTCGTAGGTGGAATACAGATAGGCCGTGTTGGTGGCGAACTCGGCAGCGCAGGTGTCCACCCGCTTGTACACCGGACGGACGTTCAGTGCACGGCGCTGGTCACGCACCGCCTTCTCGGTCGTCTTGAGCAGCTTGGCCAGGCGGCGGTCGGAGAAACCCTTTTGCTTCAAGGTGCGCAGCGTGTCGGCGTCCAGCGCCGCCAGGGCGCCCTCACCCTTCTCTGCGGCAAGCTTGTCGATGTCGAGCTCGATCTTCACGATCTGCTCGATCTGCACCAGGAACCAGCGGTCAATCTTGGTGAGCTCGAACACCTCGTCGACCGACAGGCCCATGGCAAAGGCGTCGCCGACGTACCAGATGCGCTCGGGGCCGGGCTCGCCCAGTTCTTTCTCCAGGACTTCGCGGTCCTGGGTTTTCTCGTTCATGCCATCCACGCCCACTTCCAGACCGCGCAAGGCCTTCTGGAAGGACTCCTGGAAGGTCCGGCCCATGGCCATGACCTCACCCACGCTCTTCATCTGCGTCGTCAGGCGGCTGTCCGCCGTGGGGAATTTCTCGAAGGCAAAGCGTGGAATCTTGGTGACCACGTAGTCAATCGACGGCTCGAACGACGCCGGCGTGGCGCCACCCGTGATTTCGTTGCGCAGTTCGTCCAGCGTGTAGCCCACGGCCAGCTTGGCCGCCACCTTGGCAATCGGGAAACCCGTGGCCTTGGAGGCCAGTGCAGACGAGCGCGAGACACGCGGGTTCATCTCGATGACGATCATGCGGCCGTCCTTCGGATTCACCGAGAACTGCACATTGGAGCCCCCCGTGTCCACGCCGATCTCGCGCAGCACCGCCAGGCTGGCGTTGCGCATGATCTGGTACTCCTTGTCGGTCAGTGTCTGCGCTGGCGCCACGGTGATCGAGTCGCCGGTATGCACGCCCATGGGGTCGAGGTTTTCGATCGAGCAGATGATGATGCAGTTGTCCGCCTTGTCGCGGACCACTTCCATCTCGTACTCCTTCCAGCCCAGCAGCGACTCTTCAATCAACAGCTCGTTGGTGGGCGAGGCTTCCAGGCCGCGCTTGCAGATGATCTCGAATTCTTCCGGGTTGTAGGCAATGCCGCCGCCCGTGCCACCCAGCGTGAAGCTGGGGCGGATCACGGTAGGAAAGCCCACGCTCTTCTGCACAGCCCAGGCCTCGTCCATGCTGTGGGCGATGCCGGAGCGCGCAGAGCCCAGGCCGATGCGGGTCATTGCATCCTTGAACTTGAGTCGGTCCTCGGCCTTGTCGATGGCCTCGGGCGTAGCGCCAATCAGCTCGACCTTGTATTTGTGCAGTACGCCATTGCGCCACAGGTCGAGCGCGCAGTTGAGCGCAGTTTGCCCACCCATGGTCGGCAAAATGGCGTCGGGACGCTCTTTGGCGATGATCTTCTCGACCGTCTGCCAGGTGATGGGCTCGATGTAGGTGACGTCGGCCGTGGCCGGGTCGGTCATGATCGTCGCGGGGTTGCTGTTGATCAGGATGACCTTGTAGCCTTCCTCGCGCAACGCCTTGCAGGCCTGTACGCCGGAGTAATCGAACTCGCAGGCCTGACCGATGATGATCGGGCCGGCGCCGATGATGAGAATGCTTTTGATGTCTGTGCGTTTAGGCATGGTGTGTCGGTCCGTCGGTCGCGGGTGCAGTGCCCGCAGTAGCGGCCCCGTCGGCGACGGGACGGCGGGTGTGGATCTTGTCCAGCAAGGCCTGGGCACGTTCGGCTGGCAGGTTTTTCTGCATGAGCTGCAGCAGGCCGTCGCCTTGCACAAGGGGGCGCAGAACTTCTGTCTCGGCCTCGTAGAAAGTGACATCCCACTCCAGCAATGCCTCGGCAAAGGTGGCGTCATCCCAGGTCTTGCCTTTGGCCACCAGGGTCACCAGGGGCATGGCCTTGTTTTCGACAAAGGCTTTCTTGTAGGGCTTTTGCTGCCAACGCTCGGTGAACCATTCACGGTGCGGCGATGGCAGGGTCAGAACGCGCTTGTGGATCGCCTTTTCAAGCGATGCAGCCGGGAAGCTGAAGAGTTTCATGGCACGGATTCCCCGGGGCTTACTTCGCCTTGGCCAACTGCATGGCGTCGGTAAAGCGGTCGAACATAGGCAATATCGTGCGGGCCGGGCGATGCCTCGGGGTGACCCTGGAAGCAGAACGCCGGCTTGTCGGTGCGTACCAGACCCTGCAGCGTGCCGTCAAACAGGCTGACGTGCGTGGCGCGCAGGCTGGGCGGCAAGTTGTCCATGTCCACCGCAAAACCGTGGTTCTGGCTGGTGATGCTCACGCGGCCGGTATCCAGGTCCTTCACGGGGTGATTGGCGCCATGGTGGCTGTGCGTCATCTTGAAGGTGCGCGCACCCGAAGCCAGGGCCATGATCTGGTGGCCGAGGCAGATGCCGAAGGTGGGGATGCCGCTGTCGATGATCGTGCGCGTGGCGGCGATGGCATAGTCGCAGGGCTGCGGGTCACCCGGGCCGTTCGACAGAAATACGCCGTCGGGCTGCATGGCGAGCACCTCGGCCGCTGGTGTCTGGGCGGGCACGACTGTCACCCGGCAACCTCGCTCTGCCAGCATGCGCAGGATGTTGAGCTTGACCCCGAAGTCGTAGGCCACCACATGCAGGTGCGGTGCATCCTGTGTGCCATAGCCGGTGCCGAGCTGCCATTCAGTCTGCGTCCACTCATAGGCCAGCTTGGTGCTCACCACCCGGGCCAGGTCCAGCCCCGCCATGGACGGCACCGCCTTGGCCGCAGCGATCGCCTCGTCGATGAGCGCTTGCGTCACGGCCTGACCTGCAGCCAGGCCGACGATGGCGCCGTTCTGCGCGCCCTTGCTGCGCAGCAGGCGGGTGAGTTTGCGGGTGTCGATGTTGGCAATCGCCACGGTGCCTGCGCGCTCAAGGTAGGCGGACAGGGTTTCGTTGCAGCGAAAGTTGCTCGCCAGCAGTGGCAGATCCTTGATGATCAAGCCTGCGGCATGGATCTTTTCGGCCTCGATATCCTCGGTGTTGACGCCATAGTTGCCAATGTGCGGATACGTGAGCGTCACGAGCTGCTGGCAATAGCTGGGGTCTGTAAGGATTTCCTGGTAGCCGGACATCGCAGTGTTGAACACCACTTCGCCGACGGTGGTGCCAGTGGCACCGATCGAGTTGCCGATAAAGACCGTGCCGTCTGCGAGCGCCAGGATGGCGGGCGGGAATGTTCCCTGTAGAGACAAAAGCACTGGGTTCTCCGGATGGTTACGGTCGCCCGGCGCCTGCAGGCTGCTGGCATTCAAATGCCCGCGGCTGCTCTCAGATGGGTTGTTGCTTTGGGTGCGGTCGGGCGACGCTGTTGCGAGAAAAGCCCCCGATTATACCCCTCGGCTTCTTTTCGCGTGCAAAGGCGGACAGGGCAAAGACTTGTTACGTAAGCACTTGTTCCTTGTGTTGCAAACAGCCGCAGCGCCTCTAGACTTCGCCGCTTCTCCCGCCCTGCAAAGTTGGTTTCATGCGATTTCTTGCCCGCCCCTTTCTTCTCGCCCTGTTCTGCGGTCTGGCCACCATGGCCGCCCATGCAATCGAGTTGGCGAAATACCCCCAGGTCCTGACCGGCCCCCAGGGGATCGAGGTTGTGCTGGCGCCCAGCGCCGATAGTACCCAGGCGCTGGTACGCGTCAGTGGCATCAACCATGCGATTGACCAGGTGGTATTTTTGGGCACCCTGGAGCAACGTGGGGCTGCACGTGCGGTGTATGTCACCCGACTGGACGGTCGCGACTACGGCCTGCTGCACCAACAGGCTTCACGATACGGTGGCAGCACCGAACATGTGCTGTATCTGCCAGGCCAGCGTGATGGCATCGCTCTGGCATTCAATGACAAGAAAAGCAAGGAGTTCAGGCTGGCCGCACTGCAAGCGAGCTACGCCGAACAGCAAAAACAGGGGGTACAGGAAAAACTGGCCCGCTTCGACCGAGAAAAGCGGCTGGCCAGCGTGCAAGCGGATCTTGGCAAAGCAGACCAGGAGGCCACTGCGGCCTGTGGCGCCACCATCCAGACCACGGTGGACTGGACCACCATCGACGACGAGAAACTGCAAACCCTGAGCATCGGCAGCTTCTGCGGTGTGGTGGCTTCGGAAATGGAATCGCTGTGCCGTGGAACGCCGGATTTCAAGCCGTTGGCTGCCACACTGGGCCAGATACGCTGCCAGTTTGCATCGCGCCTGAAGATCCGGATCGACAACCAGCAGGTTGTCTTCAGTACCGAAAAAGAGGCACCCAACCAGAGTGAATTTGTGCGCCAGTTCTTGCGCAATCAATAAGGGCGTGGCGCGCCATTCAGCGCATGGCGCCGCTGGCGTGCAGGCAGATGGCGGCAGCGGCGGCCACATTCAACGACTCTTCCCCGCCCGGCTGCGCAATGCGGATGCGCAGGGCGGCCTGCTCCTCCAGCGTGGCACAAACGCCCTGCCCTTCATGCCCCAGGACCCAGGCGCAGGGCCAGGGCAATGGTGTGCGATGCAGGAAGTCGCCTTCGTGCACATGGGTGACCAGCATCGGCACCCGCAACGACCGGAGGTCGTCAAGGCTCGCCGCCTCGATCAGGTCCAAGGCAAAATGCGCACCCATGCCCGCCCGTAGCACCTTGGGCGACCACAGGGCTGCGCTGCCTTTGAGGGCAACCACTTGCCGAAATCCAAACGCGGACGCACTGCGCAGGATCGAGCCCACATTGCCAGCGTCCTGCACGCGGTCGAGCACCACGGTCGCCTCGTCCGGCTGGAGTGCGGTGCCGACGGGCAAATCGATGATGAAACCCATCTGGGCCGGTGACTCCAGACCACTGATATCGGCAAACAAGGCATCCGCAAGAACTATTGATTTAGGAGCTGCTTGCGCCCATTCCACGGGCGCTAGAGGCCAAAAAGACTCAGAAAATACCGCGATCGACACCGTTTGGCCACGCGCCAGCGCCGCACGGCACAGGTGATCCCCCTCGAGCCAGACGCGGCCCTGCTTGCGGTACGCCGTGGTGTCCTGCGCCAGGCGCCGCAGGTCCTTGACGAAGGCGTTGTCGCGGGAATGGATCACGACCACGGAGGGTGAAATCATCGGCACACCACCGCACGCAGGTTCAGCGCCACGGGCGCAAACGAGCGCCGATGGTGAATGCACGCACCATGCACCTGCAGGGCGGCCATGTGCGCGGCCGTGCCATAGCCTTTGTGCCCGGCAAATCCGTAGTGCGGAAACTCGTCGTGTACCTGCGCGCACCAGCGGTCACGGTGTACCTTGGCCAGAATGGATGCTGCCGAGATGGCGGGGACCAGCGCATCCCCCTTGACGATGGCCTCGGCCGGAACCTCCAACCGGGGCAGGCGATTGCCATCGACCAGCACCAGTGCCGGCTTGAGTCGCAGCCCCATCACGGCCCGCTGCATGGCCAGCAGCGTGGCCTGCAGAATATTGAGGCGGTCGATCTCTTCCACTGTGGCCTCGGCGATGCTGCAGCACAGCGCCTTGGCACGGATTTCGTCGTAGAGTTTTTCGCGCCGGGACGGCGTCAGTTTCTTGGAATCAGCCAACCCGGCAATGGGCTGCAAGTCATCCAGGATCACGGCAGCAGCCACCACGGGGCCCGCCAGCGGGCCACGGCCGGCCTCATCCACTCCCGCCACCAGGCCAGAGGGATGCCATGGCAGGCAGGTTTGTTCAGGCCGTGGTGGCAAGTACTTTCTGGATGGCATCGGCGGCCAATCGGGGGGTGTTGCGCTGCAGGCTCTCATGCAGCAAAGTAAAACGCTGGTGCAGCGCGCTGATGCGGGCAGGCTGATGCTCCTGCGCGTCGAACCACTGCAGTACGGCATCGGCCAGCGCCTGCGGTGTGGCATTGTCCTGCAGGAGTTCGGGCACGACAAATTCGCGGCACAGAATATTGGGGAGCCCCACCCAGGGCTGCAGTTGCTTGCGGCGCATCAGGCGCCAGCTCAAGGGATGCATGCGGTAGCCAATGACCATGGGGCGCTTGAACAGCGCAGCTTCCAGGGTGGCGGTGCCGCTGGCAATCAGCGTCACATCACAAGCCGCCAAAGCGGTATGGGACTGGCCAGGAATGACCTGCAGCACATGGCCCAAACCGCAGTCGCGTGCCGCTTGTTCGATGCGATTTTGCAGTGCGGGCACTGCAGGAACTATCATTTTCATAGCTGGAAGCGCTTGATGGATAAGCGCTGCAGCCCCAAAAAACCTTGGTGTGATGTACTGCACTTCAGCCGAGCGGCTGCCAGGCAGAATGGCCAGCACGGCATCCTCGTCCTGCAATCCCAGTTGGGCACGGGCCGCGCTACGGTCGGGCTCCATTGGAATCACACCAGCCAAAGGATGGCCCACATAGGTGGCCGCGATGCCGTGCTGCTCCAGCAACGCTGGCTCAAACGGGAAGATGCACAGGACATGGTCGGCTGCACGGCGGATTTTTTCAATGCGATCGGCGCGCCATGCCCAGATGGACGGGCAGACAAAATGCACGGTTTTGATGCCTGCTGTACGCAGATCGGCCTCCAGCCCCAGATTGAAATCAGGGGCATCCACGCCGATGAAGACATCCGGGCGATCCCTGAGCAGCCGCTCGCGCAACTGCTTGCGAATTCCCAGCAACTCGCGCAGCCGTCGCAGCACCTCCATGCTGTAGCCATGCACGGCGAGCTTCTCGCTGGGCCACCAGGCAACAAAACCCCGGCGCTGCATCTGCGGGCCACCAATGCCGCAGGACTGCAGCCCCGGCCAATGGGCCTGCATGCCGTCGATCAGCAAGCCTGCCAGCAGGTCACCCGATGTCTCGCCCGCCACCATGGCGATGCGGGGGGATGTCTCCATGGCGTTCGCCTCAGCGCACGATGCCGCGCGTGGCATCGGCCAGGAACTGCTCCATCATCGCCACCTCGCCCCCGGCCTGCGGCGCCGATTGCGCGAGTTCTCCGATGGCAGCGCGGGCGGCCGCCAATGTGAGACCCTGGCGATAGATCAGCTTGTGCATCTGCTTGACAACCGCAAGGCGCTCGGGCGAGAAGCCACGGCGACGCAGCCCCACCACGTTGTAGCCACGCACAGCCAGCGGGTTCCCGTCCACCAGCATGAAGGGGGGTACGTCCTGTGTCACTGCACTGGCGAAGCCCACCATGGCGTGTGCGCCCACCTTGACGAATTGATGGATGCCGGTGAGTCCGCCCACCGTCACCCAATCGCCCAGGTGCACATGGCCTGCCAGCGTGGTGTTGTTGGCCAGCGTCGTGTTGTTGCCCACATGGCAATCGTGGGCGATGTGGGTGTACGCCATGATCCAGTTGTCGTCACCCACCGTGGTGATGCCACCGGCCTGCGGCACACCCAGGTTCAGGGTACAGAACTCGCGGATGGTGTTGCGGTCGCCGATGACGAGTTCCGTGGGCTCACCGGCATATTTCTTGTCCTGCGGAACAGCGCCAATCGAGTTGAACTGAAAGATGCGGTTGTCAGCACCAATGGTGGTGCGCCCTTCGATCACGCAATGCGCGCCGACCGTCGTGCCCGCACCGATGGACACATGCTCTCCAATGACCGCATACGGCCCCACCGTGACCGTGGAGTCCAGGCGGGCGCCGTCCGCGACAATGGCAGTGGGATGGATATTACGCACGATCCAACAGGCCTGCGCCGGTCAACCCACGGCGCGCATGGTGCACATGAGTTCGGCTTCGCAGGCCACTTCCTCGCCCACCCGGGCCACGCCCTTGAATTTCCAGATACCACCGCGTACACGGTCGATGGTGATGTCCAGGATCAGTTGATCGCCCGGCTCGACGGGCCGCTTGAAACGGGCTCCGTCGATGCCCACGAAGTAGTAGATATTGTTCTCGTCCGGCACCTGTCCCATGGCATCAAAGGCCAGCAAGCCGGCAGCCTGAGCAAGTGCTTCGAGGATCAATACACCCGGCATGACCGGATGGCCAGGAAAATGCCCCATGAAGTAGGGCTCATTGAACGTGACGTTCTTGATGGCCCTGATGCGCTGGTTGCGCTCGAGTTCAAGCACCTTGTCCACCAGCAGAAAAGGATAACGGTGGGGTAGTTGCTTGAGAATTGCGTGAATATCCATCATGGGCGTTCAATCTTGTTGTTCTGTAGAAGGCTTTCGAGGGCCTTGATGCGCTCGCGCAGGCTGTGCAGCTGCTTGAGCGTAGCTGCGTTCTTTTCCCAGCGGGCATTGTCGTCGATGGGAAACATCCCTGTGTATTGCCCGGGTCGCGTCAACGACCGCGTCACCGTCGTGGAGGCCGATACATGCACATGGTCCGCCAGTGTGAGGTGCCCCAGCACAATGCCGCCACCGCCTACGGTGCAGTGGGCGCCGATCGTGGCACTGCCGGCCACGCCAACACAGCCCGCCATGGCCGAATGCCGACCGATATGCACGTTGTGGCCAATCTGGACCAGGTTGTCGAGCTTCACGCCGTCTTCGATCACGGTGTCTTGTAAAGCGCCACGGTCAATGCAGGTGTTGGCGCCAATCTCCACATCGTCACCAATGCGCACCGCGCCCAGTTGCTCGATCTTGACCCAGACTCCGCCCTCGGGCGCGAAGCCAAAGCCGTCGGCGCCAATCACCACGCCGGCATGCACGATGCAGCGCTCTCCGATATGGCAGTCTTCACCGACGGTAACGCGCGACTTGAGCACCGTGCCCGCACCAATGCGCGCACCGCGTTCGATCACACACAAAGGCCCGATGACCGCCGTGGCGTGCACCAGTGCCTCAGCGTGCACGACCGCACTGGGATGAATTCCGGGCACCCCCGGCGGCGCATGGCGCCTACGCCAGAGCTGCGTGGCCCGGGCGAAATAGACATAGGGATCATCCGCCACGATGCAGGCGCCCCGTGCCATGGCCACCTCGCGCATGGCGGGCGCCACAATGACACAGGCCGCCCGGGAGGCGGCCAGTTGCTGCTGGTAACGCGGGTGGCTCAGAAAACTCAGTTCCTGCGCCTGCGCCGCCTCCAGCGGCGCGAGCCGGGCGATCTCGATGCCGGGATCACCCTCGAGCGTGCCACCCAGCGCCTCAACGAACTCCGCCAGGCGCAAGCTCACGCGTATCCCACCCGGTGCCAGCGGTGATTACTTGGCAGGCGCAGCATTGAGCGCCTTGATCACCTTGTCGGTGATGTCGTGTTTGGGGCTGATATAGACCGCCTGATCCACGATGATGTCGTACTTCTCCTGCTCGGCCAGCTGCTTGACCACCTTGTTGATGCGGTCGCTCATCTGGTTCAGTTCTTCGTTCTTGCGCGAATTCAGGTCTTCCTGGAATTCACGGCGCTTGCGCTGAAAATCGCGGTCCTGGTCCACCAACTGGCGTTGGCGGGCCATGCGCTGGCTTTCGGACAGCGTGGGCGCATCACGTTCGAACTTTTCCGTGGCCGACTTCAGCGTCGCGCCCAGATCGTTGAGTTCCTTGTCACGGCGGGAAAATTCCTGCTCCAGCTTGGCCTGCGCCGCCTTGGCCGTGCTGGCCTCGCGGAACACGCGATCCGTATGGATGAAGCCTGCCTTGAACTCCTGCGCCTGCACAGGCAGCGCAGCACCAAAAGAGCCCAGCAAAATCGCCAAGGCGATGGGACGAGAGAGGTTTTTCATTAGAAGGATGTTCCGATCTGGAATTGCAGTTCCTGGATTCTATCGCCCGCAAACTTGCGCACGGGTTTGGCGTATGCCAGGCGCAGTGGGCCCAGCGGAGAAATCCAGCTCAGCCCGATGCCCACCGAAGCGCGCATGTCGCTCAGGCGGATTTTCTCACCATCGCCATAGACATTGCCGACGTCGAGGAAAGTAAAGACGCGCAATGTACGGTCATTGCCGGCCCCCGGAAACGGCGCGATGAGTTCGGTATTGAAGGTCAGTTTCTTCGGGCCACCCAGCGAAGCGCCGGTGACATCGCGCGGGCCCAGGGTTCCCTGGTCAAAGCCACGCACCGAGCCCAGGCCGCCGGAGTAAAAATTCTTGAACACAGGAAAAGGCCTTCCGCCCATGCCTTTGCCCAAGCCCACCTCGCCATTGAAAGCAACGGTGAATTTCTTGTTCAGGGGCACGTACTGCTGGTACTGGTAATTGGCACGCACATAACGCGCGTCTCCAGCCACCGACCAATCGGTATTGAGCCGCTGGTACCGGCCAGCATTGGGTGCC
The DNA here is from genome assembly GCA_026647025.1 of Giesbergeria sp. GTDB lineage: Bacteria > Pseudomonadota > Gammaproteobacteria > Burkholderiales > Burkholderiaceae_C > Simplicispira. Next base: position 52,240 of record JAPKHH010000016.1, read on the forward strand.
AGGGCGCTGTCACGGCCATCGCGTGACCAGCCAATGGTCAGCGGCACCGCCGAACTGGAGGCACCGTAACGATCCGCATAGCTCAGATAGGCTGCGGGAATGTTGGTGCCGGACTTGATACGTGTCTGCTCCAGCGCGCCCCCGAAGAAAACCGTATCGGTTTCGCTGAAAGGAACACCAAACCGAATCCCCGCCCCGGTGGTGATCAGCTCATAGTTTCCGCCCTGGTCCTCGTAAGGCTTGTCGGTGCGGTAATACATGTCCAGCGTGCGCGAAACACCATCCTTGGTGAAATAGGGGTCTGTGGTGCTGAACACCAGGGTGCGCTTGAACTTGCTGGTATTGAGATCCACGCCCAGATAATTCCCCGAGCCAAAGATATTCTCCTGCTTGATCGAGAAGGACAACGACATCTTCTCCGCGCTGGAGAATCCTGCACCCAGTTGCAAGGAGCCCGTAGGCTTCTCCGCCACGCTGATCAAGAGATCCACCTGATCGGGCGCACCCGGAACTTCCAGCGTCTCGATGTTGACTTCTGTGAAATACCCCAGACGATCGACGCGATCACGCGAGAGGCGGATCTTTTCGCCGTCGTACCACGAAGCCTCGAACTGGCGGAACTCGCGTCGAATCACTTCGTCACGCGTACGGTTGTTGCCGGCCACGCTGATGCGGCGCACATAGGCGCGGCGCACCGGGTCGACCTGCAGCACCAGGGCCACACGGCCGTTCTCGCGGTCGATCTCGGGCACGGCCTCGATGCGTGCAAACGCAAAACCAAAATTCCCGAAATGCTCGGAGAATGCCTTGGTGGTTTCGGCGACCTGGTCGGCGTTATAGGGTTCGCCGACACGGATCGCGACCAGCGACTTGAATTCATCCTCACGTTCCAGGAAGTTGCCTTCGAGCTTGACGCTGGACACCACGAAGCGCTCGCCTTCGGTCACGTTGACGGTGATGGAGATGTCCTGCTTGTCCGGGGAAATTGCCACCTGGGTCGAATCGATGCGGAACTCCAGGTACCCCCGCTGCAGGTAGTAGGAACGCAGGGTTTCCAAATCGGCATTGAGCTTGGTGCGTGCATAGCGATCCGACTTGGTATACCAGCTCAACCAGCCGCCCGTATCCTGATCGAACAGGCCCTTGAGCGTCGATTCACTGAACGCCTTGTTGCCAACGATACGGATGTCCTTGATGCGCGCGGTGTCGCCCTCCACCACCGAGAAGGTGAGATTGACGCGGTTGCGCTCAATGGGCGTGACGGTGGTCACCACCTCGGCGCCGTAGAAGCTCTTGTTGATGTACTGGCGCTTGAGCTCCTGCTCGGCCCGGTCGGTGAGTGCCTTGTCATACGGGCGGCCATCCGTCAGACCGATATCGCGCATGGACTTCTTGAGCACATCCTTGTCGAATTCGCGTGCACCCACAAAATCCACATCGGCAATGGTGGGGCGTTCTTCCACCACCACCACCAGAACACCCCCGGTGGCTTCCAGGCGTACATCCTTGAAGAGCCCCAGGCCAAACAGCGCACGGATGGCAGCGGCCCCTTTGTCGTCGTTGTACTCGTCACCCACGCGCAGGGGCATGGATGCGAACACGGTTCCGGGCTCCACACGCTGCAGGCCCTCCACCCGAATATCCTGCACCTTGAAGGGTTCCAGGGCCCACGCGGCCTGGGCAGCAAAAATCATGGCAGCCACGGCTGTCACAGTACGCGCACCGAAGCGATTGATATGTTTTTTCATGAATGAAGCCGGTGCCGCCAATGCGCAGGCATGGCGGTCATAAGGTTAGCCAAAGAGCCGGGAGATATCGTTGAACATGGCAATGGACATCATCAGGAGCAGTACGGCAATGCCGCCACGCTGCAAGCGCTCCATCCAGGCATCCGAGACACCCCTGCCCGTCACGCCCTCCCAAAGATAATACATCAGGTGCCCCCCATCGAGGACGGGCAGCGGCAGCAGGTTGAGCACACCCAGGCTGACACTGATCAGCGCAAGAAATGCCAGGTACTGCGACAGCCCCATGCTGGCAGAGCGCCCCGCATAGTCGGCGATCGTCAGCGGGCCGCTGATGTTCTTGAGCGAGGCTTCACCGATCACCATGCGTCCCATCATTCGCAGCGTCAGGACCGACACCTGCCAGGTACGCTCGGCGCCACTCCACAGCCCTTCCAGAGGCCCGTACTGCACGGTGGTGAACTCGGGCCTGGCGCCCACATAGGCACCGATGCGTCCGACCAGTTCGTCCTGGTCCTGCTGCACCTGGGGCTGCACGTCCAGCGTCAGGTTCGTGGCGCCCCGCTGGATGCGCCAGGGCTGGGATACAGGCTGTCCCTCGCGCACCGAGCCACGAATCAGTGCGCGCAATTGCTGGCCATCCACCACGTCCACCGTACCGATGCGCAGCACCACATCACCTTCGCGCAGACCGGCCTGCCGGGCCGCACCGTCAGCCATCACCTCCCCCACGACGGGGCGCGTCCAGGGGCCCACAATGCCGATCATCTGCAGGAGACGCGCATCGGCTTCCCGCGTATCCAGTTCGTTCAGGGCCAGCACCACCGTGCGCCGGCTTGCACCGGGGGTCGGCTCCACCTCCAGCCGGACCGGAATGGACTCCAGCGCACCGCGCGTCAACAACCAGCGCAGATCCTCAAACGATCGCACAGGCTGAGGCTCCTCATCGCCCATGGCCGCATTGCGCACCAACTCGCCGCCATGCAGGCCGGCCGACTCGGCCACCGAGCCCGGCACCGGCCGTGCGAGATAGGCCATGGGTTCTTGCACCCCCATCCAGTTGACTGCGGCATAGAGCAGCACCGCCAGCAGAAGATTGGCAACCGGGCCAGCCGCCACGATCAGCGCCCGCGAACGCAATGGCTGGGTGTTGAAGGCGAGATGACGCTCCTCGGGGGGCACCGGGGCCTCCCGTTCGTCAAGCATGCGTACAAAACCGCCCAGCGGAAACGCGCCCAGCACAAATTCCGTGGAGGAACCCTTGGGCTGCCAACGCAGCAGCGGTTTTCCAAAGCCCACCGAAAAGCGCAGTACCTTCACACCGCAGGCCACCGCCACGCGGTAGTGGCCGTATTCGTGGACGGCAATCAACAGCCCCAGGGCCACAAGAAAGGCGACAATGGTCAACATGCGTGTTCCGTGAGATCAGGCGGCAACGCTCAGGAGGCCAGCCGCTGGGCAATCCGTTGCGCCGCTGCTCGCGCATCGGCGTCCAATGCCAGCAAGGCGTCGAGCGAATCGGGATTGGAGCAGGCAACCGCAGACAAAGTTTCCAGGTTCAGCGCATGGATCTGGTCAAAGCGGATGCGCCGGTCCAGGAATGCCGCCACGGCCACTTCGTTGGCCGCGTTGAGCACCGCCGTGGTACCGGGCGGAGCCTCCAGCGCCTCCCACGCGAGGTGCAACCCCGGGAACCGATCAGGATGGCCATGGTCGTCAATGGCCTCAAAGGTCATGGCCCCCAGGGCATGGAAATCCAGTGCGGCTGCACCGGACTCGACGCGCTCGGGCCAGGCCAGGCCATAGGCGATGGGCACACGCATGTCCGGCGTACCCAGCTGTGCCACCACGGAAGTGTCCGTGTACTGCACCATGGAGTGGATAATGCTTTGCGGGTGAATGACCACATCCAGCTGCCCGGGCGCCAGGCCGAAGAGATAGCGCGCTTCGATCACCTCCAGCGCCTTGTTCATCATCGTGGCCGAATCCACCGATATCTTGCGGCCCATGACCCAGTTGGGGTGCGCGCAGGCCTGCTCGGGCGTGACATCACGCAAGCTGTCGGGCGAGCGCTGCCGAAAGGGTCCACCCGACGCCGTGAGGATGATCTTCTCCACGCGCCGCGACCAGGTGGCGGGGTCTTCGGGCAGCGACTGGAAAATGGCCGAATGCTCGCTGTCGATGGGCAGCAAGGTCGCCCCGCCTTCGCGCACAGCGCGCAGAAACACCTCGCCCCCCACCACCAGGGCTTCCTTGTTGGCCAGCAGCAAACGCTTTCCTGCCCTGGCGGCCGCCAGACAGGGCGCCAGTCCGGCTGCCCCGACGATGGCCGCCATGACCATATCCACCTCGGCATGCGATGCTATAATTTCAATAGCATTCTGCGCTTTCAACACAAGCGTTGGAAGGCTGTTTTGCTTGATTTTTTCCTGGAGCAATCGACCATGCTCTGCACTGGCCATGACGGCGTAACGCGGCGCAAAGCGGGCACACTGGGCCAGCATCAGGTCCACCTGGGTGGACGCGCTCAGCGCAAAAACCTCAAAGCGATCGGGGTGGCGTGCCACCACATCGAGCGTACTGGTGCCAATGGATCCCGTGGAGCCCAGTACCGTGATGCGTTGTTTCATGTTTTTACCAGTGTCATCAGCATCATGGCCAGCGGCAGCGTGGGCAGCAGGGCATCCACCCGGTCCAGCACACCACCATGTCCAGGCAACAGGTTGCTGCTGTCTTTCACGCCTGCACTGCGCTTGATGAGCGACTCAATGAGATCTCCCACCACGCTCATGGCCGCCATGAACAGCGCACCCAGCACCAGCAACCACCAGCCCTGGGTGGCCAGCCGCGTGTACAGGCTGGCCACGGGCGCCTGCAGGCGGGCATCGGCCACTACCCAGCACACCGCCAGTACCAGCACGCCCGCGACACCGCCCCAGACGCCTTCCCAGCTCTTGCCCGGACTGATCGAGGGGGCAAGTTTGCTGCGGGTGAAACGCAGGCCCAACGTACGGCCTGCAAAATAGGCAGCGATATCGGCCATCCAGACCAATGTCATCACCGACAGCAGGAAGTTGATGCCCACCGTGCGCGCCTGCACCACGGCCAGCCAGGCCAGCCACAGCGCCAGCACCCCTGCCACCAGCCGCACCGGACCGGGAATCCGCGGCCAGCCCGGCACACCGGCATGCAATAGCCAGGCACCGCCCAACACCCAAAAGCCCCCCGCTGCCAACCACAGTGGACCCAGCGGCTGGTCGGCCAGGCCCAGCAGCCACGATGCCGCACACAGGGCGATGCACACGGCCCCCACAACCACCGAAGCCAATGGACCACAGCCATTGAGACGTCCCCATTCCCAGGCGCCACCGGCCATCAGCACCAGCACCACCGCCGCAAATGGCACAGGCGACGGATAGAACAAAGCGGGCAACAAAATGGCCAGCAAAACCAGGGCGGTGATGATGCGCTGTTTCAGCATGGAGCCCTTTCAGGCACGCACCAGTCCGGAGCGCGCAGGCAGAATTTGTTCGGAGGTTTTGCCAAATCGGCGTTCACGCGCATGGTAGGCCGCAATGGCCTCATCCAGCGCAGCGTCATCGAAATCGGGCCACAGCTTATCGCTGAAATACAGCTCCGAGTAAGCAGCCTGCCAGAGCAGAAAGTTGCTCAGCCGCATCTCGCCGCCCGTGCGGATCACAAGGTCAGGATCGGGCACATGGGCCAGCGCCATGGAGCGGTTCAGGCTGGCTTCGGTGATGGGCTCGCCTCGGGCCGCCACGGCCGCTGCGGCCTGCGCCATGTCCCAGCGCCCCCCATAGTTGAAGCAGACGTTGAGCACAAGCCGGGTGTTGTGGGCCGTCGCGGCCTCGCCTTGCGCCAGACCGCTCTGCACCTTGTCGGAAAGCCCGGCACGGGCACCCACAAAATGCAGCTGCACTCCGTCCTTGCACAGCTGCGGCACCTCGCGTGCGAGCGCCTTGGCGAGCAGCTCCATCAAGCCAGAGACCTCATCGTCGGGACGATTCCAATTCTCGGAGGAAAACGCAAACACCGTCAGCACGCCCACCCCGCGCCGCGCGCAGGCCTGCACGCAGTGGCGAAGCACATCCACACCCTGCTTGTGCCCTGCAAGGCGGGGGAGGAAGCGGCGCTTGGCCCAGCGACCATTGCCATCCATGACAATGGCAATATGGTGGGGTGGCACAAGCTCCTGTGCCATGGAAGAAGACATGTGAGCGGTCTTCAAACCGCCATGATTTCCTGCTCCTTGGCGACCACCAGGGCATCGATCTCGGCGATATGCTGATCGGTCACCTTCTGGATGTCTGCCTCGGCGCGCTTCTGGTCGTCTTCGGACGCCAGCTTGTCCTTGACGAGCTTCTTCACAGCTTCGTTGGCATCACGGCGCAGGTTGCGCACCGCAATCTTGGCCGACTCGCCTTCGTTGCGCGCCAGCTTGGTCATTTCCTTGCGGCGCTCTTCGCTCATCGGCGGCATGGGCACGCGAATCAGGTCGCCCATGGAGGCCGGGTTCAATCCCAGGTCGCTCTCGCGGATGGCTTTTTCAATCTTGGCACCCATGCCCTTTTCCCAGGGCTGCACGCTGATGGTGCGCGAATCGAGCAGAGCAACGTTGGCCACCTGCGACAGTGGCACCATGGAGCCGTAGTACTCCACGTGCACCGTGTCCAGCAAGGCCGGGTTGGCACGGCCCGTACGGATTTTCTGCAGATTGTTCTTGAACGCCACGATGGACTGGTCCATCTTGGTTTGCATGTTTGTCTTGATGTCGGCAGTCATGTTCTCTCCTTGGGGGCATCGGGCAGCACGGGCCACCCCATTGCCGTCAAGCGTAAACCAGGGTTCCTTCGTCCTCGCCCATGACCACGCGCTTGAGCGCACCGGGCTTGAAGATGGAAAACACTTTTACAGGCAGCTTCTGGTCACGGCACAGTGCAAATGCCGTGGCATCCATGATGCCGAGGTTGCGCACCATGGCTTCGTCAAAACTCAGGGTGGTATAGCGCGTGGCCGACGGGTCCTTGTGCGGATCGGCGGTGTACACGCCATCGACCTTGGTGGCCTTGAGCACCAGTTCAGCCCCGATTTCGGCGCCACGCAAGGCGGCAGCCGTGTCGGTAGTGAAGAACGGATTGCCCGTGCCTGCGGCAAACACCACCACCTTGCCCTCTTCGAGGTACTGCAGCGCCTTGGGTCGCACATAGGGCTCCACCACCTGCTCGATCGAGATCGCGGACATCACCCGCGCAGTGAGCCCCTGCTTGTCCATGGCATCGGCCAGGGCCAGGGCATTCATCACGGTGGCCAGCATGCCCATGTAATCCGCGGTGGCACGGTCCATGCCCTCGGCACCGCCAGCCACGCCGCGGAAGATGTTGCCGCCACCGATCACCACCGCCACCTCCACCCCCATGCGTGTCACCTCGGCCACCTCCTGCACCATGCGAACAATGGTGGCGCGGTTGATACCAAAGGCGTCATCTCCCATGAGCGCCTCGCCCGACAGCTTGAGCAAAATGCGCTTGTAGGCTGGCGTGGCAACGGTCATGGGAGTTCTCCGGAAGTTGGGGGATAGGGCGGCAAATCAGTAACAGCAGGCGTATCAGGCAGCAGCTTTGGCAGCAGCCACCTGGGCAGCCACTTCGGCAGCGAAGTCGTCCACCTTCTTCTCAATGCCTTCGCCCACCACGTACAGCGTGAAGCCCTTCACGGTGGTGCCAGCAGCCTTGAGCATTTGCTCGACCGTCTGCTTGTCGTTCTTCACGAAAGCCTGGTTGAACAGCGACACTTCCTTCAGGTACTTCTGCACACCGCCTTCGATGCGCTTGGCAACGATCTCGTCGGACTGCACAGGCTTGCCTTCAGCGGTGGCCTTGGCGGCATCTTCGGCAGCCTTGGCGGCGGCAACCGAACGCTCTTTTTCGATCAGCTCGGCAGGCACCTCGGCACTGGTCAGCGCCACAGGCTTCATGGCGGCAATGTGCATGGCCACGTCCTTGGCGGCAATTTCGTCACCGTCAAATTCGACCACCACACCGATGCGCGTGCCATGCAGGTAGGAAGCGAGCTTGCTGCCTGCACCGAAACGCTTGAAGCGGCGGAACGACATGTTCTCGCCGATCTTGCCGATGAGGCCCTTGCGCACGTCTTCCAGCGTGGGACCGAAGCTGTCCTGCTCGTAGGCCAGCGCGCCCAGGGCGGCAATGTCGGCAGGATTATGCTTGGCCACCAACTCCGCCGCGGCATTGGCCAGGGCGATGAAGCTGTCGTTCTTGCTCACGAAGTCGGTTTCGCTGTTCACTTCGATCAGCCCGCCGGTATTGCCGTCAATGTAGCAAGCCACCACGCCTTCGGCGGTGATGCGCGAAGCAGCCTTGCCAGCCTTGGTGCCGAGCTTGACGCGCAGCAGCTCTTCCGCCTTGGCCATGTCGCCATCGGCTTCGGTCAGGGCCTTCTTGCATTCCATCATGGGGGCATCGGTCTTGCCACGCAGTTCGGCAACCATGCTTGCGGTAATTGCAGCCATCTTGTATTTCTCCGTATTCAGTTCAATCGTTTCTAGATAAAAAAAGGGGGCCCATCAAGCCCCGCTTTCTTTCCGCGACGCATCGCGCGGGCCAGGGCTTCAGGCGGCGGATTCTTCCACTTCGACGAATTCGTCAGCACCTTCGCCGGCAGCAGCCTTGACCACTTCGGTCACGGCGTTGTTGCGGCCTTCAATGATGGCGTCGGCCATGGCGCGCACATACAGGTCCACGGCCTTGGCCGAGTCGTCGTTGCCAGGGATGACGTAGTCAATGCCTTCGGGCGAGTGGTTCGTATCGACCACACCGATCAGCGGAATGCCCAGCTTCTTGGCTTCGGCAATGGCGATCTTGTGGAAGCCCACGTCCACCACGAAGATGGCGTCCGGCAAGGCACCCATATCCTGGATGCCGCCGATATCCTTTTCCAGCTTCTCGATCTCACGGGTGAACACGAGTTGCTCTTTCTTGCTCAGGGACTCCAGGCCAGCTTCCTGCTGGGCCTTCATGTCCTTGAGGCGCTTGATCGAGGTCTTCACCGTCTTGAAGTTGGTCAACATGCCGCCCAGCCAGCGCTGGTTCACGAAAGGCACGCCCGCACGCTGGGCTTCGGCAGCGACGGTGTCACGGGCCTGGCGCTTGGTGCCCACAATCAGAATGGTGCCGCGGTTGGCCGACAATTGCTGGGCAAACTTGGTGGCCGACTGCAGCATCGGCAGCGACTTTTCCAGGTTGATGATGTGGATCTTGTTGCGGTGACCGAAGATGTACGGGGCCATCTTGGGGTTCCAGAAGCGGGTTTGGTGACCGAAATGGACACCGGCCTCCAGCATTTCGCGCATGGTGACGGACATGAGAATTCTCCAAAGGTTGGGTCTAAAATCCAGCCCGACGATTGCAGCCTTGCAGGCCGCAACACCTTGTTAGGACTGGTTTGCGATTGACCTTGCCAGCCCTGTCGCCGCAGTACACAACGTATCCACGGCCCTACCGGTCAGCAAAGCCCAAAGATTTTAGCACACCCATGCTGAACGACCTTGACACCCACCGTCGCAGGCTGCAGGCCGGCTCCGGCAACGCCCGAGACACCCTGGAACGCTGCATCGCCGTGGCCCAGTCGCCCGCCTGCGCGCACGTGTTTTCGCGCACCATGTTTGACGAGGCCCGCGCCCATGTCGCCCAGCCGGGCATCGAGCAACGCCCTCTGGCGGGCCTGTCCGTGTCCGTCAAGGACTTGTTCGACCTGCGCGGCCAACCCACGCCAGCGGGCTCGGTGGTGCTCGCCGATGCACCTGCCGCCCAGGACGACTGCCCCGCAGTCGCTCGATTGCGCGCAGCTGGCGCCTCGGTCGTGGGTCGCACGCACATGGTCGAGTTTGCGTTTTCGGGCGTGGGCACCAACCCGCACTACGGTACACCGGCTGCATTTGATGCCCGCACCGGCGCCCTGCCCGGTCCGGCACGGGTGCCCGGTGGTTCCTCATCGGGCGCCGCCGTATCGGTGGCCACGGGCGCGGCCTTCATTGGGCTGGGCTCCGACACGGGAGGCTCCATCCGCATTCCGGCCGCACTCAACGGCATTGTGGGCTTCAAAAGCACCGCACGGCTGGTGCCGACGACCGGCGCCGTGCCGCTATCGACCACGCTGGACACCGTCTGCGCCCTGACCCGCAGCGTGCGCGATGCCATCGTGGCACACGAAATCCTGGCTGCACGGCGCGTCACGCGCAGCCCGGCGCCGCTGGCGGCATGGCGCCTGGCCGTACCCACGGACACCTTTCTGGAGGGACTGGACCCCCAGGTCGCACGGGCCTTCGAACGCAGCCTGGACACCTTGCGCCGCGCCGGTGCCCGCATCGAGCCCTTGGCGCTGCCCGAGGTGACTGACCTCGCCTCCATCCAGGCCACGGGAGGCTTCTCGGCCGCTGAAAGCTATGCCTGGCACCGCCCGTGGCTGGCGCAGCACGCCGATCGCTATGACCCGCGCGTGCGCACCCGCATCGAACGTGGGGCCGCCATGACTGCGTTTGAATACATTGAACTGCAGCAAGCGCGGGTGCGCTGGATCGCCCGTGTGGAGGACAGCATTGCCGGGTTTGACGCCCTGCTCTCACCCACCGTTCCCATTCTCGCGCCCACCATCGCCAGCGTGGCCCCGGCCGATGGACGGGATGCCCTTGAGGATGCCGCCCGCGACGCCGCCTTCTTCCGCGCCAACGGCCTGCTGTTGCGCAATACCAGCATCGTCAACATGCTCGATGGCTGTGCGCTCTCCTTGCCCTGCCATACGGCAGGGGAACTGCCCGTCGGCCTGATGGTGTGGCATGCTGCACTGCACGATGATGCAGTACTCAATGTGGGTTTACGCATTGAAGAAGAACTACAAAAATAATAGCTAATAGCGCTTTACTGTATTGCGCTAGATGCCAAAAACACCCTAACTTCATGAAGATAGCCATTGTGGGCGCCGGCGTGGTCGGCGTCACCACCGCGTTTGAATTGGCGCTGGACGGCCACGCTGTGACCGTGTTCGAGCAGCGCAGCGCCACCGCCGAAGAAGCCAGTTTCGCAACCGGTGGCCTGTTGGCCCCCGGGGTGCTCGACCCCTGGTCAGCGCCGGGCGCCGCCAGCCCCCCCAGCGTGCTGGGCCGCCATGCGGCAATGCGTGTGGGCCGCTCGATTTCCCTGGCCGAGTTGTCCTGGCTGCGGCGCTGGCGCCGCGCTGCGCACGCCAGTGCCCGCAGCGGTACACCCTTGCCCTCGTTGGTGGCACTGGAGAGGCTGGCCCGCTACAGCCATGCGCGGCTGCAGCATCTGGCCGAGTCGCTCGACCTGGCCTTCGAACACAGCCCAGGCACCTTGCTGCTGCTGCGCACACCGCGCGACGCAGAAGCACTTGCCCCCGCTCTGAAAGCGCTGCGCGATGCAGGCACGGTCGTCCGCGAACTCGATACAGAGACGGCTCGCGCCATCGAACCAGGCCTCTCGCCCTCGCTCACCTTGGCAGGCGCCCTGCACGTGCCGAACGGACTGGCCGGCAACTGTCGACAGTTTGCGTTGCTGCTGCGCCAGGCCGCGCAGCAACGCGGCGCGCAGTTTGAGTTCAACACCCGCGTCGCCCGCCTCTCTGGCTCCCCGACAGGCGTTCAGCTCGAAGGAGCATCTGCGCCCCACCCTTTCGATGCGGTGGTGCTGTGCGCCGGAGTGCAAAGCGCCGCCTTGCTGCGACCCCTGGGACAACGGCTCCCACTGGTGGCGCTGTATGGCAGTTCGGTCAGTGCGCCCCTGCGCGAAGAACTGCATGCTCCGCTGGCGGCCGTCGTGGACGTACAGACCCGAACCACCATGGCCCGCCTGGGTCAGCGGGTGCGCGTCTCGGGCGGCGCCGAACTGGGCCGCAACACGGAAAAGGCCCATCCCCAAACACTGAACACGCTGTACCGGGTGCTGGGTGAATGCTTCCCCGGCGGCGTCACGCACTCCAGCGGCGTCCAGGTCTGGCGGGGCGTCCGTCCCATGCTGCCCGATGGCCCACCCGCTGTTGGCGCGACCCACGTGCCGGGCCTGTGGCTCAACCTCGGCCATGGCGCCAGCGGCTGGTCCCTGGCCTGCGGCAGTGCGCGCGCACTGGCCGATCAGATCGCCGGAAAAGCCCCGGACATCGACCTCGAAGGACTGGGCGCACAGCGTTTCTGAACGCTGCTCTCTGGCGCACAATGGCCCATCGCCCCGCCCCGGGGCACAGTTGCCAGCCACCATGCACCGTATCCGCCCAGACCAGCCACACCCGCTCCACGACACAGCAGCCACGCGCCGCATCGAGCTTGCTGGCGCTGCCCACCTGCCCGCGCACACGCTGATGCAGCGCGCCGGGCTGGCCGTGGCACGGCTGGCACGCGCGCTGGCGCCGCACGCGCGCACCATCTGGATTGCCTGCGGCCCGGGCAACAACGGTGGCGACGGCCTGGAAGCCGCAATGCACCTGCACCAGCAAGGCCTGCCCGTGGTCGTGACCTGGCTGGGCGCACCCGAGAGCGCACCGGCAGACGCCCTGCGCTCCTGGCAGCGTGCCCAGCAAGCGGGCGTGCAATTCACCCAGGAAGCACCGTCCGGTCTTGGCCCGCATGACCTGTGCATCGATGCCCTGCTGGGCATCGGCCTGGCACCCGGCGACACCCGTCCCGCGCCCCAGGGGCGCCTCCCTGCCTTGCTGGAACAGTTGCGCAACAGCACGGCCCCGCTGCTGGCGGTGGATCTGCCTACGGGACTGCAGGGCGACACCGGCCAGTACGCGCCCGGCTTCGCCCCCCATTCCGATGCCGGTAATGGGGCTGAGCGGCACACCCTGGCCCTGCTTACGCTCAAGCCAGGCCTGTTCACTGGCGCCGGACGCGATGCGGCAGGCAGCGTCTGGCTCGACAACCTGGGCTGCGACACCTCCGCAGAGCCCCACAGCGCATGGCTGTCCGGCCCACCGGCAGCACAGGCTCGCACGCACGCCAGCCACAAGGGGAGCTATGGCGACGTAGCCGTCATCGGCGGCGAAGGCCTGCAGGCACGCGGTATGGGCATGACCGGGGCCGCACTGCTGGCCGCCAGCGCAGCCCTGCACGCCGGTGCGGGGCGTGTGCTGGTGGCACTGCTGGGGGGCAGCACGCTGGAACTCGACGTGCTGCAACCCGAACTGATGTTTCGCCATATCGATGTGCTGCCCATGGCGCAGCTCACCGTGGTGTGCGGCTGCGGCGGAGGCGACGCCGTGCGCGCCGTGCTGCCCCGTGTGCTGGCGCTGGCGCAGCGCCTGGTGCTGGATGCCGATGCGCTCAATGCCGTGGCCGCCGACACGGCACTCCAGCAGGCACTGGCAGCCCGCGCGCGCCAGGGCAAAGGCACCACTCTGACACCGCACCCGCTGGAGGCGGCACGGTTGCTGGGCACGGACACCGGCGCGGTGCAGGCGCACCGTCTTGTGGCCGCCGAAAGACTGGCAGACCGGTTCGGCTGCGTCGTGGTGCTCAAGGGGTCAGGCAGCGTGATCGCTGTGCCCGGCCAGAGCCCCACCATCAACCCCACAGGCAATGCACGCCTGGCCACGGCCGGCACGGGCGATGTGCTTGCCGGCCTGATCGGGGCACGCTGGGCCGCCGGCATGGATCCACTGCGTGCAGCCACCGAAGCCGTGTATGCCCATGGCCAGGCCGCCGATCTCTGGCCCGCGGGGCAGGTGCTGACGGCGCGCGCCCTGGCACGGGGCGCACGACATGGGGGCTCGATCACACCAGCGTGACCTCACGCAGCGGCTTGAGTACGCTCGATGGTGTCATGCCGAACGTCTGGCGAAAGGTACGGCTGAAATGCGGGCGCTCGCTGACCGGCAGCTACCGCATCCTGGCGCCCGACCTTCCAGGCTTTGGCGAAAGCAGCCGGCTCGACAGCGAAACCTATGACTACGCCGCACAGACCGAACGCCTGCGGGACCTGCTGGATGCACTGGGCCTGGGGCGTGTGCACCTGGCCGGCAGCTCGATGGGGGGCACGCTGGCGGCGCTGCTGGCCCTGCAACACCCCGAACGCGTGGCCAGCGTGGCCCTCGTGGGCGCGCCACACGGCATCCGCACGGAGCAGCCCAGCGCCATGGACCGGCTGATCGATCAAGGCCACGCCCCGCTGGTGGCGCACGACGCAGCATCATTCGAGGCGAAGATGGACCTCGTTTTTGAAAAATGCCCGCTTCTGCCCTGCCCCATCGTGCAGGCCGCGCAGGCGCAATCCCTGCGCAACACCGCCTCCAACCTGCGCCTGTGGCAGGCGCAACGGAAAGACCGCTTCCTGCTGCAAGAGCACATCAGCGCACTTCGGGTGCCGACGCTGGTGCTCTGGGGTGGCGAGGACCGGGTCTTTGATGCCTCAGGCGCCGAAGTGCTGCGCACCCATCTACCCCAGGCACACATCTCGGCGCTTGCGGGCATGGGGCACCTGCCGATGAGGGAAGCCCCCGGGAACACCGCTCACCAGTACGCCGATTTTCTGCAAGGCATGGCACGGCACGGCCGAAGGCCCCAATTGACCACCAGAAAACCATAAAAAAAAGCCCTCAGCGCCCTTGAACAAAGCGCTGAGTGCTACTCATTGTGAAGCATCTCAGGAGTGCCTGGAAGAGCGCCCCTTGCCCTTGCTGGCTTTGCCAGGCTCATGGGTTTTGGTGAGCAGCACCGCTTTCTGGGTGGACTTTCCAGTGCCCTTGCGGCGGCCATCGGACTCACGCGCCGTGCTACGCCTTGGCGCTTCGTCGTCGGGCGCCGCGCGGCGCTTGCCCGCAGTCGCCGTTGCGCTGCCAGGGGCCGTGCGCGATCCACCCTTGTCGCGGGCGGGCCGTGCACCCTGCTCTTCGCCTTCATTCACCAGCCGGAAGTCAATGCGCCGCCCATCCAGGTCCACACGGCTGACCTGCACGCGCACCCGCGTACCGATGGCGTAACGGATGCCGCTGCGCTCGCCGCGCAGTTCCTGGCGCGCCTCGTCGAACTTGAAATATTCACCGCCGAGTTCAGTGATGTGCACCAGGCCCTCGACGTACATCGCGTCGAGCGTGACGAAGATGCCGAAGCTGGTGGCCGAGGAGACGACGCCGCCGTACTCCTCGCCCAGATGCTCGCGCATGTACTTGCACTTGAGCCAGGCCTCGACATCACGGCTGGCCTCGTCGGCACGGCGCTCGTTGGCGCTGCAGTGCAGGCCGGCGGCCTCCCAGGCCTGCGTTTCGGCCAGTGCGGCGCCGGTTTCCTTCTTGCGCGGCTCCTTGCCAGGCGGTGCCACGCGGCTCGCCAGGCGCTTGCTCAGCTTGGCATGCGCCTCACCCGGCGTGGGCAGCATCGGCAGGCGGTATTTGGTGTTGCCCAGGATGGCCTTGATGACGCGGTGCACCAGCAGGTCGGGGTAGCGCCGGATGGGGCTGGTGAAGTGTGTATAGGCATCGAACGCCAGGCCGAAGTGGCCGCTGTTGATCGGCGTGTAGATGGCCTGCTGCATGGAGCGCAGCAGCATGGTGTGGATCTGCTGCGCATCAGGCCGATCCTTGGTAGCCTCGGCAATGGCCTGAAACTCGGACGGCTGCGGGTTGTCGCTGATCGTCATCCCCACGGCCATGGCCTTGAGGTAGTTGCGCAGAATGTCCTGTTTCTCGGGCGTGGGGCCTTCGTGCACACGGAACAGGCCGTGCTGCTTGCCTTGCGCAATGAAGTCGGCGCTGCAGACATTCGCGGCCAGCATCGCCTCTTCGATCAGCTTGTGCGCGTCGTTGCGCGTGCGCGGAATGATTTTTTCGATACGGCCATTCTCGTCACAGACGATCTGCGTCTCGGTGGTCTCGAAATCGACGGCGCCGCGCTCGCGCCGCGCCAGCAAGAGTGCGCGGTAGGCGTCGTGCAGGTTGAGCAGGTCACCCACACGCTCGTGCCGCTTGGCGGCCTCTGGACCGCGCGTGTTGGCCAGAATGGCCGCCACCTCGGTATAAGTGAAGCGCGCATGGCTGAACATCACCGCCGGGTAGAACTGGTAGGCGTGCACCTCGCCCTTGGCGGTGATGAGCATGTCGCAGACCATGCACAGCCGCTCAACCTCCGGATTGAGCGAGCACAGGCCGTTGGAGAGCTTCTCGGGCAGCATCGGGATCACCCGACGCGGAAAGTACACGCTGGTGGCACGGTCGTAGGCGTCCACGTCGATGGCGCTGCCGGTCTGAACATAGTGGCTCACATCGGCAATGGCCACCAGCAGTCGCCACCCTTTGGCGCGACCCACCTTGGCCGGCTCGCAGTACACGGCATCATCGAAGTCGCGCGCATCCTCACCGTCGATGGTAACAAGCGGTATGTCGGTCAGGTCGATGCGCTGCCTCTTGTCCTGCGCACGCACCTTGTCAGGCAGCGCACCGGCCTCAGCCAGGCAATCTGCGGAAAATTCATGCGGCACACCGTACTTGCGAACCGCGATCTCAATTTCCATGCCAGGGTCGTCCACTTCCCCCAGCACCTCGGTGATGCGGCCCACGGGCTGACCAAACAGCGCTGGCGGTTCAGTCAGTTCCACCACCACGACCTGGCCCGGCTTGGCCTGCGCCAAGGCGCCGCCCGGGACCAAGATGTCCTGTCCATAGCGCTTGTCCTCGGGTGCGACGATCCAGACGCCACTCTCTTGCAGCAGCCGACCAATGATAGGCTGCGCCGGTCGGTCAAGGATTTCGACCACACGCCCCTCGGGCCTCCCGCGGCGATCCTGGCGCACGATGCGCGCCCGAACCCGATCCTTGTGCAGCACAGCACGCATCTCATTGGGTGGCAAGAAGATATCAGGCTGGCCATCGTCGCGCAGAACGAATCCATGCCCGTCACGGTGCCCCTGAACGCTGCCTTCGATTTCATCTGCAGATTGCGAAAGTGCGTTGCGGGGGATCATTTTTTTGTTATACAATCTAAATCTTTCCTGAAATGCCCAGGTGGCGGAATTGGTAGACGCACTAGTTTCAGGTACTAGCGAGTAACATCGTGGAGGTTCGAGTCCTCTCCTGGGCACCAAGTTTAACGAAAAGCCGCTGCACCCAGCGGCTTTTTTGTTGATAAAACTGCCCTCACTGCCCAGCAGAGGCAATTTCTTGCTATACAATTGCAATCTTTCCTGAAAGCCCAGGTGGCGGAATTGGTAGACGCACTAGTTTCAGGTACTAGCGGGTAACTCCGTGGAGGTTCGAGTCCTCTCCTGGGCACCAAAACACAAAAAGCCGTTGCAATCGCAACGGCTTTTTTCATGGCCGATCTGGTGGCTTTGACATCGCACCCGGCGCGCGGATTGACAAGAGTCCCGACAGCGCGCCTGTCCGCCGGGGGATCACCTGTCCATTATTTGCGCAGCAACGCCTTCAAGGCATTTTGCAATCGACGCGCCATGGCCGCATCGCTGGTACTGGTCAGCACGCGGGCCGCATCCTGCCCCCAGGTCTCCGTTGGAGCGGGATCATTGCGGCGCGTGAGCAATTGCAATTGCAGCATGCGGCGATCCGACAGATGCTCAGCGGGCGTAGGCACCTCGGCCGCCATCTCAAGGCGCAGCATGGCTTGCGCAGCATCGCCAGCAGGTACAGACGCCGTGGCCAGTGCCTGCGTCCAGGCCGTGCGTGTGGCAGGTGCGACGCGTCCTCCCAGCTCCTGCGCGGAAGGCACCAGAGACGGATCGCGTTTCTCCCAGGCTGCCAACAGTTGTGTCAACGCTTCGCCATGGGCCTGAGCGGCCAGCTTCTTGAGTGCCTGTTGCGCATGCTCCAGCGCCTCACGCTGCGCACGGAAAGCAGCATCGCCCAGACGCGGCCCACGGGCTTCAGGTGCCGGACGACGTTCCCCAAAACGCCCTCCGTCGCGCGGAGTGTCACGGCCGGGACGCGCATCACGGCGATCTCCGGGTCGCCCGGGACGTCCTGGCGCTGCGGGAGCATCCCTTTTCATTCCAGGACGATCATCGCCCCGCACCGCCACCACGGGGCGAGCAGCCACCTTGGGCGCCGCCGCAGGTGCCGCCTCTTCTGCCGACAAGGACTCTGCTTCCAGTCCAGCTCCTGCCTCGGTCGGCGCAGCAGCCTGCTCTGGCACCGATGACGCCGGACCACGAGAGCCTGCCGCTTGCGCCTCGGCCGCCGCCTGCGCCTGGCCACGCAAAGCGGCCTCCAGGGCAGCCATGGCCGCACGGATCTGTTGAGCATCCCCTCCCGCATTGGCCGCCTCCAGCGCCTTGGATGCATCCAACACCGCACGGTCATGGGCACTCGCGACAGAAGCCCCGCGCTCACGCTCCGCGGTCTTTCGATTGAACGCCTCATCGATCGGCTTGCGGAAAGCGTCCCAAAGCTTTTGCTCCTGGCGACGATCCAGAGGCACGACATGGGCCTCAGCCTGCCAGCGCTGCTGCAAGGCCTTGATGGCATCAATGCGCAACACAGGATCCGCACCCAGCGTAACGGCTTCCTCGATCATGGCCTGACGGCGGGCCAGGCTCTCGGCCTGTGCCTTTTCGAGCGGCTGGGCTGCCAGCGCAATGGCTTGCTTCCACAGAGGCTGGAGTTCGGCAAAGACTTTTTCACCCACATGTCCGCTTTCACGCCAGCGATCGCCAAACTGGTGCAGAGCACGGTTGATGGCTTTCCAGTCCCCCGAATGGGCATGCTCCTGAGCCCAGGTTTTAACCTCTTCCACCAAGGCCAGACGCTGGGCCTTGTGCTCGGCAGATTCAGTGCGAATCTTGTCAAGCCAAGCTTCCACCACCTTGTGGGCCGCATTGCAGGCCTCGTCGAACTTCTTCCATAGTCCATGGTTGGGCGTTCCGCCCTGGTCGGCCTGCTTCCACTGCTCACGCAGCTGGCGCAGTGTTTCCTGCATCTTGCGGCCTCCCAGCGCCTGACCTTCAGGGCGCTTGAGCAAGGCCTCTGCCTTGGCCAGCAGGTCCTCGCGCACCTGGTCGGCACTCCAGCGCTGCCATCCTTCAAGTTCACCTGCCGCAACCAGCGCGGTATGTACGCGCTGCTCCAGGGCTGCGTCAATGTGGCGACCTTGCGTCTTGAGCACAGCACGGAGTGCCGCCGCCGCCCCTGCGCTGGCCTTTCCGTGTCCTTCTGCCGTTTCCTGCTCCAGTTTTTCCAATGCTGCACCCACCACCTGGGCAGCCTTGGCCACCACTTCCGGATCGACCTTGGGCCTGGACTGTCGTGCAGGGCGCTCAGTGGCAGGAGCAGCCTCGGCAGGCACGCCACGCGCCAGGCGCAATTCATCGGCCCACACGGGTACAGGCGGCAGTGCGGCCTGCGCACTCTCCGCAGCCGCGACGGCAAGAGCTACTGCAGACTGAAACGCTTCCCATACCACCAGCAACTGCGCGCGCGACGCATCGAGCAGGGGCGGGAAACGCGCCTCGACGCTGGGCCAGCTCGCGTCATCGGAGAGCGCCTGTGCCTGCTCTTGCCAGTGCTGGACATCGGCCTGCAGCACCTCCTGCGCAGCCTGGGCGTCCCGCCACGATTTGGTGGACAGCACCTCGATGCGCTGGGCCAGCAGCACTGCTGCTTCACGCTGCACTTGCACGCGGTGCTGCAAATCCTCGATCACTTTCACACGGTCTGCCAACTGCACCTTGAGCAGCGACAAGGGTTCGCGCGATAACGGGGCGCCCGCCTTGGCGGCATCGCGCTGCCAGGCCAACGCATCAGCAATATTGAGCTTGGGCGCAGCCATCAGAACCTGCGCCTTCTCGGCCCATTCGGCAGCGATGGATTCCTGGTTCTTGGCACGGCGGATCTCGTCCAGGCGCTCGCGCACGGCCCGGGCTGCACCCTTGTCGCGGCTGCTGAGCTCCTTGAAGACTTCCTGCAATTGCTCATGCGCAGGCTGGGTCGCCAGCCACTCGCGGATGCGTGCGGCACGCTCGCCCGACGTAGCTGCCGAGAAGGCACCACCCGTCAGCGCATCGAGTGGATGCGCATCAGGGACTTTGGCAGGAGCCGGGGTAGTTTCAGGTGCGTCAGACATTTTGTTGCGGGAAAAAAGTGGGAACATGGAATCTACCGATACAGCCTCCCGGCCCATCGCCGAGAAGCGCAATAAAAAGACGTCGCGCGCACTTTGCAGTGCACGGGTGTCAAAACCGCTATTTTCACCGGGATTTGGTCTGCCCCACTAACCCAGGTCAACGGACGGCCAGAGTGAGCTCCGCACGGGGCTGCCACGATGGCTGGGTCGGCACCACATGCGCAGCGCCCAAAAACAGCCGATCCTGGGGCAGCTGGCGCGATGCCAGGTAGTCACGCACTGCGACTCCACGGGCCAACGCCAGCGCCCGGATGGCCTCCTCCGACACCGGGATGCTGGCCAAAAGCAGTGCCTCCATTTCAGAGAGCGGCAGGTCTTTGGCCATCCCGACCAGGTTGCGCGGCTTGGCCATATCCGAGCGGCGGTACAGCTCCGTGAGCAGCGCGGGGTACTCATCCGTGCTGACAGCCTGCACGGCATCCGGCGCCTGTCCGGCGCGCACTGCTGCACGGCGCTTCTGCGCCAGCACGGCCTGCTGGAGCTGCTCGCGCTTCCAGCCCTCGCGGTCCGCATCCAGGTTTGCCATCCCTGCCACGGTCATTTTGAGTGCAGGCCGGGCAATGAAAGCCTGCACCACCTTGTCCAACTGTGCGCGTGCCGGCATGTCCAATACGCTGCTGCCTGGCGCGAACGGCACGATCCCCAGTTCTGTACCGCCGCCCAGGGCGTTCGTGAGCAGCGCGAAAGGTGCCGAAACAGCCTTCAGAACAAGGTTGCCAATGATCTTGAAAATCACAGGCCCCAGGCGAAACTCCGGGTCGTTGAGCGAGCCGCTGATAGGCAGATCCACATCAATCACACCATTGCCGTCGGCCAGCAGGGCCGTGGCCAGCCGCACAGGCAGGCTGGCTGGCGCACCTTCGACCGGGTCGCCAAAGGTCAATTGCTGGAGCACCAGTTTATTCGCCGCCAACAGGCGTCCGTCGGGCTGAACCTGATAGGTGACGTCCATGCTGAGCTTGCCCCGCTCAATGCCATGGCCTGCGTATTTGATGGCATACGGCGAAAGCGGCGGGAGTTCCAGGTCACGCACGCGGCCTTTGATATCCAGCGCCATCGGACGGGTGAGTGGATTGAACTTGCCGCTGATCTCCAGCGAAGCTGTCCCCTGTGCCTTGCCCCGCAACTCCAGCCCGGCCATTTCGGGGGCAACGCTTCCCACGGCCGCCACCGACGAAAAGGCGTCCAGGCGACCATTCAACTCTGTCAGTTGGGCCGAATAATTGGGCTGGATGAAATGGTCAGTGAAATCAACCCGCCCCCCCGTGAGCGTGACCGGTCCGAACCGGAGGACCGGGGCGGATTCTGCGTCTGAGCTCGCTGCGACGGCAGATTCCGCTGGCGCGGCAGTTGCAGGTGGCCCTGCCTTGACCAAGTCCTGGAGATTGAGTCGTCCATTGACCTGCACGATGATGCGCGCAAAGAAATCACTGAGCGCCGTTTCCCTCACATCGACAGTCAAAGGCCTGCCGGGAGTCCATTCCACAGCGAGACCACGTAAACCCAATGATTTCCAGTTCAGCAGATCTTCGCCGCTGCGCAGACCATTGCTTTCTTTTTCAGTACCGCCCGCCTGATTCTGCGCCGCCATGCGCACCCGGACATCCTCCAGCGCAACATCGCCCTGCACTCCCAGTGCCGGGCCCGCCGGGGTTTCAGCGTAGGAAAACTGTCCTTTGAAACTCCCGTCAACACGGCGCAAATCGACATTCAACGCATCAGCCACATAGGTTTTGAAAGCATGCAGCGGTAGTTGCGTCGCCAGTACCCTGCCTTGCACCCGCAAAGGCACCAGAGCGGCCGTACCCTCGTATTCCAGCCGACCCGGATCCGCGCGCCCTGCCCCCACACGCGCTGCAAAAGTCACGGCAGAGGGCTTGGCAGACACCGCCAAAGGTGAAAAATCCTGCAATTGCAAGCGCAACGCCGACAAGGTGAAGGTCGCAGGTTCGGCAGGCGCCGCATCCCTGAAAGCGACACCGCCGCCATCCACCTCCAGCTGGGACAACTTGACGGACCAGGGCACCTGCGGCGCAATTCTTTCCGGCGTGACGGACACAGGCTGCACTGCATGCGTCACCTGCCAGCGTTCAAACATCCAGCGGCCCTCGGTATCCCGATCCACCAGAGCACGCGGTTGCGTCACGACGACACGCCCCAGATCCACGCTGCGCCGCAGCAGGTTGACACGCGCGCCTTCTACCTGCAAACGTTTGATTTCCGCCAGCGATCTTCGATCCCGCAGGGCCAGGCTACCTGACGCCACGTCGGTGCAGGAGGACTTCACGGCCTCGGAGCAGGACAGCCGCAAGTCATCGAATCCCAGTCGCGCTACTTGCGCCACCACCACGGCCCCGTTCCAGGCGAGTCCCACATCGGCCTGCAACGCCCCTGCCAGACGGGGAGAAACCCACTGAGCGAGATAGGGGGAAGCCAACTCCAGGGGAAAGGCTTGCACCGAGACCGCTACCTGGCCACGCCGTGGACTGCCGTCGCCAGCAAACGCCAATACAGCGGGAATCTTGGCAATCCTCTCGTCTTGCACCTCGAAGCTGCCGGCAAAGTGCACGGGATTTGCCATGGGCACGGTCACATCCGATACCTGCAACACAAGCTCGCGCAAGTTCAGTCGTTCGCCAAGAGGAACCGCTTCGTCCTGCCACGACATCTGCCCATGACGTACGGAGACGCGGCCGACATGCACGCGCCAACCGGCTTCCTTGGCGCCATCCGCCGGCGCCATGGCATGGGCCTCCCGCGTTGACGGCGCAGGCTGCCCACCCAACCAGTCCGGGTTGAACCGGCCTGCCCCGTCCCGGCGCACCACCAGACGGGGCCCATCCAGCGCGATCGCGTCAATCCGCAATTGGTGTATGAACGGCTGCAGTTCTCCCAGTTGCACCTCCATGGCATCAAAAGCCAAGAGCTCCCGGCGATCCTTGTCCAGCAGCGCGACATCCCGTGCACGTACTACACCACTGAGCTGCATCATCGGGACAGGGGCTTGCTCGAACGACAGACGCAGATCCGCATCCACCACCGCAGAATCCAGCTGCACCGGCAACGCAGCCGGAAGGTAGCCCCGATAGGGGGCAAGATCAAAATCGACCAGATGAATGGAAGCATCGGTTCGAAAGCTGTCGGCAAAGGGCGCTGCCTCGGCCAAGGAGTCAAACGCGCTACCGTTGAGTCGAAAAGCCAACCGGGGTACAACCTTGACTTGGCGTTGGGCCTTCAGGTTGCTGATAAAGGGAAGCGAAAACTCGAGGTCGCGCACTTCATGCGTACGATTCACCGAGTGATCGACAAAATCTAGCGCACCCCCATGCACAGCGATGTTGTAGAGCGCAAAGCCGGTTGGCGTTGCTTTTGTATCTCCGGATTGGGTCAGCTTTTCGATGACGTCATCAAGATCGGTGTGGCCCGGCGCCAGTTGCGCAACATGTACCACGGGTGCATACACCTCCACCGCATCGGCAATCGGCGCCAGCCGCCACAGCGACTGCAGCTCCATATCTATATAGATACGCTGCACCTGCAGCAGAAATCCCTGCCCTCGCGCATCGGCGATGCTCACATCGTGCAGGCTGAGCTCCAGAGACCAGGGCAGGAACTGCACGCGCCCAATGGTGACCTGCCGCCCCAAAGCCTTGGAAGCCAGTGCCTCCCCCTGATTGCGCACCATCGGTGGCAGCGCCAGCCAGGCCAGAGCCCACAGAAAAAACAGGCAACTGACGCCCACGGCGCAACGCCGGAGCCAGGGGAAGCCATTCAGACAGGAACGAAAAAAAGACAGGTTCATCAGTGCAGTCCGCCGGACTTATGCAAACAGGGCGCCATTGGATCAGAGTTCGCAACCTGCCACACGTCAAACCAAAACAAGAAAGCCCGGAGAAGCGGCTGTGACCACTCTTCCGGGCTTGACGGCTGACACAACGGTCTTTGCCATCGGTTCGCAGCACGGAGAACAATGTCCGGACTGCGAGGAGGCAAGGTATTGCCTCCAGGGGGTTGCCTTGGAAGCGCTGCGCATGTCCTGAAGGTGCACTGAATGCCCGGTCAGGTGGCTTTGCTTCTTCCGGCGATGCCTTCAATCAAGAGGCGACCCGACCTTATCAAAGAAACCCACGCAGCACAAATCACCCGGTCAATCAGTTTGCAGTGGACGATTGAAATTGGATAGAGCTCTCCAGCCAAGGCAGCCCAGACACGCGGCACATCCTGCTGAACACAGGGAAAACTGTGATTTTCAACACGTTTATAATAATTTAAGTGTCTCAAACATTGTTTCATTAGTATTGACTTGGCATTTAATCCGCTTCTAGAATCCGCCAGCTTCTCGAAAGCTAGTAAAAACCCCAATTCGCTGCCGAATCCGGCTAAGTCAATTCGGTGTACTGCGGTGCTACACGCCAGGCACGAATTTGATGGCGTACCAATCCAGGTGTGGTTCTTTGCCTGGCTGAAGGCCCCAGTGCCTACAGCCACGAAACCATGCCGCAGAAAGGAAAGCTATGACAGCGACAGAAAAATGGGCCACTGCCACCCGCACTTTTGCGGCCCATGTGACCACTGGATTTCTGAGGATCACCCACAACGGCTTCGCACTCCTGGGCCTGGCCATGGCGTTTGCGGTGATCACCATCACGGCCCGCCCCGACCTGCGCCAGGCAGGCGAGGCCCAATTGGTCGAGTGGCTGCAAAACCGGCAGGAAGCGCTGCTGGGCCAGACAGACGAACCCCTGGAGCCCAGCGACCGCACACTGGCCATGAATCCCCAGGAACTGCCGCGGGAACAGGCCCGCGTGGCTTTCTGGTTGAGCAAGAAATACCGCGTGGCGCCCGAACCACTGGGCCTGCTGGTGGCTGAAGCCTATGAACTCGGCACCCGCGCAAAACTCGATCCGACGCTTATTCTGGCGGTCATGGCCATCGAATCCCGTTTCAATCCGTTTGCGCAAAGCCCGGTGGGGGCGCAAGGTCTGATGCAGGTGATGACGCGCGTGCATACCGACAAATACGAAAGTGTCGGCGGAAGCTTGGCAGCATTCGACCCGGTCACCAATTTGCGCGTTGGCGTCAAGGTCCTGCAGGAATGCATCGCCCGAGCGGGCTCGATTGAAGGAGGCCTGCGGTACTACGTGGGTGCGGCCAATCTGACAGACGACGGCGGCTACGCGGCAAAAGTGCTGGCAGAGCATTTTCGGCTGAGCCAGGTCGCCAACGGTCGCCGCGCGCCTGCCGCACCGCCCACCCTGAGCACCCAGGCTCCGGCCCTGACGCTTCCCGCAGTGGCGGCACCATCCCAAGGCGCAAGCAGCACCTCGGTCGAGAAAGTGGCCATGCTGTCCGCCTCGAATCTCTAATCCAGTGTCATCCCGGGCCGATCGGTCTTCTCCATTGCCCACAGGGCGCAAGGCCTATCCGCTCGGTTAAAATACTCAGGTACGCAACTGGCGATAGGCGCAGTTTTCCAAGAAAAACTACCGCTGACGTGGAAACCTGCAGAGCATGCCTCTGCGAACCACCGGGGAGCGTGCCGCTGCAAGCCCCAAGGCACGCAGCGTTCCGCCGTTCGCCTGGGCAGCCCTTGCTCTCAAGGGACATCAAGTTCATAGGACTGCCATGTACCACCGCAACCTTCTTGTCGAACAGACCGACCCCGAACTCTTTGCTGCCATCCAGGCCGAAAACAAGCGCCAGGAAGAGCACATCGAGCTGATTGCCAGCGAAAACTACGCTTCGCCCGCCGTCATGTGGGCCCAGGGCACGCAGCTCACCAACAAGTATGCCGAAGGCTATCCCGGCAAGCGCTACTACGGCGGCTGCGAATACGTGGATGTGGCAGAACAGCTGGCCATCGACCGCGTCAAGCAGATCTTCGGCGCCGATTGCGCCAATGTGCAGCCCCACTGCGGTGCCTCGGCCAATGAAGCCGTATTCCTGGCCTTTCTCAAGCCGGGCGACACCATCATGGGCATGAGCCTGGCCGAAGGCGGCCATCTGACGCACGGCATGGCGCTGAACATGAGCGGCAAGTGGTTCAACGTGGTGTCCTACGGCCTCAACGCCAAGGAAGAGATTGACTACGACGCCATGGAAGCCAAGGCCCGCGAACACAAGCCCAAGCTCATCGTGGCCGGTGCCTCGGCCTATTCGCTGCACATCGATTTTGCGCGCTTTGCGAAAGTCGCCAAGGAAATCGGCGCCATCTTCATGGTGGACATGGCCCACTACGCCGGCCTGATCGCAGCGGGCGTATACCCCAACCCCGTGCCGCACGCCGACGTGGTGACCAGCACCACACACAAGAGCCTGCGCGGCCCGCGTGGCGGCATCATCCTGATGAAGGCCGAGCACGAAAAGGCCATTAACAGCGCCATCTTCCCCGGCCTGCAGGGCGGCCCGCTGATGCACGTGATCGCGGCCAAGGCTGTGGCCTTCAAGGAAGCACTGGCGCCCGAGTTCAAGCAATACCAGCAGCAGGTCGTCACCAACGCCCGCATCGTGGCCGAAACACTCACGGCACGCGGTCTGCGCATTGTCAGCGGCGGCACGCAAAGCCACGTGATGCTGGTTGACCTGCGCGCCAAGGGCATCACCGGCAAGGAAGCCGAGGCCGTGCTGGGCAGCGCCCACATGACGATCAACAAGAACGCCATCCCCAACGACCCGGAAAAACCCATGGTGACCAGCGGCATCCGCGTCGGCACGCCTGCCATGACCACCCGGGGCTTCAAGGATGAAGAGGCGCGCCTGACCGCCAACCTGCTGGCCGACGTGCTGGACAACCCACGCGACGAAGCCCACATTGCCGCAGTGCGCGCCAAGGTCAACGCCTTGACCGCCCGCTTCCCGGTCTACGGCTGACCTTCTCCCCCCGGCAGGCCCACTGCCGGCGCCCTTGCTTTCCCGCATCCAGGGACGCATCGGCGCCGCCAGGCGAATGGGCAAGCCACGGAACACCCCCATGAAATGCCCTTTCTGCAGCCACCATGAGACCCAGGTGGTCGAAACCCGGGTGTCCGAGGACGGGGACTTCATCCGGCGCCGTCGGCGCTGCGCTACCTGCGAGAAGCGCTTCACCACCTACGAACGGCCGGAAGTAAGCTTTCCCGTTGTGGTCAAGAAGGACGGGCGCCGCACGGAATACACCCGCGCCAAGCTCATGGGGTCATTCAACATCGCCTTGCGCAAACGCCCGGTCAGCACGGCGCAGGTGGACTCCGCCATGGAGCGCATCGAAGAAAACCTGCTCAATCTGGGGCAGCGCGAAATTCCATCGAGCCGCATTGGCGAACTGGTGATGCGCGAACTCAAGAAGCTCGACAAGGTGGCCTACATCCGCTATGCCAGCGTGTACCGCAGTTTCGAGGACATCGACGAATTCAAGACCCTGGTCGATGAAGTGCGGCAGTAAGCCCCCTTCGCCACTGCAATAGCTATCAATAATATAGCTACCAGCGATTACCTATCAAGCGCAAGAGGCATTTTTATCCAATAATGATGTCACCTGCGGCTCGGCAGGGAAGCCGACGGAACGGCACAATGGCGGCCTTGTGAAAGCCCGTCATTTGCTGCAGCTTGTGCTGCTGTCCGCCCTGTGGGGTGCCTCCTTTCTGTTCATTCGTGTGGCCAGCCCCGTGCTGGGGCCGCACGTCATGGCTGCGCTGCGCATTGGCCTGGCCACGCTCACCCTGGTAGGCATCATGCGTGCCACGCGCGAACCCTGGCCCTGGCGCCACTGGCGTGAGCTGACCGGCCTGGGCGCCCTGACGGTGGCCCTGCCCTTCCTGCTGTATGCCTGGGCGGCGCTGCGCCTGCCTGCGGGATACAGCTCGCTGGTCAATACCATGGTCGTGCCCTTTGGTGTGCTGGCGTCCGCCTGGATGAAGGAAGACCAGCTGAGCCTGCGCAAATGGCTGGGCTGCCTGGCGGGTTTTCTGGGCGTGGCTTTCATCGTGCAGTTGGGCCCCGTGCAGCCCACACCAGAACTGATGGCGGGTGCCCTGGCCTGCATGGGCGCGGCTGCCTGCTACGGCATGTGCACACCTTGGATGAAGCGCACCACACAACGCATCAGCCCCCTCGCCATTGCCGCAGGCATCCACGCCACCGCGCTGGTCATGCTGCTGCCAGGCGCAGCCTGGGACTGGCCGCACGCCCGCTTCACGCCCGCAGCCCTGGGGGCGGTGCTGGTCATGGGGGTGGTGACCTCGGGCCTGGCCTACTGGCTCAACCTGCGCGTGCTGAGCCAGATCACGCCCGTGGCGGCCATGAGCTCGGCTTTCATGATTCCCTTGTTCGGTGTGGCCTGGGGACACCTGTTCCTGGGCGAAGCGCTGGGCCCGGGCATCTGGTGGGGTGGCGCGCTGGTGCTGCTGGCGACGGCCCTGGTGACCGGATTCAACCCGCTGCGCCTGCTGGTCGTCCTGCGCAGGCGCTGAACCCTGTGGTCAGAGTGACGCCTTGATCGGCGGCACCGACTGCACTACATCACCACACTGCGCGCGGTGGCGCAGGGCGTGGTCCATCAGCACCAGGGCCAGCAGGGCCTCGGCAATGGGTGCCGCGCGAATGCCCACGCAGGGGTCGTGGCGGCCCTTGGTAATCACTTCTGCGCTCTGGCCATGGATGTCGATGGACTCGCGCGGGCTGATGATGGAACTGGTGGGCTTGATGGCGATGCTCACCTCGATGTCCTGCCCCGTGCTGATGCCCCCGAGCACGCCGCCCGCGTTGTTGTTGCGAAAGCCCCCTGGAGTGAGCGAATCACCGTGCGTGGTGCCGCGCTGCGCCACACTGTCAAAACCGGCGCCAATCTCCACGCCCTTGACGGCGTTGAGGCCCATCATGGCGTAGGCGATATCGGCGTCAAGCTTGTCGTACAGGGGCTCGCCCAGGCCCACGGGCACGCCGGTGGCCTGCACGCGGATGCGGGCACCACACGAGTCACCCGCCTTGCGCAAGGCGTCCATGTAGTCTTCAAAACGCGCCACATCCTGTACGGGGGCAAAGAAGGGGTTGTTCGGCACATGCTCCCAGGCTTCGAACGGGATTTCCAGTTCGCCCAGTTGTGTCATGCAGGCGCGCAGCTGCGTGCCATATTTTTCGGCCAGCCATTTGCGGGCCACGGCACCGGCCGCCACGGTGGGCGCCGTCAGGCGTGCGGACGAACGTCCGCCGCCGCGCGGGTCGCGCAGGCCATATTTGTGCCAGTAGGCGTAGTCGGCATGGCCAGGACGAAAGGTCTGCAGGATGTCGCCATAGTCCTTGCTGCGCTGGTCCTGGTTGCGAATCAACAGGCCGATGGGCGTGCCGGTCGTGCGGCCCTCGTACACGCCCGAGAGGATTTCCACCGCGTCGGGTTCGTTGCGCTGCGTGACATGGCGGCTGGTGCCGGGGCGGCGGCGATCCAGGTCACCCTGGATATCCGCTTCACAGAGCAGCATGCCCGGCGGGCAGCCGTCGATCACGCAGCCAATGGCCGGACCGTGGGATTCACCAAAGTTGGTGACGCAAAAAAGAGTTCCGAAGGTGTTGCCGCTCATGGCGCTCGATTATCCCCGAGCACGACGGCCCGACCGGCCCTGCAACAGGGCACTATTGTTTTAATAGCTGAATGCGCTTTACCATCAAGCGCTGGAGGCCAATTTCATTCATGTTTTGAGAGCTGTCACCGAAGCCTGACGGCGACCAGCGACAGGCCTGCCATCGATCAAGCGGGGCTGGCGCCCTCTTCCGGCCAGTCGCGGATGTAGGCCTTGAGCATCTTGTTCTCGAAGTTCTGGCTGTCCACCACGGCCTTGGCGACGTCGTAGAAACTGATCACGCCCATGAGCATGCGCCGATCCATCACCGGCATGTACCGTGCATGGCGGTCGAGCATCATGCGGCGCACCTCGTCCATGTCGGTCTCGGTGGTGCAGGTCAGGGGATGGTCGTCCATGGCGGTGCGCACCTGCATGGTGCCCACGCTGCCCTTGTTCTTGACGATGGCCTGGATCACCTCGCGGAAGGTCAGCATGCCCACCAGGTCGCCATGCTCCATCACCACGAGTGAGCCGATGTCTTTCTCTGCCATGGCATCGACTGCGCGCGCCAGTGGTTCGTCGGGATGAACAGTGAAAAGGGTACCACCCTTGACGCGCAGGATATCGCTGACTTTCATGGTGTAACTCCGAGTCGGCCCGGGGGGCTCAGTGCATGGGATGGTCAAATATAGCCCACAATCCCGGGGCATTGCCCGCCGTTTGATACACCTTGGAGACATATTCATGCCCGGTTACGCCGATCCCGGCTTTGACACGCTGGCCCTGCATGCAGGCGCCACCCCCGACCCCGCCACCGGCGCACGCGCCGTGCCCATCCACCTGACGACGTCCTTCGTGTTCGAGTCCAGCGACCATGCGGCATCGCTGTTCAACATGGAGCGCGGTGGCCATGTGTACTCGCGCATCAGCAACCCCACCAATGCGGTATTCGAGCAGCGCATGGCCGCACTCGAAGGCGGCGCAGGCGCCATCGCCGTGGCCAGCGGCCAGGCCGCGCTGCACCTGGCCATCTGCACGCTGATGGGCGCGGGCTCGCACATCGTGGCCAGCACGGCGCTCTACGGCGGCTCGCAGAACCTGTTGCACTACACGCTGCGGCGCTTTGGCATCGAGACCACTTTCGTCAAGCCGGGCGACATCGCCGCCTGGCGCGCCGCCATCCGCCCCAACACCAAATTGTTCTTCGGCGAAACCGTGGGCAACCCCGGCCTGGACGTGCTCGACATTCCCACCGTCAGCGCCATTGCGCACGAGCACGGCATTCCGCTGCTGGTGGACTCCACCTTCACCACGCCCTGGCTGATGAAACCGTTCGAGCACGGCGCCGACCTGGTGTACCACTCGGCCACCAAGTTCCTCTCGGGCCATGGCACCGTGATCGGCGGCGTGGTGGTGGACAGCGGCCAGTTTGACTGGGAAGGCTCGGGTCGTTTCCCCGAGATGACCGCCCCTTACGAGGGCTTTCACAACATGGTGTTCAGCGAGGAATCGACCGTGGGCGCCTTCCTGCTGCGCGCGCGCCGCGAAGGCCTGCGCGACTTTGGCGCCTGCATGAGCCCGCACACCGCCTGGCTCATCCTGCAGGGCATCGAGACCTTGCCGCTGCGCATGGAACGCCACATGCGCAATACCGAAAAGGTGGTGCAATTCTTGGCCAGCCAGCCTTTTGTCGAGCGCGTGGGCCACCCCATGCTCGCATCGCACCCCAGCCACCAGCTGGCGCAAAAGTTGCTGCCGCGTGGCGTGGCCTCGGTATTCAGCTTTGACCTCAAGGGCACACGCGAACAGGGCAAGAAGTTCATCGAAACGCTCAAACTCTTCAGCCACCTGGCCAACGTGGGCGACTGCCGCAGCCTGGTGATCCACCCCGCCAGCACCACGCACTTTCGCCTGGACGACGATGCGCTGGCCAACGCCGGCATCACGCAGGGCACGATCCGCCTGTCCATCGGGCTGGAAGATGCAGACGACCTCATCGACGACCTCAAGCGCGCCCTCAAGGCCGCGGAAAAGGCAGGAGCCTGAGCCATGGAACTGCTCGTCAACGGACACCAAACCTTCTGCTACACCGGCGGCAAGCCCTTCGACCCGGCGCAGCCCACCGTGGTGCTGATCCACGGCGTACTCAACGACCACAGCGTCTGGGCCATGCAGAGCCGCTACCTCGCCCACCACGGCTGGAACGTGCTGGCGGTAGACTTGCCGGGCCACTGCAAAAGTGCAGGCCCGGCGCCCGCCTCGGTAGAGGAAGCCGCCGACTTCATCATCGCCCTGCTGGACGCCGTGGGCGCACCGCGTGCTGCGTTGGTGGGCCACAGCTGGGGCTCGCTGATCGCACTGGAAGCTGCCGCGCGCCTGCAGGAGCGCGCCAGCCATCTCGCGCTGGTGGGCACGGCCTTTCCCATGAAGGTTTCTCCCGCACTCATCGAGGCGGCACTGAACGAGCCCGAGAAGGCGCTGCGCATGGTCAACGTGTTCTCGCGCAGCACTCTGTGCGCCCCGCCCACGGCGCTGGGTCCGGGCACCTGGGTGTATGGCGCCAGCATGGCGCTGGGCCGCCGCGTGCTGCGCAGCAACCCCGCCGTGAACCTGTTCCACCGGGGCTTCGTGGCCTGCGACAGCTACACCGGGGGCGATGCGGCCATCACCCGCATCACCTGCCCCGTGCTGTTTGCCCTGGGCGCGCAGGACCAGATGACCACACCCAAAGCGGCCCAAGGCCTGATTGCGGCGGCGCGGTCGGGCGGCAAAACGGTGCAGGTGGTCAGTCTGCCGGTAGGCCACCACCAGATGACCGAGGCGCCCGAAGAGACGCTGGCGGTGATCCGGGATTTTCTGTCCAGCACTTGAGGCGACACACCCCATGAGAATTGCCACCTGGAACGTCAACTCCCTCAGCGTGCGCCTGCCCCAGGTGCTCAACTGGCTGGCGCAGAACCCTGTCGATGTGCTGTGCCTGCAGGAACTCAAGCTGACCGAGGACAAGTTTCCCTTCGCCGCGCTGCAAGCCGCCGGATATGAAGCCGTCGCCCTGGGTCAGAAAACCTACAACGGCGTGGCCATCCTGGCGCGCTCCCCCCTGGATGCCGTGGTGCGCAACATTCCCGGTTTTGCGGATGAACAGGCCCGCGTGATAGCGGCCACCGTGCAGTCCAGTGCAGGCCCGGTGCGCATCATCAACGGCTATTTCGTCAATGGCCAGGCCCCCGGGACGGACAAGTTTGCCTACAAGCTGCGATGGCTGGCCGCACTGCACGACTGGGTGCGTACCGAGCTGACAGCCCATCCGCGCCTCGTGGTGCTGGGCGACTTCAATGTCGCGCCCGAAGACCGCGACTCCTATGACCCGGTGGGGCTGGCAGACACCATCCACCACACCCGCGAGGAGCGCGCCCACTTCCAGGCCCTGCTGGGCCTGGGACTGACGGATGCCTACCGACTGTTCGAACAGCCCGAGAAGAGCTATTCGTGGTGGGACTACCGCATGCTGGGGTTCCAGAAAAACCGGGGGCTGCGCATCGACCACATTCTGGTCAGTGAAGCGCTGCGTGCCACCGTGACAGCCTGCGTAGTGGACCGTGCACCACGCA
The DNA here is from genome assembly GCA_026647025.1 of Giesbergeria sp. GTDB lineage: Bacteria > Pseudomonadota > Gammaproteobacteria > Burkholderiales > Burkholderiaceae_C > Simplicispira. The sequence goes on from JAPKHH010000016.1 coordinate 85,301, forward strand.
AAAATCCGCAGCCGAGCGACCACGCGCCGGTGGTTGTCACTCTCGCTTGAGCGACCCAAGGCGATTGCCCATTCGCAAAAAGAGCACCCAGCGGTCGGAACAAATCCCC
>JAPKHH010000160.1:0-5448 GCA_026647025.1 Giesbergeria sp.
TGCTTTCCAGTACCGCAGCTCGGCCCGCTCTTGCGCGGCCTCGCGGTCAGCCTGCCCCGGGTACACCACCCGCTCGTCCATGCCGCATTTAGGGCACACAGGGTTGCCAGCGGTTCGCCCGCAGGCGCTTTGGTTGATCAGACAGCTTGTCATGGGGGTTTTGTAATCGGGTGGTTCTTCAAGCCGCACCCGCAACGGGCACGTGGCGGACGAGACGCAGGGTTATGAAGGGGCTGCGGTAGTGGATGGGGTATTGGTCCACCGGGTCACGGTCGGGCTTGCCGCTGGTCGGTGTTTGGACAGCGCATCCACCCCTGACATGGGCCCAGCCTGCGCCCTCGGGCGCGGCTTGCCACTGCCATAGGTGGCGCTGCACACCCGCGAGCCCATGGGCGTTGGGTGCCCAGGCGTTCACCGTTATGTGCTGAATGTCTTGGCCGGGCGTGGGTGTTGACTCGTCAGCCGCACCGGCCGCCAGCAGGGCCCACTCTGCGGCTGTGGGCAGCCGGAACAGCGCGAGCTCGTCCACCGCATGCGCGCCACTAAGGTGGTTGATGGTGTGGATGTAGGCCATACAGTCGGCATGGCTGACATGGGTGACGGCGGTGTCCAGCCAAGCCCCAGGCGGGTCGCCGGACTTGGCCAACGCGCCAGGCCGGTATAGATCGGGGTTGATCTGGCAGGCTGCTTGCCACTGGCGCCAGGTGACGGGGGTGCGGGCCACCAGGAACTGCCAGCCAGCGGGAGCGGCAACGCGCAGGGGCTGCATGGCTGGCAGCGACAGATCGCGCGCGAACTTGGCACAGGGTGGGGATGCTGCCTGGCGGTCCTTGCTCAGCACTGTTTCAGCAGCGCGTTGCACGGGTGGTTGGGGTGCTTTCCGGTCAGTGGGGTTCGGTTCTGCAAGCGACGAGTCTTTGTTGGTGGACCCGAAGGCCGCTTTGTGCAATGCAAATTCGTTCGGGCAAGCTGCGCCTGTGCTCATAGACTGGATGAGCAAGCTCTGGATGGATTGCACTATGCTGAGATGTGGCCGCTGCGCTGGCTTTTCTGGGCTCAGGCCCCATTGCATGAGCTGCTCTGGCAGTTCGTTCACCATCTGATCGATTGCCTTAACGGTTTTCGACTGCCTGATGGTGCGGCCATCCAGATGCTCGGCGTTGCCAACACCATCGCGAATGTCGGCCAGGGTGCGACCGAATTGGTAGAGGTCTTCGCGCCAGTCGAGCCGGGTGAACGCTTTGAGCGGTGAATCTTGCAACCGGAGCCACCAGGCGGGATCGAAGCGGACGTTTTCCCAGAGTTCACCAGAGCTCCGGAGTGCCTTGGCCAACAATTCCACTTCAGACATGATGCTTTGCAGGTGTGGCGAGATACGCACCCCCTCGCCCTCGTGGCGGATGGGCAATGTCGTCTTGGGCGGCCGACGGGCATCAATGGAATAACCAAAGTCGATGAGGGTGATGTCGTCCCAACAAGGGAACAAGCGGGCCTGGTCCGCTGACACGCCCAGGAGCTTCATGGGTAGGGTGATGTTGCCCGGATGCAGATCACAGTGGATGAAGTGACAGGCATGCACTCGTTCGAGTGCGAGGAGCACGCCTTGGGCCATGCGGAGGAAGGACTCGGGCTGCACAAAACAATGCGCCTGCTGGCGCCCCCCCAAACTGACCGTGGTGTGCAGCCAGTCGTCCAGGGTGGGGCCGCAGTCGAAGGTTTTGATGGTTGTGCTGGCGGGTTGGGCCAACCGGGTGCCCTCTTGCTCAAGACTGGCACGCCGATAGGTGCTGCCAATGTTGGCGCTCGACAGTTGCATCAACCACTCGATCTCGGCGCTGTTGAATGCGCGCAGGTCGTGCTCATCGTTGGCGATGTAGCGCTTTCCCCAAACAGCCCGCTGCCTTCCGGCGTCCCATTCACGCCAGAACTCAATCGCGCCTTTCGCTTTGGCCCGCTTGGGAATCGGCTGCTGCGGATCCAGCAGACGAATCAACCCCTCCCAGGTGATTTCTGTTGTGCTCATTTTTTCCTTCGAAGCTAGTGTAAATGACTGTAATTGGATTCAATGTGGGGTTTTCCGCGCCAGCAGCACCGAGATGTCGTCGTCGCTGCCGTTTTCTCGCGCGCGCAAGGCCAACATGCTCGCCCAGTCGACCAGCCGAGAGCCTGGTGCAGACGGCTGCGGCGAGGCGAACCGATCGCCTAGCCATTCATGCAGCCCGTCGGAACTGAGCATCAGAACTTCGTTGGCCTGGAGGGCAAACGGAACCAGCTCAGGTGTTCCCATGAGCCCAGCCCCCACCATGCGAGCGGGTGCATGGAGTTGCTCGGGAACTGGCGGCGTTTCTCCCAGGTTGGCGTAATTCTGGTCGGCCATGACGGGCAGCCACTGACCTGAGGCCGCGTGCAGGACGCTCAGGCGGGCATCTCCCACGCGGCTGACCCAGCCGTAGCCCGACGCATCGAGCCAAGCGGCGGCCAGCGTTGCTGCGCCAGGCATCGTGGTGATGGTGGCAAGCGATTTGTTGACCGCGGTGTCGGCCAAGCTGAGTCCGGCCAGGAGGGCCGAAGGGCCAGATTGGTCGACGGCGGGGTGCGGCAAGCCCAAGCAGTGCTGAACGAGTGCGTGACTGGCCAAATCGCCCCGTGCGCCGCCACCCACGCCGTCGGCCAGGGTGAGCGCGATGGCCTCCAGTTCAATAGGACTGCGAGAGTGGGGCTGGGCATCGGCGCCCGCCCATGCGACTCCCATACTGTCTTCGCACAGGTGGTGGCGCATGCCGACGATCTGGGCCCAACCAATTTCCCAACCCCCACGATGCAGCGCACCACTGCTGAGCATGAGTTGCCCATGCAGACTTTGTGCTGGGTGCTGCAGGGGAGGGAACAGCCATTGGCCGGGGGTTTCCACGGTTTCCCTACAGGGCCTACGCTGGGTTTCGGCTGGGTTGCCCGACGACATCGCGGGCTTGCCATACGGCGTTTCAATGGCCATGTCAGACGGCCTCGATGGTGATGCGAACCGTACCGACGCCACCATTGCCGCCAAGCTGGATGACGTTGCCGGGCGCCATGGCCTTGAGCATGAACCGTTCGGACAGCGCGCTGCCCTGGTGATAGGAGCCGTTGCGTGCGAAACCGTGATTGATGAAGTAGAAGTTGCTAAGCTCGGCATGAAACTGGTTGAGTTCCAGGTGTTCGCGCGACACCAGCAGGGCTTTGTTGACGTCGGTGGGGTCGCACAGGCTGATGCCATGCCGGAAACGCCCCGTGCTGGTGTGTTCGCGGCCGATGACGAAGGGCAACATGTCCGCCGTGATGGCGACGGTGGTCTCCTCGTCCTGCCCCGCGTACTGGATGCGCAACTGCGCGATCTGGCGTACGCCGGGCTTGATCAACGGAGTGTCTTTGCCCGACGCAGGCTTGAGAACGGGCAGTCCGAGGGGGGTTTCGACACCTTGGCGCGGCGGGGGTGCAGGTGCCACCGGGGGTTCCTGCTCCACGGTCACCGTTTCCGGTACGGGATCGGCGGGTGACGGGACTACGGCGGATGACGGGTCATTGGTCGAAACCGATGCGTGGCTGACCGAATGCGCCTCGCCGTCGGGGACTGGTACCAGAGTTGCTGTCCGCTCTGGTACCGGTTGGGGCGTGCGCGGGTTGGGATCGACAGAGATGTACTGCCCCGAAAACACGAGCTTGACTTCAGCGCTGTCACGGCTCCAGGCAGCGATCAGGCGGATGGTGTTGCCATCGACCACGGCCGGCTCCACATCGAGGCTGAGGCCAAAGAAGTTGTTGTCGATCACCAGCTGGTCCTGAGCGCCTGGCGCGGCCATGACCAGGATGCGGGTCATGCGGTTGCGCACGTCGATGGGCAGCTTTTCCAGCACCTGCAGAAAAGAGGATTTGTTCGGCGGCACATACATCTGGATGCCGGTGACGCGGTACTTGGTACGCTGATCGAGGCCATACAAGGGGTAGACGTATTGCTCGCAGAACAGTCGCGTAGCGTCGGTGATGGCATCCTTAAAGGCCTCCAGCGGCGAACGGGCGCTCTGGTCGATCCAGACCGGCAGGGTTTCTTGCTCTGCAAAGGCCGAGTCGACTGGCTGTTGTGTTTCAGCGAACAGGCTGTGGCTTGCGTCTGCCTCTGCACGCGGGATCTCCTTTGGCGCGCCTAAGGCCCAGTCGACCATACGTTGCGTCCAGCCTTTTTGGGTGGGTTGGGTGAAGTTCATCACTAGGTCCTTTCGGGGTGGGATAGGGTTTCGGTACAGGTAGGACGTACCAGGCAGCCCAAACGACTCACGGCCTGGATCGAAAGAGATCAACGGTCAGCCGGTGTTCGTGTCGGCCGACCGGCAGCGTCGCGCTGTGTGGCAGGTAACCGACGGTGTATTCGACGTGCAAACCCCGCATCCAGCGGCACAGCTCATGCGTCAACTGCGTGGCCTGAGCTGCCTGCAGGTGCCGGAGCAGGCGGGGGTCTAGGGCGATACCAACGCGGGTACGGACGCAGCCGGGCTGTGACAGGGATAGAACCCCGGCAGGGGAATGCCAGGCGTCGGCCAGAACGCTCCGCACAGCTTGCTGGAGAGCTTCAACGTTCCCGGCTTCGCTGCGACGGCGCAGTATCAAGACTTCAAGGGTTTTGTGCATGGCTGCTTTCCTGTGTTACATGAGCGTTGCTCTCTCGTTCGACCAGGTTCCGAGCCATTCGCAAGCCTAGTTCGGCGGCAACGTTGCCGCCGCGATCGAACGGTGTGTCGATCAGGCCCGATTGGGCGTTCCAGTTGCGTTCGGCCAGCACCACAACGGCCTTCTTCCAGCGTATCTGACCGTTGTCTCGTTGCCCGAGCAGAAAGGCGAACCACTTGGTGGGCGGTACCACGCAACGTGCCCACTCGTGACGACGGGAGACGCTGTCGGGCCTTGCTTTGATGCGGTCACACGCTTGTTTGCGAGCCGTGTAGGTCATGGCGTCGTGCGGAAACAGGGGGGTACCGGTTTTACCCGCCACCACCCATTGGCCGTCGTTGTTGCAGCTCAGCCGGGCGTCAGCGGTGATCGCCTTGAGGCAGGAGACATGTGCAGTCCCCCCGGTCTTGAGCGGCTCCTGCAGGGCTTCGAGCAACTGTCGGGCGTGCTGCATGGATACCGGGGATGAACCCGCATCCAAAGCGGCTCCGCCGTCCTGAACCAGCGACAACACGGGGCGTTGCACATTAGGTTGTGCGTCAGCCGCTTGAGCGAGCGTCACTAGCGCTTGTGCCACCCCAGCCGGGGTGGTGCGCGCATTCCCCTGCCCGAACAATTCGGCGATGTGTGCCACCAGGCCTTCACCGCGGCACCCTCGCCAACGCTTCGGATGCCCTTTGGCGTAGCAGGTCTCTGCGGCTTCGGCGGTGAACGTCTTGGCACCTGGTGGGTAGAGGTCGAGCAATG
>JAPKHH010000161.1:0-5350 GCA_026647025.1 Giesbergeria sp.
CCAGGCGCGTCTTGCTTGCCTGGCCCTTGGCGCGCCAGTAGGCGCGGGCCATCTTCAGCGAGGTGTCGGCGGCCTCGGAGCCCGAGCCGGTGAAGAACACATAGTCCAGCCCCTCGGGCGTGAGATCCTCGATGCGGTTGGCCAGCTCAAACGCGAGCGGGTGGCCGAACTGGAAGGCGGGCGAATAATCCAGCTTGGCCGCCTGTTTGCCCACCGCCTCGGCAATCTCGCGGCGGCCATGGCCCAGGCCCGCGCACCACAGGCCCGAGAGACCATCGAAAATCTTGCGCCCTTCGCTGTCGGTGTAGTAGGCGCCCTGGGCCTCGACGATCATGCGCGGGTTGGCCTTGAACTGGCGGTTGGCCGTGTAGGGCATCCAATAGGCATCGAGCCAGGCGGCATCCATGCGCGGCGCGGCGTCAAGCGGGGGATCGGTGAGGACAAAGCTCATGGGGTGTCTCCTGTGGATGTGCGGCAAGGGCAGCTGCGCCCAAGACTGGACATTGTTGACGCAGCTGTTAATCTCTCATATCAACAAATATCAATGTTTACTTGGCGATTTATGCAAGTAAAACCAGCACCCACCAAACACCGCGCCGTGCTCGGCCAGCTCAGCGACATGGACCTGCGGCTGCTGCAGGTGTTCAAGGCCGTGGCGGAATGCGGCGGGCTGTCGGCCGCCGAGCTGGAACTGAACATCGGCACCAGTACCGTCAGCCGCCACATGAAAGACCTGGAGACGCGCCTGGGGCTGACGCTGTGCCGCCGGGGCCGGGCCGGTTTTGCGCTGACAGCCGAGGGCCAGCGCGTGTACGACGAAACCCTGCGCCTGCTGTCGGCCGTGGATGCGTTTCGCAGCAGCATTGACGACATCCACCGCCGCATGGGCGGGCGCCTGGACGTGGCGGTGTTCGACAAGACCGCCAGCAACCCGGCCGCGCACATTGGCGAGGCCATTGCGCGCTTTGCCGCGCAGGCGCCCGAGGTCAGCCTGCAGATGCACGTGGCCAGCATCCCGGCGATCGAGCGCGGCCTGATGGACGGGAGCTTTCACGTCGGCATCATTCCCGCGCACCGGGCCTCGCAAAGCCTGGTGTACGCCAACCTGTTCACCGAGACCATGCTGCTGTATTGCGGCGCGCGCCACCCGCTGTTTGGCGCTGACCACGCCGCGCTGACCTGGGACGCCCTGCGCGCCTGGCAGTTTGCCGGGCTGGGCTACCACTCGCCCAATATGGAACTGAGCCACGGCGCCCGCCTGCCCCGCAAAGCCACGGGTTTTGACCAGGAGTCGATCGCCACGCTCATTCTCTCGGGCCGCTACCTGGGCTTTTTGCCCGACCACTACGCCGAGAGCTTCGAGCGCCAGGGGCTGATGCAGGCCGTGCTGCCTGCGCAGTTCTTCTACCCTTGCCAGTTCGTCAGTGTGCTGCGCAAATCACCCCAACCGCCGCGCGCGGCGCAGGCTTTTGCGCAGTGCCTGCTGGAAGCGCATGGCTGAGCACCTGTGCAGCGTCTTGCAGCCTGCTTCCGACCGGTCCACAATGGGCACTTTCCAGCCCCATCCCGCGAGGCCCTCCATGTCCAGCATTTCCTCCATTGCAACTTCCGGCCTGCAGGCCGCGCAACTGCGGCTGGATGCCTCGGCGCACAACGTGGCCAACATGAACACGCCTGCGTTTCGCCGCCAGTCGGTGGCCCTGCAGGCGCAGCCCGAGCAGGGCGGCGTGCGCGCCAGCGTGCAGCGTGAACCCCGGGAGGGTGTGGCGCTGGAGCAGGAAGCGGTGGAACAGATGTCGGCCGCCTACGCCTTCAAGGCCAACCTGAAAACCCTCCAGACCGAAGATCGCATGCTGGGCGCGCTGCTCAACACGCAGGCATAAGCGGCGCGCCCTGCGGTGCGGCGGCGTTGGCCGCAGATGCACTGGCCTTGCGCCCGGCGCGCTCCCAGGCTTTTTCATGGAAGAAGAAGGCGAATGCCTGCACCGTAGGCTCCAGCAGGCTGAGCGTGAGCGAGGCAATCAGGTTGCCGGTGACCGCATAGGCCACCAAGGCGGCGACGGTGATGTGGATCAGGTAGTAGCTGCCGGTCTTGAGCAGCATGGTCTTGTTCTGGCGGGCGGCGCGGCGGATGCGGGACATGGTGTTCTCCTGGATGACGGCCCTCCGATCGGTCGGGCTTGTGCAAATGATAATCATTCTTGATTGAGCGCGCCATTGAATCTGACTACCGCCGCCATGGCCAAAACCAGGGCCTGGACAGGAACTTGTTCACGAAAACGCCTGCCGCGCCGCGCCCTGCGCCATGTACGGTTGCTATGATGTTCGGCCACCCTCTTTCCTTCTTTCCACCGCAACCGGGAGCACACATGGCCCTCATGGACTTCATCAAGAAACAGTTCATCGACATCCTCGAGTGGACCGAGGACGGCGACGGCACGCTGGCCTGGCGCTATCCGATGGCGGGCATGGAAATCCAGAACGGCGGCACGCTGGTGGTGCGCGAGTCGCAAATGGCCGTCTTCGTCAACGAAGGCCAGGTGGCCGACGTGTTCGGCCCCGGCACCTACAAGCTGACCACGCAGACGCTGCCGGTGCTCACCTACCTGAAGAACTGGGACAAGCTGTTCCAGTCGCCCTTCAAGAGCGACGTGTACTTCTTCAGCACGCGCCAGCAGATCGACCAGAAGTGGGGCACGCCGCAGCCCATCACCATCCGCGACAAGGACTTTGGCGCCGTGCGCCTGCGTGCGTTCGGCAACTACGCCTACCGCATTGCCGACCCCAAGCTGTTCCACACCGAAATCTCGGGCACGCGCGAGTCCTACCCCGCAGGCGACCTGGAAGGCCAGCTGCGCGGCATGGTGCTGCAGAACATCAGCAACGCCATTGCGGGCAGCGGTCTGCCGTTTCTGGACCTGGCGGCCAACCAGGTCATGTTTGCCGACGCGCTGGCCAAGGAGCTGACCCCCCACTTTGCCAAGATCGGCCTGACCATCGAGAGCCTGACGGTACAGAACGTCTCCCTGCCCGAAGAACTGCAGAAAATCCTGGACCAGAAGATCGGCATGGGCATGGTCGGCAACGACATGGGCAAGTTCATGCAGTACCAGACGGCGCAGGCCATTCCCAAGTTTGCCGAAGGCTCGGGCAGCGGTGGCGGCGGCATTGCCGGCGACGCCATGGGCCTGGGCGCCGGTGTGGCGCTGGGCCAGGTGCTGGCGCAAAATCTCCAGCAAGGCCTGCAAGGCGGTGGCGGCACCGCGGCGCAGGCTGCGGGCGCTGCCGCTGCAGCGGTCGCACCGGCGGGCGTGCGGCCCGACGAGGTGATGGCCACGCTGGAAAAGCTGGGCGAACTCAAGTCCAAGGGCATCCTCACGCAGGAGGAGTTCGACGCCAAGAAGGTCGAACTGCTCAAGAAACTGGTGTAAACCGTTAGCTATTGAAAAAATAGCTAGCAGCGCTTGATGGATAAGCGTCAGAGGCCAAAAAAGCTTCAAATACCAGACCCATCAACGCTGTCGGCCCACCCCTGATGGCGACCGACCCCACCCAGCGTTACTACCGCGCGCCCTGCCCTGGCTGTGGCGCGCCGGTCGAATTCAAAAGCGCGCAATCCACGCACGCCGTCTGCGGCTTCTGCCAAAGCACCGTGGTGCGCAGCGGCGACGTGCTGCAGCGCCTGGGCAAGATGGCCGAGCTGTTCGACGACCACAGCCCACTGCAGCTCATGGCCAGCGGGCGCATCACGCTGGACGGCAAAGAGCACCCGTTCACGCTGATCGGCCGCCTGCAATACAAAAACGAAGCCGGTGTCTGGACCGAATGGATCGCCTTTTTGCAGGACGGCACCATGGCCAGCCTGGGCGAAGACAACGGCAGCTACGTCTTCACCCGCCCCATGGACCCGGGGCGCGAGCTGCCCGAGGCCAGCCGCTTTCGCGTGGGCAGCACCACCGCCATCAACGGCAAGCCCTACAGCGTGGCCTTCAGCGGCCAGGCCAGCCTGATCTCGGCCCAGGGCGAACTGCCCAAGCTGCCGGCGCTGGGCCAGCCGTTCGATATGGTCGAGCTGCGCAGCGAAGACGGCGAAGTGCTCAGCATCGACTACGGCCACCAGCCACCCCACGTCGAACGCGGCAAGTCCGTGCTGCTCGAAGACCTGCAGCTGCAAGGCCTCAAGGACGAATCGGCCAAGGACGAGAAAGGCCGCCAGTTCAACTGCCCGCACTGCGGCGCGCCCGTGCAGGTACAACTGAGCACCACCAAAAGCATCACCTGCGGCTCGTGCGCCAGCATCATCGACCTCAGCAGCGGCGTGGGCGGCGAGCTGCGCTCGGCCGAGCAGGACGAGCCCGTGCGCCCCATCATCCCGCTGGGCAGCAAGGGCCAGCTCCAGGGCGTGCACTGGCAGGTGGTGGGTTTCCAGCACCGCATGGGCGTGGAGCCGGGCGACGACGAGCACTTTGGCTGGAGCGAATACCTGCTCTACAACCAGAAGCGCGGTTTTGCCTTTCTGGTCGATGCCGAAGACGGCTGGAGCATGGTGCGCCCCACCACCGGCGCCCCGCAAATGGCGGCCAACGGACGCACCGCCAAGTACATGGGCAGCACCTACCAGCTCAAGTACACCTACGAGGCCGAAACCACCTACGTGCTGGGCGAGTTCTACTGGCAGGTCGAGCGCGGGCAAAAAACCTCCAACCGCGATTTCGCCAGTGCCAAGGGCCTGCTGTCGATGGAGCAGAGCAAGAACGAACTGACCTGGTCGGCGGGCGACAAGCTGGCCAGCGACACGGTGGTCAAGGCCTTCAAGCTCGACGACAAGAAAGACCTGCTCCAGCGCGACGACCCCGGCCCCTTCGTGGCGGCCAAGGGCCTGGGCTGCGGCACACTCATCCTCATCGCCGTGGTGCTCATCATCCTGCTGGTGCTGCTGTCGAACTGCTCGGGCTCGCCCGGGGGCGGTTACCGCAGTTCCAGCGGCTCGTTCGGTGGCTTTTCCACCGGCGGTGGGCACAAGTAAACCTCAAGGAGAACACATCATGATGGGAATCGAATGGCTCCGGCCTGCGGCCTTTCTCGGGTCCATGCTCTACGCGCTGATCGGCGTGGTCATCTTCTGGCTGTGCTTTGTCATCGTGGACAAGATCACGCCCTACGACCTGTGGCGCGAAATCGTCGAAAAACAGAACCGGGCCCTGGCCCTGGTGGTGGCGGCCATGTGCCTGGGGATCAGCATCATCGTGGCGGCGGCGATCCACTGACCCCGCGCTGAACAGCCCCGCCGCATCCCCAACGTGGCCCCGGGGCAAGAGGGACGCGCCCCACTGCCCTCACCCGGTGCGCC
>JAPKHH010000162.1:0-5250 GCA_026647025.1 Giesbergeria sp.
ATAGCGCGCTTCGCAGATCAGCTGCCTTGGTCGAGAAAGCGCTGGGCATCCAGGGCGGCCATGCAGCCCGTGCCGGCGCTGGTGATGGCCTGGCGATAGATGTGGTCCTGCACGTCGCCTGCAGCAAAGATGCCGGGGACCGATGTTTGCGTGGCAAAGCCCTTGAGCCCGCCACGGGTGACGATGTAGCCGCCTTCCATGTCCAGCTGGCCCTGGAAGATGTCGGTGTTGGGCGCATGGCCAATGGCAATGAAGCAGCCTTGCAACGCGATGTCCTGCGTCGAGCCGTCCTTGACATGCTTGATGCGGATGCCGGTGACGCCGGAATCATCACCCAGCACTTCGTCCAGCGTGTGGAAGGTCTTGAGCTCGATCTTGCCTGCGGCAACCTTCTCCATCATGTGGTCCACCAGGATGGGCTCGGCCGTGAACTTGTCGCGCCGGTGCACCAGCGTGACCTTGCTGGCGATGTTGGACAGGTACAGGGCTTCTTCCACGGCGGTATTGCCGCCGCCGACCACGCAGACATCCTGGTCCCGGTAGAAGAAGCCGTCGCAGGTGGCGCAACCTGAAACGCCCTTGCCCATGAAGGCCTCCTCGGATGGCAGGCCCAGGTATTTGGCCGATGCGCCGGTTGCGATGATGAGGGCGTCGCAGGTGTATTGGCCGCTGTCGCCCGTGAGCGTGAAGGGGCGCTGGCTGAAGTCCACCTTGTTGATATGGTCGAAGATGATCTGCGTCTTGAAGCGCTCGGCGTGTTCCAGGAAACGCTGCATCAGCGCGGGGCCCTGCACGCCATGCACGTCGGCGGGCCAGTTGTCCACTTCAGTGGTGGTGGTGAGCTGTCCCCCCTGGGCCATGCCGGTGATCAGCACCGGGTTCAGGTTCGCGCGGGCCGCGTAAATGGCGGCGGTATAGCCTGCAGGGCCGGAGCCGAGGATGAGAACTTTGGCGTGCTGGGGGGTGGACATGGTAAAAGCTCGGGTTTGTGCGCCCACGGCGCATGAAAGAAGAAGGTGTCAGCCCATTTTGGGGATGAAGCTCCAAGTATCAACCAAGTGGCGGCAGGCACACCCAATTCCCGTTTCTGTCACGGAGATTGAAAAATCCAATGGCCGTCCGTGCCGACGGTTTTTTGCAAGGAGATGTTGCGATGGCGATGTTGTCGAATCTGGATCTGTTGCGCCGTGTTCCCCTTTTTTCCCGTTTGACGGTGGCGCAGGCCGAAGCCATTGGCAGCGCCGTGGTCAAGCGCCGCTTCAAGCGTGGCGAGGTGCTGGTGGAGCAGGGCCAGAAATCTGATGCGCTCTACCTGCTGCTGACCGGGCGTGCCCGTGTCACGGCGGCTGACAACCGCGGGCGCGAGGTGATTCTGGCCACGCTGGTGCAGGGCGACTACCTGGGCGAGATGAGCATCATCGACAACGAACCCCATAGCGCGACCGTGCGGGCCGAGGTGCAGACCGATGTGCTGCAGTTGGAGCGCGCAGAATTTACCCGCTGCCTGAGCGAGAACACCGCCATGTCTCTGGTGGTGATGCGCGGTCTGGTCAAGCGCCTGCGCCAGGCCGACCGCAAGATCGAGTCGCTGGCCTTGCTCGATGTGTACGGGCGGGTGGCCCACGCTCTGCTGGAAGAAGCCGAGACCGATGCCCAGGGGCAGCAGGTGATTATGGGCAAGGTCTCGCGCCAGGACCTGGCCAAAACCATCGGTGCCTCGCGCGAGATGGTCAGCCGCGTGATGAAAGACCTGGAGGCGCGGGGCTTCATCCAGACCCTGCCGTCCGGCGCAATGGTTTTGAAAAACCGCCTGGCGACACTCAGCTGATCCCCACCCAGGCGCCCTGCGCAGGCAGGGAGCCATGGGGTAAGCTTCGCCCGCACGCTTATGACCTATTCCCTGAATACACTGAATGCATCTTCTGGCGACAAGTCCGCCGCACGCACCGTAGGGGCCCGTTTTGGCCATGAAATGGGGCTGGTGCTGGGCCTGCTGGCCCTGGTTTTCTGGTTGCTGGCCTTGTTGAGCTATTCGCCCATGGACCCCGCATGGTCGACTTCAGGCGTGGGCGGCGCCGTGTTGGTGCGTAACTGGGTGGGCCGCCTGGGGGCCTGGCTGGCCGATGGCAGCTATTTTGTGTTGGGCTTTTCTGTCTGGTGGTGTGTCGCGGCGGGGGTGCGCGCCTGGTTGTCCTCGCTCGCGCACTGGATGCGCGGGGGCGAAGTGCCGCCAGCCATTGCCGCCAGCCATCCGCTGGTGTGGCGGGCGCTTTTTTGGATGGGTCTGGTGTTGTTGCTGTGTGCCAGCACAGCGTTGGAGTGGTCGCGCCTGTACCGTTTCGAGGCGGCCTTGCCGGGCCACGCCGGCGGTGTGCTGGGGTATCTGGTGGGGCCTGCCAGCATGCGCTGGCTGGGTTTTACGGGCTCGGGCCTGGCCTGTATCGTGCTGGCCGTGTTGGGGGCTTCGCTGGTGTTTCGCTTTTCGTGGGGACATGTCGCCGAAGGCTTGGGTGCCCGCATCGACGCACTGGTGCAGTCGGGCCGTTCCCGGCGCGAGGTGGCCAAAGACCTGGCCGAAGGCAAGCGCGCAGCCCGTGAGCGGGCCGAGGTGGTTTTCGAGGAGCGCGCCGAGATCGAGGTGCATCACCCGCAGCCGATCCAGATCATCGAACCCGTCCTGGTCGACGTGCCGCAAAGTGCGCGCGTGGTGAAGGAGCGCCAGAAACCGCTGTTCACCGACATGCCCGACAGCAGCCTGCCCCTGGTGGCGCTGCTCGACGGTGCGCAGCAACGCCAGGAAACGGTGTCGCCCGAAACGCTGGAGATGACCAGCCGCCTGATCGAGAAGAAGCTCAAGGACTTTGGCGTGGAAGTGCGTGTGGTGGCGGCCATGCCGGGCCCGGTGATCACGCGCTACGAGATTGAACCGGCGACGGGCGTCAAGGGCTCGCAGGTGGTGGGCCTGGCCAAGGACCTGGCGCGGTCCTTGAGCCTGGTCTCGATCCGCGTGGTGGAGACGATACCCGGCAAGAACTACATGGCGCTGGAACTGCCCAATGCCAAGCGACAGACCATCAAGCTGAGCGAGATTCTGGGTTCGCAGGTGTACCACGAGGCCAAAAGCATGCTCACCATGGGCCTGGGCAAGGACATCGTGGGCAACCCGGTGGTGGCTGACCTGGCCAAGATGCCGCATGTGCTGGTGGCGGGTACCACCGGTTCGGGCAAGTCGGTGGGGATCAACGCCATGATTCTGTCGCTGCTCTACAAGGCCGAGGCCAAGGACGTGCGCCTGCTGATGATCGACCCCAAGATGCTGGAAATGTCGGTCTACGAAGGCATTCCGCACCTGCTGGCACCCGTGGTGACCGACATGAAGCAGGCTGCGCACGGGCTGAACTGGTGCGTGGGCGAGATGGAGCGCCGCTACAAGCTGATGTCCAAGCTGGGTGTGCGCAACCTGGCGGGCTACAACGTCAAGATCGACGAAGCCAAGGCGCGCGAGGAGTTCATCTACAACCCCTTCAGCCTCACGCCCGAAGAGCCCGAGCCTTTGCAGCGCCTGCCGCACATCGTGGTGGTCATCGACGAACTGGCCGACCTGATGATGGTGGTGGGAAAGAAAATCGAAGAGCTGATTGCGCGCCTCGCACAAAAGGCGCGGGCGGCGGGCATTCACCTTATTTTGGCCACGCAGCGCCCCAGCGTGGATGTGATTACCGGGCTGATCAAGGCCAACATCCCTACCCGCATCGCCTTTTCGGTGGGCTCCAAAATCGACAGCCGCACCATTCTGGACCAGATGGGCGCCGAAGCCCTGTTGGGCATGGGTGACATGCTCTACATGGCCAGCGGCACCGGCCTGCCGATCCGTGTGCACGGCGCCTTCGTGTCGGACGAGGAAGTACACCGTGTCGTCAATTACCTCAAGCAGCAAGGGGAGCCGGACTACATCGAAGGGGTGCTTGAGGGCGGAACCGTGGACGGTGACAGCGATCTCAATGGCGAGGGCGGCGGCGATGGGGGTGAAAAGGACCCCATGTACGACCAGGCCGTCGAAGTGGTGCTCAAGGACCGCAAGGCCAGCATTTCCTACGTGCAGCGCAAGCTGCGCATCGGCTACAACCGGTCGGCGCGCCTGCTCGAAGACATGGAAAAGGCTGGCCTGGTGAGCGCGCTGACCACCAGCGGCCAGCGCGAAGTGCTGGTACCTGCACGCAGCGAGTAGCCAAGCCCGGCACGGAGTTTTGATGAAACGTATTTTTGCTACTTTATTTATAGCTGCTACCGTACAACTGGCAAGCGCTGATGGCCTCAAAAGCCTTGAGTCTTTCATGCAGGGCACCCAGGCTGCGCGGGCCGAATTTACCCAGGTGGTGACCACACCGGGCAAGGACGGCCAGCCTGCGCGCCAGAAGACGTCGAGCGGCAGCTTCGCGTTTCAGCGCCCGGGGCGTTTTCGCTTTGACTACAGGAAGCCGTTCGAGCAGACCATCGTGGCGGACGGCCAGACGTTGTGGTTCTACGACGTGGATCTGAACCAGGTCACCCAGCGTCCGCAGGCGCAGGCCTTGGGCAACACACCGGCGGCCTTGCTGGCTTCGGCTCCTGATCTGCGGGCCTTGCGTGCCGACTTTTCGCTCGAATCCGCGCCTGAGCGCGAGGGCCTGCAGTGGGTGCAGGCCACGCCCAAGTCCCGGGACGGGCAGTTGCAGAACGTGCGCGTGGGCTTGCGTGGCGACCAGCTCGAAGTGTTGGAGATTCTTGACAGCTTTGGTCAGCGCTCGGTCATCCGCTTTGCCAATCTGCAGGCCAATCTCTCGCTGCCTGCTGCCACCTTCCAGTTCAAGCCCCCGGCAGGGGTGGATGTGCTCAAGCAATAGCCGAGCGCTTGTTCAGGCCGGCCCCCGCAATGCCAGGGCGACCCGTGCACGCAGCTCTGGCAGCAGTTCTTCCTCAAACCACGGGTTGTTTCGCAGCCAGCCGTTATTGCGCGGGCTGGGGTGCGGCAGGGCCAGCAGGGCAGGGCCGTGGTTGCGCCATTGGTGCACGGCGCCGGTGAGCGTGCCCCGGTGGCCTGGCAGATGCCAGGCCAGCGCGTACTGACCCAGCACCAGCGTCAGGCGCAGGTGCGGCAAATGGCCCAGCAGCGACTGGCGCCAGGCCGGGGCGCATTCGGGGCGCGGCGGCAGGTCGCCCGAGCGGCCCGTGCCGGGGTAGCAAAAACCCATGGGCAGGATGGCCACCTGG
>JAPKHH010000163.1:0-5241 GCA_026647025.1 Giesbergeria sp.
GGCCTCGACCTGGCGGGTCTTCATCTCGGTGGCCTCAATGGAGGCGCCCACCGGCACGTAGAAGTTCACCATGGTCTCGGAAAAGTCGGCCTTGGGCGCAAACTCCGTGCCCAGCATGGGCACCATGAACACGCTGAGCACGAAGATGCCCAGCGCCAGCGCCATGGTCTTGAGCTTGTGCACCAGAGACCAGCGCAGCAGCCGTTGGTAGAACTCGGCCAGGGCGTCGGTGGCATGGTCGAACCAGCCCGTCACGCGGCCAATGGTCTTGTCGTAGAAGGTGACCGGAGTCACCTTCTGGCCGTGGGCATGGATGCTGGGGTCGTGCCACACGGACGACAGCATGGGATCGAGCGTGAAGCTCACGAACATCGAGATCAGCACCGCTGCGACGATGGTGATGCCAAACTCGTGGAAGAACTTGCCGATGATGCCGCCCATGAAGCCAATGGGCAGAAACACCGCCACGATGGACAGCGTGGTGGCCAGCACCGCCAGGCCGATCTCCTGCGTGCCGTCCATGGCCGCTGCGTAGGGCCCCTTGCCCATCTGCACATGGCGCACGATGTTCTCGCGCACCACGATGGCGTCGTCGATCAGCAGGCCCACGCACAGGCTCAGCGCCATCAGCGTGATCATGTTGATGGTGAAGCCGAACATGTGCATGAACAAAAAGGTGCCGATGAGCGCAATCGGCAGCGTCAGCCCCGTGATGACGGTCGAGCGCCACGAGTTGAGGAACAGAAACACGATCAGCACCGTGAGGATGGCGCCCTCGATCAGCGTCTGGCGCACGTTGTTCACGGCCACGCGGATGGGGCGCGAGCTGTCGCCAATGGTCTCCAGCCGCACGCCGGGGGGCAGTTCCTTGCGCAGCGTTTGCACGGCGGCGTTCAGGCCATCGACCACGTCGATGGTGTTTTCGCCCTGGGCCTTTTGCACCTGCAGCAGCAGCGTGCGTTCGCCGTTGTACAGGGCCAGGCTTTCGGCCTCCTGCGGGCCGTCCTGCACGCGGGCGATCTGGTCCACACGCACCGGCTGGCCGCCCCGGCGTGCCACGATGATGCGGCCAAAGTCCTCGGGGCGCTGCATGCGGGCGTCGATCTGCACCATGCGGTCCTGCGTGAGCGAGCGCACCGAGCCCAACGGCAGGTCCTGGTTCTCGGTGCGCACGGCCTGCGCCACCTGTTCGGGGGTGATGCCGTAGGCCTCCAGCGCCTTGGGGTCCAGGTAGATGTTGATCTCGCGCTTGGTGGCGCCCACCAGCGTCACGGCGCCCACGCCGCGCACGTTTTCCAGGCGTTTTTTCAGCGTCTGGTCGGCCCAGGTGGTCAATTCCACCGCACTTTGGTGGGTGGCCTCGTCGCCATCGGGCAGCACGGCCAGCGACCATACCGGGCGGCTGGCCGGGTCAAAGCGCAGCACGCGCGGTTCCTTGACCTCGGTGCGCAGCTGGGTGCGGATGGTGGCCACCTTTTCGCGCACGTCTTCGGCGGCCTTGCGGCCATCGATGTGCAACTGGAACTCGATGATGACAACCGCCGAGCCCTCATAGCTGCGCGAGGTCAGGGCGTTGATGCCCGCGATGGAGTTGACGCCTTCCTCGATCTTCTTGGTGACCTCGCTCTCCACGATCTCGGGCGAGGCACCGGGGTAGTCGGCCGTGACCACCACCACCGGGAAGTCGATCTCCGGGAACTGGTCCACCTTCAGGCGCTGGTACGAGAACACGCCCAGCACCACAAAGGCCAGCATGACCATGGTGGCAAACACCGGATTTTTCAGACTGACCTTGGTAAACCACATGGTGTGTCGTCCTGGGGGTCAGGGTTTGGCGGCAGCGGGCGTGCTGGCCGCAGCGGCGGGGGCTGCCTGGCTGCCGGGCAGGCGCAGCACCGTGCCCTCGGGCAGGGTGCCCACGCGCCCGGCCAGCACCAGCGTTCCCTCGGGCACGCCTTCAATGGCCACCACGGTCTGGTTGTCTACCTGCATGCGTTGACCTGTCTGTACGTTGCGGTGCGCGACGCGACCGTTGTCGGCCACCTGCACATAGGGCAGGGGCTTGTCGGTGCGTACGGCATCGAGTGGCACGGTCAGCCGCTCGGCACGGCCCACGGCCAGAGTGCCCTGCACAAACAGACCCTGGCGCAGCGCGGCCATGGGTTGGCGGTTGTCGATGGCCAGGTACACCGGCACCGAGCGGCTTCCCGCCTGGGCACTGGGGTTGATGCGCACCACGGTGGCCTCCAGCGGGTCGCTGCGGCCTTCTACCCGCAAAGTGGCCTTTTGCCCCAGGCGCACGGCCACGGAGTCGGCGGGCCCCATCAGGGCTTCCAGCTCCAGGCGCGAGAGGTCGACCACCTCCAGAATGCGGGCCTCCACGGCCACACGTTCGCCGTTCTGGGCCAGGCGCTGGGCCACCTGCCCGTCGATGGGGCTGCGCAGCACGGTATCGGCCACGGCCTTGCGCGCCACATCGGCGGCGGCTTGCGCTGCCTGGTACGACGCCTGGGCCCCCTGCAGGCTGGCTTTCGACGCATCGAGCGCGGTGGGCGAGATGAAGCCCTGGTCGACCAGCGCACGGTTGTTGGCAAACTGGCGCTGGCTGATGTCCACCTGCGTGCGGGCCGCATCGGCCTGTTGCTGGGCCTGGCGCAAGCGGGCGTTCGATTCGGTGGGGTCGGTGCGGGCCACTTCCTGGCCTGCACGCACGGTATCGCCCTCGCGCAGGGTCAACCCCTGCAGTTCACCGGCCACACGGGCCTTGATGGTGGCCGTCTGCACGGCGCGCAGGCTGCCCGAGAGGGGAATGTCGAGCGACAGGTTCTGCCTGCGCACCGGGCTGACTTCTTCGGGCGCAATGTCCATCACCACCTGGCGGGTGGTAGCGGTGGACTCGGCCAGTGCCGTCTGCTTCGCCTGGCGAGCAGAAATGGCGCGCAAGGCGCCGCCCGCAACCAGCACGACGATGATGGCGGCTGCCATCCAGGAAATCCAGCGTTTCATGGTATGTGAATCAGTCAGAGGGAAGAGGGGGTGCGGGCTCGGTGCGGGCCAGCAGGCCATACAGCAGGCTGTCGGCCTGGCTGTGGATATAGGCCTGGGGATCAAAAGCCATGGAATTGGGCACGCAGGCGCCAATGGAGTGCTTCCAGAGCATCAGAAAGATCATGGGCGCCAGCACGGCATAGACGGCGTAGTCCAGGTTGATGGCCCGGAACTCGCCCCGCGTGATGCCACGTTGCAGCACGCGGCGGATCAGTTGCTGGCCGGGCTCGATCACTTCGCGCTGGTAGAACAGGGTGAGTTCGGGGAAGTTGCCCGCCTCGCTGAGCAAGAGCTTGGTGATGCCCGAGGCCCGCGTGGAGCCGATGTTTTCCCACCAGGTGATGTAGCTGTAGCGCAGCATGTCGGCCGTGCTGCCCTGGAACTGCGCCAGTTCCTGCTCCCATTCGCCAAACCGACCCACGATGCTTTCGCGCACCACGGCCTTGAACAGCTCTTCCTTGCTGGGAAAGTACAGAAACAGCGTGCCCTTGGACACCCCGGCGCGCGCGGCCACCTCGTCCACCTTGGTGGCGGCATAGCCCTTTTCCACGAACAGGGCGAGCGCGGCCTCCAGCAGCTCGCCAGGGCGGGCCTCTTTGCGGCGCTCGCGCTTGGGCGCAGGTGGGGTGGTCGGGGCGGAGGTGGACACGTATTTATTTACTGACTGACTGGTTAGTAATGTAGCAAAACCACCCATGGGGGTCAATCCAGCAGTAGGCAGGCAATAGCCCCATTGCAGGCATGCCGAGAGAAATGTTTACGATTTGCCCTCGGCACGCACTGTGCCGCCAACACGAATGAGAAGGCGCCATGACAGTCGAACTGCGAGACCAGGAATTCCCGGCGTTCTACGCCGAGGCGCCCGTTGTGACGGTGTATGACCCGCTGGCCCGGTTTCTGGGCGCCGCACGCCAGGGCCTGATCGAATACCGCTATGCCGACGTGGTGCGCCTTGCAGGCCACTCGTGCCCCACCGTGGCGGGTGCCTACCTGATGGCCCTGCATGGCCTGCGCGCACTCTATGGCACCGAGACGCCTGTGCGCGGCGATGTGGAAGTCTTCATGCGCGATGCGCCGGGCAGTGGCGTGACAGGTGTCATCGCCTCGGTCGTGCAGCTGGTCACGGGTGCCGCCGGGGAAACAGGGTTTCCGGGTGCGGGCAAGCGGGCCCTTTTTGCACGCAAGAACCTGCTGGCCTTTGGCGCCGACGTGGACGGCGTTCTGGGCATGCGCCGCCGCGATACGGGCAAAGCCGTCATGGTGCATTTCGACAACGCGGTCGTGCCCTGGCCGGACGCGATGCCGCCGTTGATGGCCAAGGCGTTCTCCGAGCAGGCCAGCAGCGACGAACTGGCGCAGTTTGCCCGCCTGTGGCAGGAGAGGGTGCGGTGCATGCTGGTGGACCATGCCAACAACCCTGCCCTGGTGCGTGTCACCGAATGGCATCCCGCCCTGTGAAACCCACCCTATCGCAAGGAAACTGACGCCATGGATATCGCAAGCAATCAACCCGGCCCCGCCACCGCGGCAAAAGAATCCGTCATCACGCTGGGCGGTGGGTGCTTTTGGTGTACCGAAGCCGTGTTTGACAGCGTGCGCGGCATCACCGACGTGGAAAGCGGCTACTGCAACGGCCACGTGGAACGCCCCCGGTACGAGCAGGTGTGCACCGGCAGCACCGGCCACGCCGAGGTGGTGCGGCTGCGGTTTGACCCCGCCATCCTCTCGGTGCGCGAGATCCTGGAAATCTTCTTCGCCACGCACGACCCCACCACGCTCAACCGCCAGGGCAACGACGTAGGCACCCAGTACCGCAGCGGCATCTACTACGAAGATCCCGCGCACCGCCAGGTGGCCGAAGACCTGCTGCGCGAAATGTCCCAGGACAAGCTGTTTGGCGCACCCCTCACCACCGAGGTGCAGCCCCTGCAGAACTACTGGCCGGCCGAGGACTACCACCAGGACTATTACGCCCGCAACCCGTCACAGGGTTATTGCGCGTATGTGGTCGGCCCCAAGGTGGTCAAGTTCCGCCAGACCTTTGCGCGCTTCCTCAAATAGCCGCTGACGGCTGCAGGGGCAGGGGCAGGGGCAGGGGCAGGGGCAGGGGCAGGGGCAGGGCATAATGCAACCCGATTGCGTTATTGTCCCGCCAGCCCCTGCATGTCCACCCCATCCATTCCATTCACCGCA
>JAPKHH010000164.1:0-5231 GCA_026647025.1 Giesbergeria sp.
GGCCCTGGCCGGGTCGCAGAACTGGGGCGTGCCCGAGGGTTTTGATGTGGCGGGCTTCACCGAAGCGGCCAAGCGCAATTTCATCACGCTGCAGGCTGCCTGGGACCGCTCGGACATCGCCACGCTGCGCTCCCACGGCCGCGCCGATGCATCGTTGCCGACCTTGTCGGGGCTGTAGTCCTTGGGCGCATGGGCGTCGGCGGGGTTCGCTGCACCGGCACCCTGGAAGGCAAACGGCGCGCCGCCCTGGCCTGCGCCCACCCCCTTGCGCGAACGCATGACCATCTTGAACACAGCAAAAGCCGCCATGGCCAGCAGGGCGATCAGCAGGAACTGGCCAAAGCCGGCCCCCAGACCCAGCGAATGCGCCAGCCAGGCCAGGCCCAGGCCTGCGGCCAGGCCGCCCAGCATGGCACCCCAGGGCTTCTTGGGCGCTGCAGCCGCAGGAGCCGCCGCAGGCGCGCCGGGTTTGGCAGCGGCGGCGTTCTGTGTGGGCCCGGCAGGCGTTGCAGGCGCTGCATTGCGCTGCGTCACATTGCTCGACTGCTGGCCGAATGATTTGCCGCCCCCCATGCGCCGGGCCTCGGTATCGGGGTGCAGCACCATCAGGAGGGCCACGAACAGGGCAGGCAAGAGTTTTTTCATGTCTGGAGTCTCCTGGTTTTCAACACTTGATACCGGCGTGCAGGGCGACAACACCGCCCGTCATGTTGTGGTAATCCACATGGCCAAACCCGGCGCGGTGCATCATGGACTTGAGTTCTTCCTGGCCCGGGTGCATGCGGATGGATTCGGCCAGGTAGCGGTAGCTGTCGGCATCGCCCGCAATCATCTGGCCCAGCCGGGGCAGGATGTTGAACGAGTACCAGTCATAGACCTTGGACAAGGGCTTGGCCACCTTGGAGAATTCGAGCACCAGCAACTTGCCGCCGGGCTTGAGCACACGGCACATCTCCTGGAGCGCCACGTCCTTGTGCGTCATGTTGCGCAGGCCGAAGGCCACGCTGACCACGTCGAAGTGGCTGTCGGGAAAGGGCAGGCTCTCGGCGTCGCACACCAGGGTGGGCAGCAGCACACCGGCATCGACCAGGCGGTCGCGACCCACGCGCAGCATGGCTTCGTTGATGTCGGTATGCACCACGCGGCCCGTGGTGCCCACCTTGCGCGCAAAGGCCAGCGAGAGATCGCCCGTGCCCCCGGCAATATCAAGCACCTGGCTGCCCTCGCGCAGGTTGGCCACCATCACGGTATAGGCCTTCCAGGCGCGGTGCAGGCCGCCCGACATCAGGTCGTTCATCACGTCGTACTTGGACGCCACCGAGTCGAACACGCCACGCACACGGCGTGCCTTGTCTTTCTCGTCAACCGACTGGAATCCGAAATGCGTGGTACTCATGGTCTGGATGCTATCTGTTATCAAGACAACCCTGCGAAGCCGTTGGTTATCTGGTTTAAAGGAAAAAGGGGCTGTAACGCCCGTCCACAAAGCGGTTCAAGCTACAAATAACATAGCTTAAAAGCCTTGCTTATCAATGGCTCGCGCAGCCCGATCCGGATTTGCGCGCCGCTTTGGCCGGCAGGGGCGTGTCGCGGTCGGCTCCGGCGGCCTGCAGCCGGGCGAGGTAAGCCTGCCACAGCGCATCCTGGCGCTGGCCCAGTTCGTACAGGTAGTCCCACGAAAAAATGCCGCTGTCGTGCCCATCGGAAAACGCGGGCTGCACGGCATAGTTGCCCACGGGCTCGAGCCCCACCAGGGTCACGTCGCGCTTGCCGGCCTGCAGCACTTCCTGTCCCGGGCCGTGGCCCATCACTTCAGCCGAGGGAGAGTACACGCGCAGCAATTCGAATGGCAGACGAAACGCCGCGCCATCGGAAAACACCACCTCCAGCACGCGTGACTGTTCGTGCACCGTGATCGACTGGGGCGTGGGCGCGCCCGCTTTCAGACCTGCCATGGGGAAATACCTGTCAATAGAATTGCCGAAACCGGTTGCCATTGTCCCACTGCAGCGCGCTGCTTGTCGCATGCATCACCATCCCGCCAAGGTGGCCAACCGAGGCCCTCATCCAATAGACCCATATGCAACTTCTGAGATCACTGACGGTCTGGTTCCTCATCCTGCTGGGCGCCATCGCGAACGGCGGGCTGCGGGAGGCCGTCCTGCTGCCGCGCCTGGGAACCCTCCCGGCCTTTGTGCTGAGCGGCGCGCTGCTGGCACTCGTGATCCTGGGCGTTGCGCTGGCCAGCATCGGCTGGCTGCGCATCCACCGTGCATCCTCCGCGCTGAAGACGGGCGCCTTCTGGCTGCTGCTGACGCTGGGCTTCGAGTTCGGTTTCGGACATTTCATCCAGGGGAAGTCCTGGCCAGTGCTGCTGGAGGCCTACACCTTCCAGGACGGCAACATCTGGCCCCTGGTCCTGGTCGTCACCTTGTTCGCTCCGCTGATCGCATGGCGGATCAGGGGTAGATCGCCATCCTGATCCGGGCTACCCGGCCCACTGCGCCAGCGCCTGGCGCATGTGGGCCTCCATCGCAGGCAGGCGCGCCTGCAGCGCATCTTCCGGCTGCGCAGCTCGGGGTCGCTGCGCCGCGGCCCATACGGGCGCGGGAAAGTGGCTGTCCCAGTCAAAACGCGCAATCACATGCCAGTGCAGGTGCGGCACCATGTTGCCCAGCGCAGCCAGGTTGATCTTGGTGGGCGCCAGGTGGTCGCGCAGCGCCTGCTCGACCACGGCGACGGCCTCCATGCAGTGCTGGCGGTCGGCGCTGCTCAGGTCCGAAAACTCGGCCACATGCGCGTTCCACACCACGCGGTAGAAGGCCGGAAAACCCGGCTCCTCGGCGCGAATCACGCGCAAGCGCTGCCCGCGCCAGACAAGTGGGCCGCCGCTTTCACGGCACAAGGGGCAGTCTGTCGTGGTCATACGAGAACGCGCTCGATGCCACCCTGGTTGGCGCTCTGCACATACTCGGGCAGCCAGTTCTCGCCCAGGATTTGCCGCGCCATCTCGATGACGATGTAGTCGGCTTCGAGCAGGCCGTTCTGCAGGTCGTCCTCGTAGCGCTTGAGGCCCTGCAGGCAACTGGGGCAGCTGGTGAGGATTTTCACGTTGTCCTGCGCCCCCACGGCGCCGCTGGCGCGCAACTGGGCCTCGCCCTTGCGCATTTCCTCTTCCTTGCGAAAACGCACCTGGGTGGAGATGTCGGGGCGCGTCACGCCCAGCGTGCCCGACTCGCCACAGCAGCGCTCACTCTTGAGCACCTTGTCGCCCACCAGGGCGCGCACGGTCTTCATCGAATCGCCCTGCTTCATGGGGTTGTGGCAGGGCTCGTGGTACAGGTAGCCGCCCTGGCCTGCGGGCAGGGTGATGCCCTTTTCCAGCAGGTATTCGTGGATGTCGATGATGCGGCTGCCGGGAAAAATCTTGTCGAACTGGTACCCCTGAAGCTGGTCGTAGCAGGTGCCGCAGCTCACCACCACGGTCTTGATGTCCAGGTAGTTGAGCGTGTTGGCCACGCGGTGGAAGAGCACACGGTTGTCCGTGATCATCTTCTCGGCCTTGTCCAGCATGCCGCTGCCGCGCTGCGGGTAGCCGCAGCACAGGTAGCCCGGCGGCAGCACCGTTTGCACACCGGCATGCCAAAGCATGGCCTGCGTGGCCAGGCCCACCTGGCTGAACAGGCGCTCGGAGCCACAGCCGGGGAAGTAGAACACGGCCTCGGTGTCGGCCGTGGTGGCGGCCGGGTTGCGGATGATGGGGACGTAGTCCTTGTTCTCGATGTCGAGCAGCGCACGTGCGGTCTTCTTGGGCAGGCCACCGGGCAGCTTCTTGTTGATGAAGTGAATCACCTGCTCCTTGACAGGCGCCGGGCCCACCGAGGCGGGCGGTCGCTGCGTCTGGCGGCGCGAGATGCCGCGCAGCAGGTCCACCGCCATGCGCTGGGCCTTGAAGCCCACGCCCACCATGGCCGCACGCAGCAGCTTGATGGTGTCGGGGTTGGTGGCATTGAGCATGGCCATGGCCAGCTTGTTGCCGGGACGCCAGCTTTTTTTACCCATCTTGCGCAGCAGGTTGCGCATGTTCATGGTGACATCGCCAAAGTCGATCTTCACCGGGCAGGGGTTGTAGCACTTGTGGCACACGGTGCAGTGGTCGGAGACGTCCTCGAACTCCTGCCAGTGCTTGATGGAGACGCCGCGGCGCGTCTGCTCCTCGTACAAGAAGGCCTCGACCAGCAGCGAGGTGGCCAGAATCTTGTTGCGCGGCGAATACAGCAGGTTGGCGCGTGGCACATGGGTTGCGCATACGGGCTTGCATTTGCCGCAGCGCAGGCAGTCCTTCACGCTGTCGGCAATGGCGCCGATGTCGCTCTGCTGCATGATGAGCGACTCATGCCCCATGAGCCCGAAGCTGGGCGTGTAGGCATTGGTCAGGTCGGCATGCAGCCGTTCTGAATTTATGGCGTTTTTGGCCTCTAACGCCCTACCATCAAGCGCTATATGCTCTTGATTTCGGAGCAATTTGCCTTTGTTGAAATGGCCCTTCGGGTCCACGCGCTGCTTGTATTGCGCAAAGGGGCGCAGCTCTTCGTCGGTCAGATACTCGAGCTTGGTGATGCCGATGCCGTGTTCGCCCGAGATCACGCCGTCCAGGCTGCGCGCCAGCACCATGATGCGGCCCACGGCCTCGTGCGCGGTCTGCAGCATCTCGTAGTCGTCGCTGTTGACCGGAATGTTGGTGTGCACGTTGCCATCGCCCGCGTGCATGTGCAAGGCCACCCACACCCGGCCCTTGAGCACGCGCTGGTGGATGGCGTTGCACTCCTGCAGCAGCGGCGCAAAGGCCTCGCCCGAGAAGATGTCCTGCAGCGGCGCGCGGATCTGCGCCTTCCAGCTGGCGCGCAGGCTGTGGTCCTGCAACTGCGGGAACAGTGCCTGCACATCCTGCAGCCAGCCGGCCCACAGCTGGCGCGCCTGCTCCACCACGACCAAGGCCTGGTCCACACGCTCCTGCAGCATTTCGGGCGAGGCGGTATCGGCGTCGCCCGCGCCCTGCGGGCCCAAGGGCAGGTTGCCCCGGCGCAGGAAGTCTTCAAGTTCGGTGCACAGGCGCAGTTTGTTGCGCAGGCTCAGCTCGATGTTGATGCGCTCGATGCCGTCGGTGTACTCGGCCATGCGCGGCAGCGGGATGACCACGTCCTCGTTGATCTTGAAGGCGTTGGTGTGGC
>JAPKHH010000165.1:0-5177 GCA_026647025.1 Giesbergeria sp.
CCGCGAGAACGAAGGCGACCTGGTGCTGGCGGCCGACCATGTCACGCCCGAGGCCATCAACTTCATGGCGCGCTTTGGTCGCGGCCTGATCTGCCTCACGCTGACCCGCGAGCGTTGCGAGTTCCTCAAGCTCCCGCCCATGGCCACGCGCAACGGCACGGTGTACAGCACGGCCTTCACGGTCTCCATCGAGGCAGCCGAAGGCGTGACCACTGGCATCTCGGCCGCCGACCGCGCCCGCACCGTGCAGGTCGCCGTGGCCAAGGACAGCCTGGCCAGCGACCTCGTGCAACCGGGCCACATCTTCCCGCTGCAGGCGGTGGACGGCGGCGTGCTGATGCGCGCAGGCCATACCGAGGCCGGTTGCGACCTGTCTGCCATGGCTGGCTGCAGCCCCGCCGCCGTGATCTGCGAGATCATGAAAGACGACGGCACCATGGCGCGCCTGCCCGACCTGCAGGTGTTCGCGGCCGAGCACGGCATCAAGATCGGCACGATTGCCGACCTGATCGAACACCGCAGCCGCACCGAGTCGCTGGTCGAAACCGTGGGCAAGCGAGCGCTGCAAACCCCCTACGGTGCATTCACCGCGCATGCCTTCCGCGACAAGCCCAGCGGCGCCGTGCACCTGGCGCTGGTCAAGGGCCAATGGGCCGCCGACGACGTGGTGCCCGTGCGCGTGCACGAGCCGCTGTCGGTACTCGACACGCTGGAGGTCAACCGCTCCATGCACTCCTGGGGCCTGGACACCAGCCTGCAGTACATCGACCAGCAAGGCAAGGGCGTTGCCGTGCTGCTCAATTGCGGCGAAAGCGCGGCGCAGCTGCTGGCCCAGTTTGAAGGCACGGCCCGCGCCGCCCAGGCGCCCGAACGCGGCCGCATGGACCTGCGCACCTATGGCGTGGGCGCGCAAATCCTGCGCGAATGCGGCGTGCACAAGATGCAACTCATGGGCCAGCCCCGCCGCATGCCCAGCATGGCAGGCTACGGACTCGAAATCACCGGTTACATCCCCAAGGAATAACAGCATGTTTGGCGCAGACAAAGGAACAGCGGACAAGCTCGATGGCAAGAAACTGCACATCGGCATCGTCCAGGCCCGCTTCAACGAAGGCATTACCAACGCGCTGGCCACGGCCTGCCGCAGCGCACTGATCGACCTGGGTGTGCAGGAAAAGCACATCACGCATGTGCTCGTTCCCGGCGCACTGGAAGTGCCTGTGGCCCTGCAGGCCCTGGCCGAGCAAGACGAGTTCGATGCGCTGATTGCGCTGGGCTGCATCATCCGCGGCGAGACCTACCATTTCGAACTGGTGGCCAATGAGTCCGGAGCAGGCGTCTCGCGCGTTTCCCTGGACTACCAGGTGCCCGTGGCCAATGCCATCATCACCACCGAGAACCTGGAACAGGCCATTGCCCGCCAGTCGGAAAAAGGCCGTGATGCGGCCTATGTCGCCGTGGAAATGGCCAACCTGCTGGACCAACTGTCATGAGCGAGCACATCCCTGCGGTACCCGCCGCCAAGCGCCCCGGCGTCACCAGCACCGGCGCCCGCAAGGCCTCGGCCAAATCCAACCGCAGCCGCGCCCGCGAGTTCGCGCTGCAGGCGCTCTACCAGCACCTGGTGGGCCGCAACGAGGCCACCGCCATTGACGCCTTCACGCGCGACCTGACCGGTTTTCACAAGGCCGACGCGGCGCACTACGACGCACTGCTGCACGGCTGCATCGAAACCTCGGCCGAACTCGATGCGCTCATCACCCCGCTGCTCGACCGCAAGATGACCGAGATCTCGCCCATCGAACATGCCGTGATGTGGATGGGCGTGTACGAGTTCCAGCACTGCCTGGACGTGCCCTGGCGCGTGGTGCTCAATGAATGCATTGAGCTGGCCAAGGAATTTGGCGGCACCGACGGCCACAAGTATGTCAATGGCGTACTCGGCGGCCTGGCCCCCAAGCTGCGCGCCGACGAAGTAGCCGCCGACAAGGCCGGGACACCCCGCGGCTGAACGACCGAACAGTGCGGGCCACCCGCCCGCCCTGTCCTTTTCCCGCATCCCGCGACCCGCGGGCCAGAACACTCCCCCATGAAAATCTCCACCCGCGCCGGCCGCATCGAACCCTTTTATGTGATGGAAGTAGCCAAGGCCGCACAGGCCATGGCACGCGAGGTGGCGGGCACGCGCGAGCCGATGATCTTTCTGAACATTGGCGAGCCCGATTTCACGGCGCCGCCGCTGGTGCAAGAGGCTGCGGCACGTGCAATCTCCGCCGGTGCCACGCAGTACACGCAGTCCCTGGGGCTCGACGCCTTGCGTGAGCGCATCAGCGGCTGGTACCAAGAGCGCTTTGGCGTCAACGTGCCGGCGCGGCGCATTGTGGTCACTGCGGGGGCCTCGGCCGCATTGCAACTGGCCTGCCTGGCGCTGGTGGACGCGGGCGACGAAATCCTCATGCCCGACCCGAGCTACCCCTGCAACCGGCACTTCGTGAGCGCGGCCGAGGGCACGGCGGTGCTGGTGCCCACCACGGCCGACGAGCGCTTCCAGCTGACGGCCGACAAGGTGCGCGCCGCGTGGACCGACAAAACCCGGGGCGTGCTGCTGGCCTCACCGTCCAACCCCACGGGCACCTCGATTGCGCCCGACGAGCTGCGCCGCATCCACAACGTGGTGCAGGAGCGCGGCGGCATCACGCTGATCGACGAGATCTACCTGGGCCTGTCCTACGAAGAACAGTTCGGCCACACGGCGCTGGCCATCGACGACAACATCATCAGCATCAACAGCTTCAGCAAGTACTTCAACATGACCGGCTGGCGCCTGGGCTGGATGGTGGTGCCCGAAGCGCTGGTGCCGGTGGTCGAGCGCCTGGCGCAAAATCTGTTCATCTGCGCCTCGACCGTCTCGCAACATGCCGCACTGGCCTGTTTCGAGCCGGACAGCATTGCCGAATACGAACGCCGCCGCGCCGAGTTCAAGGCCCGGCGCGACTACTTCATTCCCGAACTGCAGCGCCTGGGATTGAGCGTGCCCGTGCTGCCCGATGGCGCCTTCTACGCCTGGGCCGACTGCCGCAGCGCGTGCACCCGGCTGGAGGTGGAGGGCAGCTGGGACTTTGCCTTCGAGCTAATGCGCCGCGCCCACCTGGCCGTGACGCCAGGGCGCGATTTCGGCAGTTTTGAACCCCAGCGCTTCGTGCGTTTTTCCACCGCCAATTCGATGGCACAACTGCAGGAAGCGGCGGAGCGCCTGCAGCGCCTGCTGGGCTGACCAAGGATTGACCCATGGTTTTTGAATGGCCCGTGCGCATTTACTGGGAAGACACGGATGCCGGAGGCATCGTGTTCTACGCCAACTACCTGAAGTTCTTCGAGCGCGCCCGCACGGAGTGGCTGCGCTCTTTGGGACTGTCGCAGCACCGGCTGCGGGAACAAACCGGTGGCATGTTTGTCGTAACCGATGCCCGGCTGCGCTACCTCAGTCCGGCACGCCTGGATGATGAACTCATTGTTACCGCCCGCTTGCAGGAAAAAGGCCGCGCCTCCTTGACAATGGTGCAGCAAGCGCTATTGAATCAAGAGCAAGTGACCTCTCCATCGCCATCCCTGCTGAGCGAAGCCACCATCCGCATTGGCTGGGTGGATGCGGCCACGATGCGCCCCGCCAGAATCCCCGCCTCCCTCCTGGAACAACTTTCATGAATTCCCAAGACATGTCCATCATCAGCCTGGTGCTGCACGCCAGCTGGGTGGTGCAGCTCGTCATGGTGCTGCTGCTGGCCGTTTCCGTCGCCAGCTGGGCGGCCATCTTCCGCAAGCTTTTCGGCCTGAAACGCGTGAAATCGCTCAACGATGACTTCGAACGCGAATTCTGGTCCGGCACCAGCCTGAACGACCTGTACGCCAGTGCCGTGCAGAACGCCAAGAATGCGGGCCCCATGGAACGTATTTTTGCCAGCGGCATGCGTGAATACCAGAAACTGCGTGAGCGCCGCATCCAGGACCCGGGCACCCTGCTCGACGGCGCACGCCGTGCCATGCGCGCGAGTTTCCAGCGCGAGATGGATGTGGTGGAGTCCAGCCTGTCCTTTCTCGCGTCGGTCGGTTCCGTTTCGCCCTATGTGGGCCTGTTCGGCACGGTGTGGGGCATCATGCATGCCTTCACCGGATTTGCCGGCATGGAGCAGGTCACCCTGGCCACCGTGGCACCCGGCATTGCCGAGGCCCTGGTGGCCACGGCCATCGGCCTGTTTGCGGCCATTCCTGCCGTGATCGCCTACAACCGCTTCGCCCGCGACATCGACCGCGTGGCCATCCACCAGGAGACCTTCATCGAAGAGTTCTCCAACATCCTGCAGCGCAACCTGGGTGCACACCCGGCGCCAGCGGCCCCGGGCCATTGACCGTATCGGAGAACGCCATGCCCGCCACAGCATCGCGCGGCCGCGGCCGCCGCACCATCAACGAGATCAACATGGTGCCCTTCATCGACGTGATGCTGGTGCTGCTCATCATCTTCATGGTGACCGCGCCCATGCTCACGCCGGGTGTGGTCGATGTGCCCAAGGTGGGCAAGGGTGCCAAGCCGCCCAAGGAGTTTGGCCAGGTGGTGGTGCTCAAGGACGGCAGTGTCCGGCTCAAGACGGGCGGCAGCGAGCGTGCCGTGACCACCCAGGAGCTGGGCAGCCTGGCCGCCCAATGGCAAAAGGGCCAGGCCGAGACACCGCCGGTCATCATCAGTGCCGACAAGGGCGTGTCCTACGAAACCGTCATGAAGGCCATGGACGCACTGCAAAAGGCCGGTGTCCAGCGCGTCGGCCTGTCCGTCAAGCAAGGCGGCTGACCCGGTATGCACGCCCACGACGACCGCGACGAGCTGGCCCCGCCCACACCCCCTGCGCGCCTGCGTGCGATTGCGCTGGCCGTGCTGGCGCATGTGCTGCTCATCGTGGCCCTGACCTGGGGCGTGCACTGGAAGACCAGCACCGACCAGCCCGCCGTGCAGGCCGAACTGTGGGCCGCCGTGCCCCAGCAGGCAGCGCCCCGCGCCGACCCGCCGCCGGAACCCACCCTGCCCCCGGTCGTCGCCCCCCCGCCCCCTCCGCCACCACCCCCTGTGCGGCAGGCCGAGCCCGACACGCGCGAGGCCGATCTGGCCATTGAGCGGGAAAAGA
>JAPKHH010000166.1:0-5119 GCA_026647025.1 Giesbergeria sp.
GTGCTTGCTCCCCCTCTCCCCAACCCTCTCCCGCAAGGGGAGAGGGAGTCTGAGATATGTACCTATTCAGGTAAAAATGGCATTTTGCGCTTGTTCAGCAAGCGCTTGCAGCTATCAAAATAATAGTTTCAGGATGGTTTGCCGGGCAGGTGGCTCAGCGGCAGCGCACCGCTGGCCTTGACCTCGCCGAGCGAGAAGCTGGTGTGCATGTCCTTCACGTTCGGCAGATGCAGCAGCACGTCGCGCGCAAACTGCGAGAAGCTGTCGAGGTCGCGTGCCACCACCTGTAGTTCGAACGTGCCGGTGCCGCTGATGTAGTGGCACGAGACCACTTCGGGAATCTTGCGGATCGCCTCTTCCATGGTCTGCGTGAGCCCGCCGGTGTTGCGGTCGGCGTCCAGGCGCACAAAGGCCAGCACGCCCAGACCGATCTTGCGCCGGTCGATCTCGGCGCGGTAGCCCTTGATGAAACCCTCTTCCTCCAGCGCGCGCACACGGCGCCAGCAAGGCGCGGCCGACAGACCGACGCGCTGGGCCAGCTCGGCGTTCGTCAGGCGCGCTTCTTTTTGCAGTTCACCAAGGATGGCAAGGTCGAATTTGTCCAGAGTGTTCAATGAATGGCCTTGAGACGAAAGATCCTTTCGCAGAATACCGGAAATGCGGCACAGAACGCAAAGACATATCTGCGCTGGGGACATACACTCCTCTGCACACTGGAGTCGCCCCCCTAGAAGGGTGGCAGGCCCTGCCCCACCCCCGCCCCACAAGGTGCGGAAAACCAAAAATGCCACTGGAGACAATGCCATGAACGCACCTCTGCCCGAACACATCCGCAAGGCCCTCGAAACCGTCACGCTGGAGGACAAATACACCCTGGGCGAAGGCCGCGCCTTCATGAGCGGAGTCCAGGCCCTGGTGCGCCTGCCCTTGCTGCAGCGCCAGCGCGACGCCGCGGCAGGCCTGAACACGGGCGGCTTCATCAGCGGCTACCGGGGCAGCCCGCTGGGCACCTACGACCAGGCGCTGTGGGCCGCCAAGAAACACCTGGCCGAGAACCACATTGTCTTCCAGCCCGGCGTGAACGAGGAGCTGGGTGCCACAGCGGTGTGGGGCACACAGCAGCTGGACCTGTATCCGCAGAGCAAGAAGTACGACGGCGTTTTTGGCATCTGGTACGGCAAGGGCCCGGGCGTGGACCGTTGCTCCGACGTGTTCAAGCACGCCAACATGGCTGGTACGGCCAAGCACGGCGGCGTGATCGCCATTGCCGGCGACGACCACATCAGCAAGAGCAGCACGGCGCCGCACCAGAGCGACCACATCTTCAAGGCCTGCGGCACGCCGGTGTTCTTTCCGAGCAATGTGCAGGACATCCTCGACATGGGCCTGCACGCCTTTGCCATGAGCCGTTTCTCGGGCGTGTGGTCGGGCATGAAGACCATCCAGGAGGTGGTGGAGTCGTCCAGCAGCGTCTCGGTGGACCCGGACCGCGTGAAGATCGTCCTGCCTGAGGATTTCGCCATGCCCCCGGGCGGCCTGCACATCCGCTGGCCGGACGCGCCGCTGGAGCAGGAGGCGCGCCTGATGGATTACAAGTGGTACGCGGCCCTGGCCTATGTGCGTGCCAACAAGCTCAACTACAACGTCATCCAGGGCCCGCAGGACCGCTTCGGCATCATCGCCAGCGGCAAGGCCTACAACGACACGCGCCAGGCGCTGGTCGACCTGGGACTGGATGACGATACCTGCCGCCAGCTGGGCATTCGCGTGCACAAGGTCAACGTGGTGTGGCCGCTCGAAGCCACCATCACGCGCGATTTTGCCCAGGGCCTGCAGGAAATTCTGGTGGTGGAAGAAAAGCGCCAGGTCATCGAATACCAGCTCAAGGAAGAGTTGTACAACTGGCGCGCAGACGTGCGCCCCAACGTGCTGGGCAAGTTTGACGAGGCCGAGGGCGAGAACGGCCAGTGCGGCGAATGGTCCATGCCCAACCCCAGCCAGAACTGGCTGCTGCGCGCCAAGGCCGACCTGACGCCGGCCATCATTGCCAAGGCGATTGCCAAGCGGTTGAAGAAGCTGGGTGTGTCCAGCGACATCGTGGCCCGCATGGAGTCGCGCATCGCCACCATCGACGCCCGCGAGCGCGCCATGACCGCGCTGAAGGCCGATACCGGCGAGCGCGCGCCCTGGTTCTGCAGCGGCTGCCCGCACAACACCAGCACCCGCGTGCCCGAGGGCTCGCGCGCTGTGGCCGGCATTGGCTGCCACTACATGACGGTGTGGATGGACCGCAGTACCAGCACCTTCACGCAGATGGGCGGCGAGGGCGTGACCTGGGTGGGTCAGGCGCCGTTCACCCGGGATGCGCATGTGTTCGCCAACCTGGGCGACGGCACCTACTTCCACAGTGGTCTGCTGGCCATCCGCCAGTCCATCGCCGCCGGGGTGAACATCACCTACAAGATTCTGTACAACGACGCCGTGGCCATGACCGGCGGCCAGCAGGTGGGCGAGCGGCCCGAGGGGCACTCGGTGCTGCAGATCATGCACAGCGTCAAGTCCGAAGGGGCGGTGAAGATCGTCATCGTCACCGACGAGCCCGAGAAATACGCGGGTGTGGCGCTGGCCGATGGTGTCACGGTGCACCACCGCGACGAGCTGGACCGTATCCAGCGCGAACTGCGTGAGATCAAGGGCTGCAGCGTGCTGATCTACGACCAGACCTGCGCCACCGAAAAACGCCGTCGCCGCAAGCGCGGCCTGCTGGCCACGCCCGACAAGACCGTGGTCATCAATGAAGCCGTGTGCGAGGGCTGTGGCGACTGTTCGGTCAAGTCGAACTGCCTGAGCGTGGAGCCAGTGGAAACCCCGTTTGGCCGCAAGCGCCGCATCAACCAGAGCACCTGCAACAAGGACTACTCCTGCGTCAACGGCTTTTGCCCGAGTTTTGTCACCATCGAAGGCGGCAAGCTCAAGAAACCCAAGAAAGAGAAAAAGGGTGATCTCTCCAGCCTGCCGCCGCTGCCCGAACCGGTGCTGCCACAGGCCGACAGTGCCTGGGGCATCGTGGTGGGCGGCGTGGGCGGCACGGGCGTCATCACCATTGGCTCGCTGTTGGGCATGGCCGCGCACCTCGATGGCAAGGGCGTGGTCACGCAGGATGCGGGTGGTCTGGCGCAAAAGGGCGGCGCCACCTGGAGCCATATCCAGATTGCCAATACACCCGAGGCGATCTTCACCACCAAGGTGGACACGGCCAAGGCCGATCTGGTGATTGGCTGCGATGCCATCGTGGCCGCGAACAAGTACACCCTGGCCGTCATGCAGCCGGGCCGCACCTTTGTGGCCCTGAACACCCATGGAACGCCCACGGCAGCGTTTGTGCACAACCCGGACTGGCAGTTCCCGGGGGGCAACTGCGAGAGCGCCGTCACGGCGGCAGTGGGCGAGGCCCTGGTGGGCCGCTTTGATGCCGAGCAGGTCGCCATGCAGTTGCTGGGCGACAGCATCTACACCAACCCGCTGCTGCTGGGCTACGCCTGGCAAAAGGGCCGGGTGCCGCTGTCACTGGCCGCGCTGATGCGTGCCATGGAACTCAATGGCGTGCAGGTGGACAACAACAAGGCCGCCTTTGAGTGGGGGCGCCGCTGCGCGCACGATCTGGCGGCGGTGCAGGCGCTGTTCCAGGCCGCGCAGGTGATCGCCTTCGTCAAGAAGCCCACGCTGGTGGAAGTGGTGTCGCAGCGTATCGAATACCTCACCAGTTACCAGAACGCCGCTTACGCGGCCGAGTACCAGGCCTTTGTCGAAAAAGTGCAGGCGGCCGAATCGCGGCTGGGTACGGGCACGCGCCTGACCGAGGCGGTGGCCAAGTACCTGTTCAAGCTCATGGCCTACAAGGACGAATATGAAGTGGCGCGCCTGCACACCGACAAGGCCTTTACCGACCGCATTGCCAGCATGTTCGAGGGCGACTACAAGATCGTTCACCACATGGCGCCGCCCCTGCTGGCCAAGCGCAACGACAAGGGCGAGTTGGTCAAGCAGTCGTTCGGGCCCTGGATGCGCAAGGCCCTGGGGCTGCTGTCGCGCCTGAAGGGATTGCGGGGCAGCGCGCTGGACATGTTCGGCAAAACCGAAGAGCGCCGCGTGGAGCGCGCATTGATCGTGCAGTACCGCGAATGCATGGAGGAACTGATCGCGGGCCTGACGCCCGAGCGCCTGGCCCTGGCCGTGGAAATTGCGCAGATCCCGGAACACATCCGGGGCTATGGCCATGTCAAGGAACGCCACCTGCAGGCTGCACGCGCCCAGTGGGACCGTTTGATGGTCCAGTGGCGCAGTCCGGCCGAGCGTCAGGCGGCCTGAACACCGGTGGGTTTGCTGCAGGCATTCAGCAGAGTGCTATTGAATAGATAGCCTCCAGCGCTTGTCCAGCAAGCGTTGGAGGCTGTTTTTGTATAAATCCTTGGGAAAACACCTGCCTGCGAAGTGCAAGACAAGGGGCTTGGCGCGCGCGCGGGGTCCCCGCATACAATGCCCGATTCCGCGCCGCGCAGGCGCCGTTGCGCCTGCGCGCGTTTTCGCGTGTCCCTCTTGACCATCCATTCCGGAGTTCTGCCTGTGTTTATTTCTTCTGCTTTCGCCCAGACCGCTCCTGCTGCCGCTGCCGGCGGCGGTGACATCATGTCCTCGCTGACGGGCATGCTGCCCTTGGTGCTGATGTTCGTGGTGCTGTATTTCGTCATGATCCGGCCCCAGATGAAACGCCAGAAAGAGCACCGCGCCATGATCGAAGCCATCGCCAAGGGCGATGAAGTGGTGATTGGTGGCGGCATCCTGGGCAAGGTCGCTCGCCTGACCGAGCAATACCTGCATATCGAGATCGCCTCGGGTGTGGAAGTGCAGGTGCAGCGCGCCGCCGTGGTGCAGGTGCTGCCCAAGGGCACCATCAAATAAGAGCGAGCGGTGAAGCCGGGGGACGGCTGCACAGCGGCCTGTCCTGTCCCTGTCCTTGAGGTAAAAGTGCGATCATGAACCGTTATCCGGTCTGGAAGTACGCGATCCTGGTGGTTGCGTTGCTGGTGGGGGTGCTCTACACCCTGCCCAATTTCTTTGG
>JAPKHH010000167.1:0-5000 GCA_026647025.1 Giesbergeria sp.
ATAGAGATGCCGTCGCTCAGCAAGACATCGACTTCGAGAGTGGGGTTTCCGCGCGAATCGAGGATTTCCCGAGGTGGCTGTGGCCCTGGACGCGGCCGGTGTGCAGGTCAACCGGGTCACGGTGTACCGCCTGCTCGACCGCTTTGCCGCAGCCGGCCTGCTGCAGCGCCAGATCGACGGCGCCCGGGTCACCCGCTTCGCGTTGGCCGCGCCGGGCCACGACGGTGCCGCCCCGCGCTTTGAATGTGGCGGCTGCCACCGGCAGTTTCGGCTGTCCCAGGGCTCGGCCCGCATGCAGGCGGCCCTGCGCCCCTTGCTGCGCACGCTGGCCCAGGCCGGGCACGAGAACCTGGCCGTAGACATTGCCGTGCACGGCCTGTGTGCAGGCTGCGCCCACCCTGAGGGTGCGGCATGATCCGCACCCGGGGCCTGGCCCACGCCTATCCGGGCGCGGCCCTGCGGCGCTTTCCGGATGTGGATGTGCGCCAGGGCGGCACGCTGCTGGTGCGCGGGCGCTCGGGCAGCGGCAAATCCACCTGGCTGTCGCTGGTGGCCGGGCTGCGCGGCACGGCCACGGGCGACCTTTTTGTGGCGGGCCTGCAGATTGGCACGCAGCGCGGCGCCGAAATCGACGCCTGGCGGGCCCGCAGCATCGGTTTTTTGCCGCAAAAACTGCACCTGAGCAGCGCGCTCAGCGTGGCCGACAACCTGGCGCTGGCCTACTTTGCCGCAGGCAGGCCGCGTGACGATGCCGCCATTGCCCGTGCACTGGAGCAGCTGGGCGTGGCCGACCTTGCCGCGCGCAGGCCGCACCAGCTCTCGGGCGGGCAGGCGCAGCGCGTGGCCCTGGCGCGGGCCGTGCTGTTGGCGCCCGAGGTGCTGCTGGCCGACGAGCCCACCGCCAGCCTGGACGACGAAGCCGCCGTCCATGCACTGGCCCTGCTGCAGCGCAGCGCCGCCGCCTGCGACGCCACCCTGGTGATCGCCACGCACGACCAGCGCGTGGTGCAGGCCCTGGCGGGCGCCGTGGTGCTGGATTTGAATGAAATCGGCCTCCAGGGCAATACAGACAAGCGCGAGCAGCTATGAAACAAATAGCATACATGGCCCGTCTGTCCTGGCGCTACCTGTGGTCGCGCCCGCTGGCCGCCGCGCTCAACCTGCTGCTGCTCAGCCTGGGGCTGGCCACCATCACCCTGGTGGTGCTGGCAGCGGCGCAGCTCGACCAGGCGTTCGAGCGCGACCTCAAAGGCATCGACCTGGTGGTGGGCGCCAAGGGCAGCCCGCTGCAGCTCATCCTGGCGGGTGTGTTCCACATCGACACCCCCACCGGCAACATCCCCCTGCAGGAAGTGCAGGCCCTGCAGCAGCACCCGCTGGTGGCGCAGGTGATCCCGTTGAGCCTGGGCGACAGCCATGCGGGCTACCGCATCGTGGGCACCACGCCCGACTACCTGGCGCACTACGGCGCCACGCTGGACCAGGGGCAGCTCTGGCAGGCCCCGATGGAAGCCGTGTTGGGCGCCACGGTGGCACGCGATATGGCCCGTGCGGGGCAGGGCGGCGCACCGTTGGTGGGCGCCCGGTTTGTGGGCAGCCACGGCCTGGGTGGGGGTGGGCACGCGCACGGCGACCAACCCTACCGCGTGTCGGGCGTGCTGGCACCTTGCGGCTGCGTGCTCGACCGGCTCATCCTCACCGCGACCGAGTCGGTGTGGCAGGTGCACGAAAACGCCACCGCCACCGACAAGGACGACCTGCAGGCCCTGCAGCAAGAGCGCGAGGTCACCGTAGCCCTGCTGCGCTACCGCACGCCTCTGGCCGCCGTCACGCTGCCACGCTACATCAACGCGGGCACCGCCCTGCAGGCGGCTGCGCCTGCCATCGAGGTCACCCGCCTGCTGCGCCTGCTGGGCGTGGGCGCCGACGTGCTGCGGGCCATGGGCGGCGTGCTGCTGGCGGTGGCCGCGCTCAGTGTGTTCATTGCGCTGTGGAACGCCGTGCGCGAACGCCGCGCCGACATTGCCATGCTGCGCATGCTGGGCGCACCCCCCGGGCGTGTGGCCGGGCTGCTGCTGTGCGAGGCGCTGTGGCTGGCATTGCTGGCGAGCAGCCTGGGCCTGTTGCTGGGCCATGGCCTGGCCGAACTGCTGGGCCGCGTGCTGCAGGCCCAGGGCCTGCTGCCCGTGACCGGCCTGCGCTGGCTGGCTGCCGAGGCCGGTGTGCCCTTGCTGGCGGTAGCCGTGGCCACGCTGGCCGCATTGGCGCCCGCGCTGCAGGCCTACCGCAGCGACGTGGCCGACCTGCTGGCACAGCCCTGAATTTGTTCAAATCAATCTGAAAGGACCCCGCACCATGAAAAAACTGCACACCGCCCTGACCTCGGCCTGCCTGCTGCTGGCCTGCGCTACGGCGCAAGCCCAAAGCCATACCGACAAGGAAACCCAGGCCGACATCCAGCGCCACCGCGCCATGGCTGCTGCACACCAGGCAGCCGCCCAATGCCTGGAGGCGGGCAAGGGCGAAGCGGTCTGCATGAAAGAGCTGCAGGCCGCCTGCAAGGGCCTGGCCATTGGCAAATACTGCGGCATGAAGCACGCCCACTGACGGGCTCCGGTTACACCATGCCTTTGTCCAACCGCACATCTTTCAGGCGGTGGGCCTTGCCCGCGCTGCTGTGCCTGGCTGCCAGCGCCCCGGCGCAAACCACGCCAGCGCAGGGCGCCACGCCGGTGCTGACATCGCCCGTGCCCGGCGCCGCCGCGCTGCCCCAGGGCAGCGGCCCCGGCTACCACAGCCCTGAGAGCCCGATTGCACCCCTGCCCCAGCGCAGCGATGTGCTGCCCTGGCCGCTGCTGACCGACCTGGCCAAAAAAACCACCAAAACCGCCGTGCTGCCCCAGTTCAACACCGCGCAGCAGGCCCTGCACGAGACAGTGCAGCGGGTCCAGGGCTTCATGCTGCCGCTGGACGCCAAGGCCACGCAAACGCACT
This sequence comes from Giesbergeria sp., assembly GCA_026647025.1. Lineage (GTDB taxonomy): Bacteria > Pseudomonadota > Gammaproteobacteria > Burkholderiales > Burkholderiaceae_C > Simplicispira. The sequence continues at coordinate 2,995 of JAPKHH010000167.1, forward strand.
TCTTGCTGACGGCCGTGCCACTGACCTGTTCGTTCTGCATTCCCGGTGGGCCTGAGAGCATGGTGGAAGTGCGCGCCAAAACCCCCGTGCGCCATTCGCTCGAACCCGTGGTGGTGGAGGGGCGCTTTCTGCTCCTGAAGAACGACCCCTATGGCCTGTTCTACCGCATGGTCGATGCGGTGCCTGTGAAATAAATGCCCGCCCAGCAGCCACACCGCCCTTTGCACCGCCGCCTGATCAGCGGTGCAACCCTGCTGTGGCTGTTGCTGGCCCTGGTGTGGGTGCCCTCGATGGGTCGCTGGCACCAGGTGGCGCATGCCCAGCCACTGGCCCAGGCGCATGCGGGCCATGGGGCCGCAATGGCCCCGGCGGTGGCCACCAGCGCCTTCCTGCCGCCCTTGCTGGCAGACCACAGCCTGGCCGACTGCCTGCTGCTCGACCAGCTCGCACTGGCCGATGCCGCGCCTTCGGCCCCCCCGGCCATGGAGCCCACGGCGCCTGCCGTGGCACCCGCGCCCCTGCCTGCACCCGGCGTGGCGCAGCGCCATGTTGCGCTGTTCCACGCCCGGGGCCCGCCCCCGCAGGCGCGGGGCTGATCTGCTGCGGCAGACCCTCAAAACTCCTGATTTCATAGCTGCTAGCGCTTGACCATCAAGCGTTAGAGGCACTTTTCATTCAAATTATTGAGCCAGGCCATGGTGCCGGTGCGCACGCTTGTGCGCGGGCCGCACCGCGTATGCCGTGCCCTGGCGATGGCATTTCCCATGAAGCAATTTCCTGAAAACACCTTTTCACCCCCCCTGCGCCCCGTGGCCCTGGCGGTTTGGCTGGCCCTGGCCAGCAGCGCACAGGCGCAAGACCGCAGCGAACCAGCGGCCCCCAGCCTGCCACCCGTCACCGTGTCGGCCAGCGGCCTGCAACTGGGCGCCAGCGACATGACCACCCCCGCCAGCGTGCTCGAAGGCGACGAACTGGTGCGCCGCCGCGAGGCAACGCTGGGCGAAACCCTGAACAGCGAGCCCGGCATCACCAGCAGCCACTTTGGCGCCGGGGCCAGCCGCCCCATCATCCGCGGCATGGACGGCCCGCGCGTCAAGGTGCTGAGCGACGGCGCCGAACTGCACGACGCCTCCACCCTCAGCCCCGACCACGCCGTGGTCGCCGAGCCCCTGCTCGCCACCCAGATCGAAGTGCTGCGCGGCCCCTCGGCCCTGGTGCATGGCGACGGCGCCGTGGGCGGCGTGGTCAACGTGCTCGACGGCAAGGTGCCCACCGCCGTGCCCGCCAAAGGCTACGAAGGCAGCCTGGAGCTGCGCGCCAACAGCGGTGCCCGCGAGAAGGCGGGTGTGTTCTCGCTCACCGGCGGCACCGGCAACCTGGCCGTGCACGTGGAAGGCGTGGCGCGCGACGCCGCCGACTACCGCGTGGGCCCCGGCTGGCTGCACGATGGCCACGTGGACCGCAAGGTGCCCGGCAGCTTCAACCGCACCGACACCGGCAGCGTAGGCATCTCGTGGGTGGGCGAGCGCGGGTATCTTGGCGCCGCCTACACCCGCCAGACCGCCAAATACGGCCTGCCCGGCCACAACCACGGTTTTGAAGGCTGCCACACCCACGGCAACCACCTGCACTGCGGCAGCCACGGCGAAGACGACGGCCACGACCACGGCCATGAAGACGAACACGGCGACGTGCCCGTGGTGGACTTGCGCAGCGAGCGCCTGGACATCCGGGGCGAGCTGCGCAACCCCTTTGCAGGCTTCACCGCCTTGCGCCTGCGCGCCGGCATCACCGACTACCAGCATGACGAGGTGGAAGACGGCACCCCGGTCACCACCTTCAAGAACAAGGCCCACAGCGCCCGCGTGGAACTGCAGCACGCACCCGTGGCGGGCTGGCGCGGCATGCTGGGCGTGCAGGCATCGCAACGCCGCTTTGCCGCCGAAGGCGACGAAGCCTACATCCAGCCCACCACCACGCGGCGCGCCGGCCTGTTCGCGCTGGAG
>JAPKHH010000168.1:0-4952 GCA_026647025.1 Giesbergeria sp.
GACAACTTATAGTTAAAAACTTGCATTGCTCCTAGATGAGCACTTTCAACCATCCATCCGCTGATACACCCGTTCACGCACGAACACGGCAAACAGATCGGGGTCGATATGGCCGTTGTGGACCATTTTTTCCATGATGGCCAGTGCCTGCGAGAGCTTCATCCCGCTCTTGTAGGGCCGATCAGCGGCGGTCAGCGCTTCAAAAATATCGGCGATACCCATCATGCGCGCCTGCACCGACATCTGCTCGCGCGTCAGGCCGCGCGGGTAGCCCTTGCCGTCCATGCGCTCATGGTGCCCTCCGGCGTATTCGGGCACGTTCTTCAGGTGTCGCGGCCAGGGCAAGGTCTCCAGCATCTTGATGGTGGCGACGATGTGGTAGTTGATGGTGTCGCGCTCGGCCTGCGTCAGCGTGCCGGCACGAATGGTGAGATTTTCCATCTCCTCGGCCGTGAGAAAGGCCGTGTGCACGCCCTCCACGTTGCGCCACTGGCGCTGCGTGCCGATCATACGCACGCGCAGCTGGTCCGCCTCCTGCATGGACTCCACGCCCTGGTTGCAGCGGCGCAGAAACTCGCGGTCGGCATCGATCGCCTGCAACTCGCGCTGCAGGTTGGATTCGGCCGCGGCCTCCGCGCCCGCATCCACGACCGGGCGCAACGCCAGCTGGGCGCGCAGCGCTGCCAGCCGGGCGTCGCGCTTGAGCACTTCAAAGCGCGTATCCACCAGGTCGATGCGGTCATAAATGGTCTGCAGCTTGGTGGCCTTGTCCACCACATGCACCGGCGTGGTGATTTTTCCGCAGTCGTGCAGCAGGCCCGCCATCTGCAGCTCGTAGCGGTCGCGCTCGGTCATGTGAAAGTCTGCCAGCGGCCCTTCGGTCGTGGCATCGGCAGCCTCCGCCAGCATCATCGTCAGGGCGGGCACACGCTCGCAATGCCCGCCGGTGTAGGGTGATTTTTCGTCGATGGCGATGTTGATGAGCTTGACGAACGATTCGAACAGGCGCTCGAGCTGGGTGATCAGCAGACGGTTCGACAGCGCAATGGCCGCCTGCGAGGCCAGCGATTCGGTCAGGCTCTGGTCGGCCTCAGAGAAAGCCACCACCTGCCCCGTTTCCGGGTCCAGCGCGTTGAGCAGCTGCAGCACGCCAATGAGTTCGCCGTCGTGGTTTTTCATGGGCACGGTCAGAAACGACTGTGAGCGATAGCCTGTGCGCTGATCAAAGGCGCGCGTACCTGAAAAGTCGAATCCCTCCTCGGCATAGGCGTCGGCAATATTCACTGTGCGGTCGTGCAGCGCCGAGTGCGCCGCCACCAGGGCATCGTTGGGCGAACCGTCGGCATGGCGCAGCGGCAGGTCGGGCAAGGCAATGCGCTGCCCTGTGGTGCCGCCCTGGCGTATGCCCAGGGAGTCGGTGCGCATGATCTCGAAATGCAGGGCCGTGCGGCTCTCCGTCACGCTGTAGAGCGTCCCGCCATCGGCGCCAGTCAGGGTTTTGGCCGCTTCGAGGATGTTCTCCAGCAGCCGCTCGATGTCGCGCTCACGCGAGAGCGCCGCGCCGATGCCGTTGAGCTGCTCCAGGCGGCGGAACAGGTTCATTGCAGATGTCTTGCCCATGGCGATGCCTTCATTGCCGGCCTCCGCAGGCCAGCCCGGCTGCCATGTTAGGGGGAAAAGACCCGTCCGCTACAACTGCTCGGATTCCAGCAGGTGCACACCAGGCAGGCCCTGCAGCACACCTTCGAGCAAGGCCTGCGCAATGCGCAGCGCCGTCACGGGCCGGTAGCGCCGGGGCACCAGGGGGCCGAGAGCGCGCGCCACCCACAGGCCCGCCACCTCGCCCGGCCGCGCCACATCGCGCTCGGCATCGATCAGCGAGGGCCGCACGATGGTGAGCGATGGGTAGCCCAGCGCACGCACGCCGTCTTCCGCCTCGGCCTTGGTGCGCAGATAGAAATTGCCCTTGCGGCTCGCGCCCAGCGAGGAGTTGAGTGACAGCCGCGTCGCACCGGCCTGCTTCGCCCACTGCGCCGTGGCGATGACCAGATCGCGGTCGATGGCCGCAAAGGCCTGCTGCGAGCCCGCCACCTTGATGGTGGTGCCCAGCGCGCACACCACGGCATCGGCCTGCCACCAGGGCGCATGGGCGTCGATGTTCCGAAAATCCACCACCGGGTTGACCAGCCTGGCCTGTGCGGGCAGCGGGCGCCGCGTGGGAGCGGTGACCCGGCCCACGCGTGCATCGGCCAGCGCCAGGGACAGCACCTGCTGGCCCACCGCTCCCGTCGCGCCGAGCAACAACAGACGCAGCGGGGGCTGTGTCATGGCATCAACGGGCCGTACGCAGGCCGCGCACCACCAGCCACACCAGCATCAGCCCCAGCCCCGTGAAGGCGACAAAGGACCAGTTGGCGATGGAGCCGCCCAGAAAGGTCCAGTCCACCGCCGCGCAATCGCCCGACCCCTTGAAGATCATCGGGATGGCGCGGCGCATGGGGTAGTTTTCGATCATTCCGTAGAAGTCGCGCCCGCACATCGACACCTCGGGCGGAAACCACTGCAGCCAGCTTTGCCGTGCCGCCGTAAAGGCACCAAAACCGCTGGCAAGCAGCGCCAGCAGCGCGATGGAAATCCACCAGCTTTTTTTGCCTCTGGCGCTTGCCAGTCCAGCGAATACAGCTACCAAAATAAGAGCATATCGCTGCACAATGCACATGGGGCAAGGCTCCAGCCCCACCACATGCTGCAGGTACAGGCCAAACGCCAGCATGCCCACACAGGCCACGCTGATGAACGCCAGCACACGGCGGGGCGCGTTATCGAACCAGTTTGCAATCATTCATCGCCTTGTCCAGCGCCCTGGGGCGCTTCATCAGATACCGGAAGCCTGGTCCAGAAAGACCCGCGCACGGCGCGGCGTGACCACCAGAACATCTCCCTCGGAAAAACCCATTTCCCGATACTGCTGCGCAGGGATCTGCGCTTCGATCAGGGATTCAGGGCTCGCATTGTCCGCTGCTTTGGTGGCGCCCACGGGAATTAGTTCCAGCCGCGCAATCGGCCCGACCACAATGGCCCGGTCCAGCCGCACCACCAGGCCTTCAGGCTGCCCGGAGCCAGGCCGATAGCGCTGCACATCCAGGTCGTGCGGGCGCACGTAGGCAAAAGCCCGGGCGTTCTGCGCCTCGCTGTGTTCGGGCGCGTCGATCTGCATACCCTCCAGGTGCACCAGGCCCTCATGCGCCCGGCCATGGAACAGGTTCACATCGCCCAGAAACCCATACACAAACGGGCTGGCCGGGTGGTCCCACACCTGCTGGGGTGCGCCACTTTGTTCAATCCGCCCCTGGTTGATGACGACCACGCGGTCGGCCACCTCCAGCGCTTCCTCCTGGTCGTGCGTCACGAAAATGCTGGTCACATGCAGCTCATCGTGCAGGCGGCGCAACCAGCGGCGCAGTTCCTTGCGCACCTTGGCATCGAGCGCACCAAAGGGCTCGTCGAGCAGCAGCACCTTGGGCTCTACCGCCAGCGCGCGCGCCAGGGCAATGCGCTGGCGCTGGCCGCCCGAGAGCTGCGAAGGGTGGCGCTCGGCCAGCCAGTCGAGTTGCACGAGCTTGAGCAGATCCATCACCTTCTGGCGAATCTGCGCCTCGCTCGGCCGTTCGCTGCGGGGCTTGACGCGCAGGCCAAAGGCCACGTTCTCGAACACCGTCATGTGGCGAAACAGCGCGTAATGCTGGAACACGAAGCCCACGTTGCGCTCGCGCACATGCACGTCGGTCGTGTCCTCGCCGCTGAAGTGGATGCTGCCCACGTCGGCCGTCTCCAGGCCGGCAATGATGCGCAAAAGCGTGGTCTTGCCGCAGCCCGAGGGGCCGAGCAGCGCGATGAGTTCGCCGGACGCGATGTCCAGGCTCACGTCACGCAGCGCCTGGAAGTCGCCGAACTGCTTGCTGACGTTGCGGATTTCAATGCTCATGTTCTGTTGTCCTTCACAAGCCGGCGGGCGCAGGGCGCTCCGGCGGGAGTTCTGCGGCCGCCTTGAGCGCCAGCTCGTTGCGGTGCTCGGCAACCGTCTTGATGACCAGCGTGACCAGCGCCAGCAGCGCCAGCAACGAGGCCGCCGCGAAGGCCGCGACCGACTGGTACTCGTTGTAGAGGATCTCGACGTGCAGCGGGATGGTGTTGGTCTGCCCCCGGATATGGCCCGACACCACCGACACCGCGCCGAACTCGCCCATGGCGCGCGCATTGCACAGGATCACGCCGTACAGCAGGCCCCATTTGATGTTGGGCAGCGTGACGTACCAGAAGGTCTGCCAGCCCGTGGCGCCCAGCACGATGGCGGCCTGTTCTTCGTCGTTGCCCTGTGCCTGCATCAGCGGGATCAGCTCGCGCGCGATGAACGGGAAGGTGACGAAGATGGTGGCCAGCACGATGCCCGGCACGGCGAAGATGATCTTGATGTCGTGCGCCGCAAGCCAGGGCCCGAACCAGCCCTGCGCACCAAACATGAGCACGTAAACCAGACCCGCCACCACGGGAGACACGGAAAACGGCAGGTCCACCAGCGTGGTCAGGAAAGCCTTTCCCTTGAACTCGTACTTGGCAATGCACCAGGCCGCCGCCACGCCGAACACCAGGTTCAGCGGCACAGCAATCAAAGCCGTGATGAGCGTGAGCTTGATGGCAGACCACGCATCGGGCTCGCGCAGACCTTCCAGATACGCGCCAAAGCCTTTGCGCAGCGCCTCGGCAAACACGGCGGCCAGCGGCAGCACCAAAAACAGCAGCATGAAGGCCAGCGCCAGCGTGATCAATGTGTAGCGCACCCACGGCGCCTCGGTCGTGCCTGCTTGTGCGCGACGAATGGTTCGAGAGTTGGCGCCGCTCATGCTGGTGCTCCCGCGTGGCGACGCTGCCAGGCCTGCAGCGCGTTGATGACG
>JAPKHH010000169.1:0-4932 GCA_026647025.1 Giesbergeria sp.
AACATGTGCGGTCTCCTTGGCAAGCCGCAAGGACATCATCCAGTACATCAAAAAGAGACCGAGGCCGCCAGTGCAGCTCGGTGCGCAGACGCTCGATGTCCACCAGCGGCACAGGGCCAGGCACGGTCTGCAGAAGGGGCAGCACCTCACAGCCCCAGCGGCGCGCCAGGTATTCGAACAGGCTGGCATTGGACACATTGACGCCAGAGGCCACGTTATAGACAGGTTGTCGGCCGGATACGGCAATGCGGATGAGGGCCTCGACCACGTCATCCAGGTGCACGTAGTCGCGGGCGAAGTGGGGGGAGGACGACACTTCCACCCGCGCCACACCGGCGCTCCGGGCAGCCAGCACCTGCCGCAGCAGCGCGGGCAGGAAACCATCGGCATCCAGGGGCCCTTCATACACGCAGGCCAGGCGCGCCACCCGGGCACGCCCCTGGCCCGCCACATGGCACAGGGATTCGCCCAGGCCCTTGGAAAAGTCATACAGGTGGCGGGGGCTGGCAGGGTCCAGAGGTAACACGGCGGCCTCGTTCGCCAACCCCTCTCCCTGTCCGTCATACAGCCGGGTGGACGACAGGTAGACCAGAGACTCCAACGCCCCCTGTTCCAGCCCGTACCCCAACACCTGGGCCAGATGGCTGACATGAGCCTCCACGGTATCGAAAGGACGCGCCAGATAGTCTGCCGTGAGCCCCGCGCAATAAATGACGTGCCCTAGTGGTACCAGCCAGGGCCAAGGCTCACGGCGGGCGGGGGCCCACACCTGCGCGCCCCGCGCCTGCAGGGTCGCACACAGGCGGGCGCCCACAAAGCCCGCGGCACCGACCACCGTGAAGCGCAAGCCCTGCAGGTCTCGCAGGCCCTGCGCAACCAACGGCGCTTGCTCCGAAACCATCAGAAGCCGCCCACAGGGTGGTGCAGGTGCGGTGCCTTGTGCGGCAACAGCTTGGGGCTGACCCCTTCAACAATGCGGAAGGCACTGCCTTGCACACGGGCGGCATCCGACACCGCCAGCATGTTGAAACCGTGTGGCGGGCCTTCCAGGTACACGGAGTCCAGCGGCACCAGCTCAATCGGCTGGCCAGACATTTCGCGGTGCGAGTTGATGTCGCGCACGGCATAAACGGCATAGCCCAGGTCCAGGAACAGGCGGCACAGAGGTGTGGCACGCAGTCCACTACTCCAGTCCACATAGGTGCGGTGCAGTTCGAAGACCACATGGGGCCGGTCACGCGCCAGCACCTGCTGGGCCCCTTGCAACGCGGCCAGCTCTGCGCCCTCGATGTCCAGCTGGATCAGGCCGATGCGCCGCCCGTGGCGCTGGGCATAGTCATCCATCGCCACAGTCTCAAAACCGCTGCCGTCCTGGGCCGTGACCATGTTGGCAAAGGAGTCAAAGCCATCCAGACGCATGCGTTCGCCGCTGCGGCTCCACAGCCCGGCCACGTTCACCTCCACATTGCTCAGTACGTTGATATCGATATTGCGCTGCAGCATGGCCGCCTGCTGGGGGTTGGGCTCGAAGCAATGCACCCGCAGGCCCCGCCCTGCCAGCTGGCGGGCCACCAGCACCGCCTGATCGCCAAAGTAAGCACCGCCCACCAGCACATCCCCTTGCAGATCGCGGCCCAGCTCCAGCAACAGCTTGGTGGTTTGCGGCTCCCACACATGGGTAGGGTGCTCCGACTCCGACAACAGGAAGTCGCGAGCGATCTTGGTGCGGTACAGGAACTGAAAGCGCGTGCCATCGGCCAGCACCTTTTCGTACTGGTCCGTGTCCAGATGGAGGGCATCGATCACAGGACCGGTCACGTCGTCCCGCACCGAGCCTTCGCAGGCGATCTGCGCCTCGCTCTCGCGCAACAGCGCAATCAGGCGAGCGCGTAGCACGGGGTCACGCCCCAAGGTTTGCATGGCTTGCTGCAGGCGTTTGCCGTCCAGGTCGCGTGGGTCATTGCTGGTCATGGCGAAGGCTCCTTGAAACATGAATCCATTAGAAAATTTCCAGGCGCGGCACGGCCACCACCATCTGCGCGCCCCAGCTGCGCGTGTAGTCCAGCTGGTCGGCCACCTCGCTGCGCAGGTTCCAGGGCAGGATCAGGATGCGCTGCGGCTTGTGGGCGCGCAGGTGCGCCTCGCTCACCACGGGGATGTGGCTGCCCGGCAGGTACTGGCCCTGCTTGGCGGGGTTCTTGTCCACGGCATAAGGCAGCAGATCGGGCCGCACACCCGCAAAATTGAGCAGGGTGTTGCCCTTGGCGGCCGCGCCGTAGGCGCCCACGGTGATGCCGTCGGCCTGGCATTGCAGCAAAAATGTGAGCAGCTCTCGCTTGACCCGTATGGCCTGGGCCTGGAAATCGCTGTAAAAACCGGCACCCAGCATGCCCGCCGCTGTCTCGTTGGCCAGCAGTTGCTGCACGCGGGTGGTGCCTTCAGCCGTTACCTGGAGGTGGCCCACGGTATCGGCGCGGGCGGCAAACACCCGCAGGCTGCCGCCGTGGGTGGGCAGCTCCTGCACGTCAATCACCACGAGGCCATTGGCCGCAAAAATGCGCTGCACCGCCGTGAGCGACAGATAGGAATAGTGCTCGTGGTAGGCCGTGTCGAACTGGCACCCCTGCACCATGCGCAGCAGGTGCGGGAACTCGAAGGTGGCCACACCGTGGGGCTTGAGCAGCCGCGTGAAGCCGCCCACAAAGTCGTTTATGTCGGGCACATGGGCCAGCACATTGTTGGCGGCAATCAGGTCGGCCTGGCGGTCGGCAGCGGCCAGCTCGTCGGCCAGCGCCACGCCAAAGAACCGATCCACCACCGCTATGCCTTTGGCGCGAGCCGCCGCCGCCGTGCTGGCGGTGGGCTCCACGCCGTAGCATGGAATGCCAGCCGCCTGCACATACTGCAGCAGGTAGCCGTCGTTGGACGCGACCTCGACCACGCGGCTGGCGGCGGTGAGGCCCAGGCGCTTACGCATCGCCTCGACATAGGCCTGGGCATGGGCCAGCCACGACGAGGAGAACGAACTGAAATACGCGTAGTCGTCGGTGAACAGCGCCTCGCGCCCGGCGTGGTCTTCGGTCTGCACCAGCCAGCAGGTCTCGCACACCAAGAGGCGCAGGGGGAACCAGGTTTCGGGCGTGCGCAGCGCGGCCTCGCTCAGGTAGGCGTTGGACGGGGGCGCGCTGCCCAGGTCCAGGAACGAGCGTTGCAGCGGGCTGCCGCAGTGTCGGCACTTCACAGGCGCACTCCTTCGTATTCTTCGGTCATCTTGGGCTGGCCTGCGTCGCGGGGCGACATTTGCCCCACCGGCAGGGGCCAGGCAATGGCCAGGCGCGGGTCGAGCGGGTTCAGGCCCACTTCGGCGGCCGGTGCATAGGCGGCTGAGTGGCAATACAGCAGCTCGGCATGGTCGGTCAGCGCCTGGAAGCCGTGGGCAAAACCAGGGGGGATGAGCAGCGCGTTGCCGTTGTCTGCGGATAAATGCTCGGCATGCCACTGCAAAAAGGTGGGAGAGCCCTGGCGCAGGTCCACGGCCACGTCCCAGACCTCGCCACGCAGGCAGGTCACGAGTTTCATCTCGGCGTGGGGCGGCTTTTGGTAGTGCATGCCACGCACGGTGCCTTGGAGGGCTGTGTAGCTCTGGTTGATCTGGGCGATGGGGCCCGCCCAGCCTGCGCCCGCCAGTTCATCAGCGCAGAACAGGCGCGCAAAAAAGCCGCGCTCGTCCACCAGCGGCTGGCGCTGAACACGGAAAAGCCCAGCCAGCGGCAGTGGCGCCAGGGCCAGTCGGCTCATGGGCGCGCCTCCCAGGCGTCGATGTCGGCCAGGCACAGCGCGCGAGCGTCGGCGCCGCCGTGTTGCTGGCGGTACCAGTTCATGGTGCGGGCCACAGCGGTATTCAGCGACCAGTGCGGGGCCACGCCCAGCACCTGGCGGGCATGGGCGGTTTCGAGCGCGAGCCAGCCGGCTTCGTGCGGTCCTTCGCTCTCGTTTTCATAGCTGGTAGCGCTTGCTGGATAGGCGGTAGAGGCCAATTCAATGACATTTTTGACCGTGGCCGCCTCGTGGGGCAGCGGGCCAAAGTTGTAGGCACCGGCCAGCGCGGGCGACTCCCACAGGCGCTGGGCCAGGCGCAGGTAGGCGGCCAGCGGCTCCAGCACATGCTGCCAGGGGCGCGTGGCCTGGGGGCGGCGGATGTGCAAGGTTGCGCCCTTTTCCCAGGCACGCACCGCGTCGGGCAGCAGGCGATCTTGCGCCCAGTCGCCGCCGCCAATCACGTTGCCCGCGCGCGCGGTGGCCACGGCGATGCCCTGCGCGGCCAGAAAGGAATCGCGGTAGCTGGCCGTGACCAGCTCGGTGGCGGCCTTGCTCGCGCTGTAGGGGTCATGCCCGCCCAGGGGGTCGTCCTCGCGGTAGGGGTAGGCCCATTCGCGGTTGCGGTAGACCTTGTCGGTGGTGACCACCACGGCCACGCGCACGCCAGCCAGCCCGCGCAGGGCATCGAGCAGATGTGCCGTGCCCATGACGTTGGTGGAAAAGGTGTCGAGCGGCGCTGCGTAGCCAGGCCGCACCAGAGCCTGCGCGGCCAAGTGCAGCGCGATCTCGGGCCGGGCGGCACGTACGCAGTCGGCCAGGGCTTGGGCATTGCGCACGTCGCAAATATGGCTGTCCGTGCCTTGCTCCACCTGGGCCAGCGTAAAAAGGTTGGGCTGGGTGGCGGGCGCCAGCGCCACGCCCGTGACATGCGCGCCCAGGCGCTGCAACCACAGCGCCAGCCACACACCCTTGAAACCAGTGTGGCCCGTAAGCAACACGCGTTTGTCGCGCCAGTGGCGAACACCGTGCGCTTCCATGTGGAAAAAGCGCTGGGGCTGAAGGTCAACACGGTCAACGTGCATGTCGCCGGGCTGCGCATCAGCGACACGGATT
>JAPKHH010000017.1:0-41382 GCA_026647025.1 Giesbergeria sp.
AAGCCGCTTGGCTACCCTTCCGGCGGACTCGACTTCGCACTGGTGGCTTTGCCCGTAGCGGACGGCTACTGCCCGGACGGTGTAGGGTGGATGGCCTGCTGCTGCGCCTTGGTTTCCACCAGAAAAATGGCGTGGGCCGTGCGCACCAGAAAGTCGGGGGAATAGAACGCGGGCAGCCCATCGTCCTTTACATAGCGCAGCCGGGCAAAGGGGTGGCGCGTCTCGCTGATCTTGCAGAACGCGGCGACCTGCGCGTCGGCCTGCGCCCAGTGGATAAAGGCGCGCTCCAGCCCGCCACTGCGCGCCGGCCAGCCCAGGCGGGTGTAGATGCACTTGCTGACCTCCACCGAATGGGCTTCCCGCACCATCAAGCGCGGTGTTTCGCTCAAATATCGCGGGTGCACCTCGGTCTGGCCGGTGGTGTGCTGTTCCTCGGATTCGAGCAGCGCCACGGCAAAGACCTTGGTGATGTGGTCTACCACCGGCTGCAACAGCAACAGGCGCCAGTTTTCGCTGCCGCCGTCTTCTGCCAAGGGGTTGAAGTCGGCGCCAAACAACTGCGTCCAGATGTAGTCGTCCAGCCAGCCGGTCAAGTCTGCCGTGTTGACCTGCAAATACGGCTTGGCCAAGTGGGTAGCGATTTTGTTGCCCTTCGGGAGCGGCTCACTCAGCGCCTGGCTGATGCGCCGTGTCAGGCGGGCCAGGTAGTCGTTGTAGCCCGCCACGTTCATCACCGCGCCATCGACGCGGTAGTCGCCAAACAGCGTGGCGCTTTGCAGGTCTTGCGATAGGAAGGTGTCGCCCTTGCCCAGCAGGCCGCGCAAAGCGTTGGCGTCCATCGACGTGAAGGGCGGTAGCGCCAGCACATCGATGGCCGTGTGGCTCTGCATTTCGTCGGTTTCGCGCAGGATGAACGGAATGCCAAAATCAAACGCAGCGTAGCCCTCACGCAATTCAGCTGCCACCACGTCGCCGGTGCTGGAGGTGTCGTCCATGTCCTCGCTGGTGGTGCCAGCCAAGCCTTCCTTCAACAACTCGTCGTAGAACGACTGGAATGCCGGGTGTTCGACGATGCTCAGCACGTCGATCAAGCTGCCTGGTTCCTGCCCGGCGTTGATGCGCTCGCGGTTTTCGCGCTTCAGGTCGGTGTATTCGGCGTCGCGCCACATCAGCCGCAGGCCCCGGCCAATGGTTTGTTCCAGCAAGATTTGCGCTTGTGATGAACGCAGCGGCACGATGACGCAAATGTTGTTCACGTCAAAACCCTCGCGCAGCATCAGCACGCTGACGATGACGCGCGGCGTGGCGTGCTTGTCCACGCTGAACAGCCGCTCGCGCACCGGCGCCCAATCCTTTTCGCCCAACTCGGCCTTTTTGCCTGAGTCGATGGTCATTACCTCGTCCTCCTGCAAACCTTCCTGCTCCTGCAAAAAGGCAGCGACCAGGGGCGACACGCTGGTGTCCTCGCACACCACCAGCATCTTGGGGTGGCGCGTGGGGTCGATGGCGGCAAAGTCGGCTTCGAGCTTGCGCAATTTTTTCAGGCCCGCGCGCAGCATCACGCGCTGGCCCTCGCTCAGGGCCGGGTTGCCTGCCTCGTCGCGTTCGGCTTTGAACTCCAGCGGTAGCGCGCCAATCTCCTTGCGCCGGTCCAACACCAGCGATTTCACCAAGCCCGCGCGCATGGCGGCCTTCAGGTCAAAGTCGGTCACGATGTGGGCAAAGTACAGTTTCTTTTTGTTCTTGCCGCTACCCACGTCGTTGTACGGCGTGGCCGAAAAGTCCACCTGCACAAAGCGTCGGCCTTTGGTTTCGGCAATGCGGTTCAGGCTTTTTTGCCACTCGACCTCAGTGACTTCACCCTCACGCTTGAATTCGTGGATGTGGTGGGCTTCGTCGTTGAACACCATCAATTCAGGTAAGCCAGCCAAAAACTCCAGCACGTTGCCGCGTGCATAGCGCCGGTCCAGCACATCGAGGCTGTTGCCCGTGGCGCGACCCGGCATAAGCGGCAGCACTGCGGCCACCACCTCGTGCGCGGGCAGGGGCGCGCCCAGCGCTTCGACTTCCTCGATGTCCTCGGGCGCATCACCCTCGGCCAGCAAATGCCAGTTGGTGATGGCAATCATCCCGTTGCCGGTCGCCTTGAGACCAATCTCGGCCTTGCCGCACACATTGCCGCGCACAAAGGCAAACACGGCTTCGCGGTGCGCTTCGGGGATGAACAGGTCGGCGAACTGCGCCATATCTGACGTGGCGAAATCCCGCGCGCCCGACACCGTGCCATTCGCGCCTACCACCAGCTTGCCGCAAAACGCATCCAGCAGCCGCTCGTACACGATCAGCCCCGGCGCCACCACCATGAACTGCCGGGTAAAGCGCGCATCGTCCATGCCCTCGGCCAGTGCCGCCGTTTTGTTGAGCAATTGCCAAATCAGCAGCGCCTGCAGCACCCAGGTTTTGCCCGTGCCCGTCGCCATCTTGAAGCAGTACTTGGGGTGCGCGTGCTTGCCTCCTGCCACCTCAGCCAGCCGGGTTCCCGTCAGCAACGCATCGGGCGCCACTTGTTGGTACAAATCGAGCAGCGAGCCCGCGCCCAATACCTCGTGCGCCACGATGGCGTTCAGGATGGCCTGCTTTTGCCCCGCATGAAAGTTCAGCCCGCCGCGCGCATCCACCATGTCTTGCCCAAACCACCAGTGCAACAGTTCGGCGGTGGTGGGGGTGACCATTTCCAGGAGGTCGGCTGCGCCGTGTTCCAGGCCGAGCGCCAGTGCGTTGGTTCGGGTTGTCAGTGCAGCAGAAAGAGCCAGTGGGTTATCGGCGTTTAAGGGCATACAGATAACTTGAATCAGAGTGCGGTTTTATGCGTTTTGGCTTCCCCGTCGTGCGCTTGTTTCTTCAGCACAGCTACTGCAAATTCCAAAGCACGAATCGTGGTTTCCAGCTCCGAATCACCACCGAGCGTGATCGAAATTTCCGTAGGACTGGAGAAGACGTGTTCTTCTCCGTGCTCATCTACAACGCCGACGTCCCAGACTGTTCCGCCTTGTTCTGATAGTTGGATGAGCGTGCGCCCACCGGCCCCAGAGTCGCCGCCTTTCGGTGCATTGGTGCCGACTTTTACTCCCAATTGATTGAGACCACCAATTAGCTTGTAGAACGCTTCAATTTCAATTGTCTTTTTCATAATTGCTCCAGGGTTGAAATAACTTCCGCCTCAAACCCAAACAAATCCACCACCCGCACGCACACTTTGCGCGGGCCGGGTTTGGGGGCTACGGTCAGCACCGCCTGCGTCACCACGCGCAGCGGGTCGGCGTCGTTGGCGGTGTTGCCCCGGTAGTCTTGCCAGACCGAACGGAACACCTTGCCGTCGTAATCCGGGTCTACCGCCCAGTACTCGATCAGCGCCAGCGGCTCGCGATTGGCCACGTCTTGCAGCTTGGCGCGGTTGGCGTCATCCAAATTGATGGCTTCGGGCGAGAGCAGCACGTAGTTTTTCAGGCGCACGGTCAGCGTTTCCTCGCGGCCTTGCGTGCTGCGTTGCACTGGGTGCAAGGTCAGGTATTGAAGTGACGAAAAGCGCACCTGCCCGCGCAGTTTTTCCACGCCGCCTTTTTTCTTCAGCCGATCGAGCAGGTCGGGCGGAATCACCAGCACTTCGAGCCGGTCATCGTTCAGGGCGGTGATGGTCTCGCCAATGGAGGGCTCAAAGTTCCAGCCCAGCACCACCACGCGGTCCCAGCCGCCCAGCAGGTTGTCGCGTTGGGCGATGGCTTTTTTCAGCGTGGCCGTGCCCGTCAGTTTGTTGGGCGAATCGGCCAGCACCAGCGTTTTGCTACCGCGCCGGCCATTGAGTTCCACGCCCGCCACCTGCCCCAAATTGCGCTGCGGATTGGCCTCGGGCGGCAGCGGCAACGCGCCGTAGAGCGAGAGCACGATGTGCGACAAGTCGCCAATGCGGAAGTCGCGCCCCAGATGGGTTTTGGCGGCTTCGACCTGGTAGTCGCCAATAGCTTGATAGAGAAATGGCTTGCTTTCCTGGTCGATCAGGCGCTTGCGCATGATCATGCAGGCGGGTTTTCCGAGGTCGGTGGTGATCCAGCGGCGGCCTAGTTTTTCTGCAACGGCAGCGGTGGTGCCGGAGCCACCGTTGAAGTCGGCGATGAGGCCGCCCTTTGGGCAGGAGCTGGTGATGATTCGCTCCAAAAGCGCGATGGGCTTTTGTGTGTTGTAGTCCACGCGCTCAATGGACTGAGAAGCAACGGCGTTGACATCGGTCCATATCGACTGGATCGGGACACCTTTCATCTCATCCAGATATCTTTTGTATCGGGGTACCCCGCCTTCCTTTCTCGGCCAAGCTATTCGGCCAGTCGAGTCCAGCTCATCTAGTTTCGAGATCTGGAATTTCCAGTGATTGCCTCGTGCATTTGGGTCGATTCCTCGCCACGGCAACCCTGACGATCCACGCCGAATACCGGATGCCATCAAATCACTAAGCGTGTAACGTCGCCCTGTTCCTTCTTCGATATTGCGATACGCAGTTTCAAGGTAGGCAAGATCGTACTCAGCGTACTGCGTCTCAAAATTGAGGTTCGCAGTCTTTGAAAAAAAGAAAATTACGTCATGGATGTGGTTGTAGGTCTCCGAGTCACTGCGCGCAGATGTACGTTTCCAGATCAGTTCATTTTGAAAATTCTCCCGCCCAAACACCTCATCCATCACCAACTTCACGTAATGCCCAACGTGCCAATCCAAATGCACATAAATGCTGCCCGTATCCGCCAGCAATTCCCGCATCAGGATTAAGCGCGGCGTGATCATGGCCAGATACGAGGCGGTACCGTCGCTCCAGGTGTCTGAATACGCGAACTGCTCGATGACGGAAGGTTTCTGCTCCAGTTCCACCCCCGGCAGCACTACCTTGGTGCGGTAGTCGGCTTTGCTGTCAAACGGCGGGTCGATGTAGATCAAATCCACCTTGCCGCGCAGGCTGGGCTGGTCTTCATCGCCCGCCAGCAGCGCGGCCATGGCCAACAGGTTGTCGCCGTAGATCAGGCGGTTGGCCCAAGGGGCCTGGGCGTTGGTTGCCGCGCCCAGCGAGGCTTGCGGGCTGGCCAACAGGCTGCCTTGCCCCGGCGCAAACACCTCTTGCTGCGCACTGCGCTGTTGCTGCGTCACCCAGTCTTGCGCGGCGGTGTCTTTTGCGGGCAATACCACTTCGCGCGTTTGCAGGCGCACGCGCTGGCGGGTTTCCAGGCTTTCGAGGATGCGTTCGGCTTGTCTGCGCCCGTTGGCGACAATTTCGGGAAGTTGTTCGAGCAGGGATTTGGGCATGAGGACGGCGACTCAACCAAAGGTTGAGGAATGAAATCAATCGGTTCTTGATTTCATTATCAATCACAATTTGATTGATCCATCAAGCGATCCATAGCTTGTGCTGGATGAATGAAAAGATCGAATTCAGCACGCGCTTGCGCCAAGCCATGAAGGATGCGGGTTACCCGGTCAGTCCCTCTGTGCTTGAGCAGGAGTTCAATTTGCGCTGGTATGGCCGGTCTGTCAGCAACCAAGCTGCGTGGGGTTGGCTGAACAACAAAGCGGTTCCCACACAGGACAAGGTCCAGGTGCTTGCAGACTGGCTCAAGATCGAGCCTGAGGTGCTGCGCTTTGGCGAAGCGGTGCGCAAGTCGGTGCAGACGCACCGCCAACGCTGGGACGAGGGCGTGGGTTACCTGGAGCGCGAGACTTTCGACGCTTTTCTGCAACTGCCCGCTCCCCAGCGCAAACTGATCCGCGAGGTCATCCTGACTTTTGCCAAGGTGCATGGCGACACGGCGGAGGCGTCCGCCCTGACTACAGATGCCAAGCGTGGGGCTTTAATTCAAAAATAATAGCTGCCAGCGCTTGCTGTACAAGCGTTAGATGCTGATTTGATTTGTATTTTTAAGCGCCGGCGAATTGGCGCCAGAAGAAGACCGCCGTCATCACCAGCCCGGTGAGTACGATACCCCCGCGTAGCCAGGGCGCGGGGATGCGCCGGGCCACGCGGGCGCCGCCGTAGCCGCCCAGGGTGGCGGCCACCATCATCAAAAGCGCCTGGGGCCACAGCACCACGCCACCCGCAGCGTAGATGGCCACGGCAATGGCGGTGAGCAGGGCCGAGACCCAGTTTTTGAGCCCGTTCATGGCGTTGAGATTGGTTTGCCCCAGCAGCCCGAACAGTGCCAGCAGCAAGATGCCCAGGCCGCCGTTGAAATAGCCGCCGTAGGCCGCAACGATCAGCACGCCCGCCGTGGCTTTGGCGGTGGATGGCTTGCCGCCCGCCGTCCATTCACGCAGTTTGGGCCCCAGGGCAAACAGCAGCGTGGCGGCCAGCAGCAGCCAGGGCACGATGACCGAGAACATGTCGTTGGAGGTGACCAGCAGCAGCCCCGCGCCCGCTGCACCGCCGATGAGCGAGAGCAGTACCAGGCGTGGCATGGAGAGTCCCGGCGGTGGCTGGGTGTCTTCACGAAACCCCCAGGCACCCGCCGCGTAGCCCGGCAGCAGCGCCACGGTGCCGGTGGCGTTGGCCACCACGGGCGGCACGCCGGTGAAGACGAGTGCGGGCAGGGTCAGAAAGCTGCCGCCTCCGGCGACGGCGTTGAGGGCGCCAGCAACGAAGGCGGCGGTGAGCAGCAGGGCGGTGTCGTACATGGGGGGTGCGGCGAAGGCGCCGTCATGGGGTCTTTTGGGTGCATGTTAGGTGCAAAGCAACCCAATATTTCAACCCATTCATAGCAAATAAGGTTGTATTGCTATGTGAGAACGTGTTCAATGTCTTTTGGTGGATCGCATTGGAGTGCAATCGGAATGAGTGGGTGGCCCAGATGCGCCGCATGGGCTCGTGCCCATGCCAGCAGATGGGGCGCCCAATCGCCCGATTTCACTCCAACCCATGGGGCAAGTGCCTTTTTGGGCGGTCTGCGGCGTTGCAGCGCTTGTCCATAGCCGGGCTATGGACGGCGCACTGCGCCTTGCATCCCATCCCGAAAAGGTACTTGTGCGACGCCAAAAGACATTGAACACGTTCTGAGGGATGGCGCCATTGCCACGCTGCGTCAGGTGGCGTAAGGGTCGGCATACCCCAGGCCCTGCAAGATGGCGGTTTCGTAGGCTTCCATCTCCTGCGCATCCTGTTCGCTGGTTTCGTGGTCCCAGCCCTGGGCGTGCAGCGCGCCGTGCACCAGCAGATGGGCGTAGTGTTCTTCCAGGCTTTTGTTTTGCTCGCGTGCCTCACGCTCCACCACGGGGGCGCACAGCACCAGGTCGGCCAGGACCATGGGCTCCTGCGCGTAGTCGAAGGTGAGTACGTTGGTGGCGTAGTCCTTGTGGCGGTAGTCGCGGTTGAGCTGGCGGCCTTCGTCCTCATCGACGATGCGCACGGTGATCTCGGCGTCCAGTGCCAGGGCGTGGCGAATCCAGCGGGTGACCTTGTGGCGCGGCAGTGCGGCGCGGTGGGTGGCGGCGCCCTCAAAGCGGCCGAACTGCAGCGAAAGGGTAAGTTGATTAAGCGTCATTTTGGCCTGTAGCGCCCTATTGGTAAGCGCATGAAGCTATAAAAAGTGTAGTAATCTGATTCAGGCGCGCGGTGCCGGGCGGGTGCGCTGGGCATCGTAGGCATCGACGATGCGCGCGACCAGCGGGTGGCGCACCACGTCGGCACTGGTAAAGCGCGTAACGGCAATACCCTTGACGCGCTTGAGCACGCGCTCCCCGTCGATCAGGCCGCTGAGCTGGCCCTTGGGCAGGTCGATCTGGCTCACGTCGCCGGTGACCACGGCCTTGGCGCCAAAGCCCAGGCGGGTGAGGAACATCTTCATCTGCTCGGGCGTGGTGTTCTGCGCTTCGTCGAGGATCACGAAAGCGTTGTTCAGCGTGCGCCCGCGCATGAAGGCCAGCGGGGCAATCTCGAGCGCGTTGCGCTCGAACGCCTTTTGCACCTTTTCGTACCCCATCAGGTCATACAGCGCGTCGTACAGCGGGCGCAGATACGGGTCCACCTTCTGCGCCAGGTCGCCGGGCAGAAAGCCCAGGCGCTCACCGGCCTCCACCGCCGGGCGGGTGAGCACGATGCGTTGCACGGCGCTGCGCTCCAGGGCATCGACCGCGCAGGCCACGGCCAGATAGGTTTTGCCCGTGCCGGCCGGGCCAATGCCGAAGGTGATGTCGTGCGTGGCGATGTTGTCCAGGTACAGGGCCTGTGTAGGTGTGCGCGCCCGCAGGTCGGCGCGGCGCGTGGTCAGCGGGGAGGGTGCGCCTTCACCCTCGGCGGTGATGGCGCCGTCGCCCGCCAGCATGAGCTGCAGGTGCTCTTCGGTGATGGGGCGCTCGGCCATCTCGTACACCGCCTGCAGCACCTCCATCGCCTGCGTGGCGCGGGCCTTGGGGCCGTCCACCTTGAACTGCTCATGTCGGTGGGCAATGCTGACCTGCAGCGCGGCCTCGATGGTGCGCAAGTGCCTGTCGGCAGGCCCGCACAGGTGCGTGAGGCGGGTGTTGTTGTGGGGAGTGAAGGTATGGCGCAGGATCACGTTGATAATTCCGTCGGAATGCGCCGGACGGCGACAAAGGATTTCAATGATAGGCAAATTGACCGGCACCTTGCTGGAGAAGAACCCGCCCGAGGTACTGGTGGACTGCCACGGCGTGGGCTACGAGGTGCAGGTGCCCATGAGCACCTTCTACAACCTGCCTGCGATCGGTGAACGGGTGAGCCTGCTCACACAGTTCATTGTGCGCGAGGATGCGCAACTGCTGTACGGTTTCGGCAGTGTCCCGGAGCGTGCCACGTTCCGTGAGCTCATCAAGATTTCCGGCGTGGGCCCGCGCACGGCGCTGGCCATCCTGAGCGGCATGGGAGTGCAGGACCTGGCGCAGGCCATCACCTTGCAGGAGGCCGGGCGCCTGGTCAAGGTGCCGGGTATCGGCAAGAAAACCGCCGAGCGGCTGCTGCTGGAGCTCAAGGGCAAGTTGGGCGCCGACATGGGCGGCGCCCAGGCCCATGCCACCAGCGAGGCCCAGGCCGACATTCTGCAGGCGCTGCTGGCGCTGGGTTACAACGACAAGGAGGCGGCGGCGGCACTCAAGGCGCTGCCAGGAGATGTGGGGGTGAGCGAAGGGATCAAGCTGGCGCTCAAGGCGTTGGCGAAGTAGCGGGCGGGCAGCGCAATAGCCATCACCGTGCGTTGCGCACGGTTCTTTCGTGCAGGGCTTGCGCGGGGCGGGCGTTGGGTGGGGTCATTTGCGTCAGCAGGCGCCACTGGTCGATGCTGACGCTGCCTGGTTTTTTGAGCACCAAGCGCAGCACACCTTCTGTGCAAGGGGGTGTGGTGAGCGAGCCCAGGTACTGGTAGTAGCGCATATCCTGGGGAAGCAACTGTTGCAGCGGCGCGCCCGACTCCGGCAGGGGAACGCGGTCTTGGGCCTGTAGGGGCATGTTTGCCCAGATGCGGTCGATCAGCGGGTTGGCAGCGCCCCACTGCAGGGGCACCGACAGCACGGCCCATTGGCCTGCAGGGCTCTGGTACACCAGATCGGCCGACATGGGAAAGTTCTGAAAATCCATGCGTTCTTCGGCAGGGTGGTGAAACTCCAGCCTTTGCAGCCGCCAGCGCGTTCCCCGCAATGCGAGCGAGTGCGCGCTGGCCACCTCAACCACAATGCTGTGCCCGCGGTGCACCACGGCGCCAGTCAGGGCCGCGCCTTCCATGTGCAAGGCTTCGGCCGGCCCTATGACGGTGCGGTTCTGCGTGATGTCGATGGGCGATTGCTGCAGCCCCTGTGCGCAGGCTGCAAAGGCCGGGTGGAGCTGGCCCCAGGCCTGGGCTCCGGTGTCGCCCGAATAGCTCCATGGCACCTGTTGGGGGTCGGGCAGGGGGGCCGGTGTCGCGGGTGACTGGGCTGCCAGTGTGGCGGCGCGGGCTTCAATGTAACGGCGGCTGGCAGCAGGGTCGAAAGCGCTGTCGGTTGCCGGTGGCATCGCCTGCGCTGGCTTGGGTTTTGCAGGCTTGCGGGGTTTGGCCTTTGCGGGAGCCCCCTGCACTGTGATTTGGGCCGGGCCCTTGTTGCGAATGGACTTGGCTGAACGGCCCGCTTGCGCACGCATGATGGCGTTGCTGATGCTCTCGGTCAGAGTCGCCCGGTCTTCGGGATTTTCGAGCCGCAGGGTCGTGGGGGGCTTGGCGGACTCTTCCGCCGCGACAGAGAGCGCCACGCACCACAGAGGCAAGGCGACGGCCAGCCGGAGTGCTCGGCCTGGGCGGCGCAGCGCGGTAGAACCGGAGGACGCAAGGAATTTCATGGCATGAAGACAAGAGCTGTTGCCTGCCACTGTACCCGCGCTTGCGCGGCTATAGTTCTCCACATGCCCCGCCTGACCAGACCATCGTGACCATCCAAACCGACGATTTTGCTCCCGCGCCACCGAAACGCATGGTGTCTGCGGCGCCCACCTCACCGCAGGAAGAGGCGCTGGAGCGCGCCCTGCGCCCCAAGCTGCTGCAGGAGTACGTGGGCCAGGCCAAGGCGCGCGAGCAGTTGGAGATTTTCATCGGTGCCGCGCGCCATCGGGGCGAGGCGCTGGACCATGTGCTGCTGTTTGGACCGCCGGGCCTGGGCAAGACCACGCTCAGCCACATCATCGCTGCAGAACTGGGGGTGAACCTGCGCCAGACCAGCGGTCCGGTACTCGAAAAGCCCAAGGATCTGGCGGCACTGCTGACCAACCTGGAGAAGAACGACGTCCTGTTCATTGACGAGATCCACCGGCTCTCGCCCGTCGTCGAGGAAATTCTGTACCCGGCGCTGGAGGACTACCAGATCGACATCATGATCGGCGAAGGCCCGGCGGCGCGGTCCATCAAGCTCGATCTGCAGCCCTTCACCCTGGTGGGTGCCACCACACGGGCGGGCATGCTGACCAACCCGCTGCGCGACCGTTTTGGCATCGTGGCGCGGCTCGAGTTTTATACCCCCGAGGAGTTGGCCCGCATTGTCACGCGCAGCGCGGCCTTGCTGGGAACCCCCATGGACGCGGAAGGCGGCGTCGAGCTGGCACGCCGCTCCCGGGGCACGCCGCGCATTGCCAACCGATTGCTGCGCCGCGTGCGCGACTATGCCCAGGTCAAGGGCACCGGGCGCATCACGCTGGACATGGCGAACCGCGCGCTGGTCATGCTCGATGTCGATCCGCAGGGCTTTGACGTGATGGACCGCAAACTCCTGGAGGCCGTGATCCACCGCTTTGACGGCGGGCCCGTGGGGCTGGACAACATTGCCGCCAGCATTGGCGAGGAGGCGGGCACCATCGAGGACGTGATCGAGCCCTACCTGATCCAGCAGGGGTTCTTGCAGCGCACGCCGCGCGGGCGCATTGCCACCCTGGCCGCCTACCGGCACCTGGGCGTTGCGGCGCCGCAGGGTGCGGGCGGTTTGTTCGACGCGGAAACGCCGTGATGAAGTCACCTCGCGGCGCAGGGTGGTGGCTGGGCGCTGGCGCGCTGCTGGTGGTGCTGGGTGCTGCCTTCTTCTCTCTGCGCGGCCCGCGTGTCGATGTCTTGCAGGTGCGCCAGGCGCCCCTGTTGCGTACCTTGCAGTTTTCTGCGCGGGTGGCCACTCTTTCGCGGGTGGAGATTGGCAGCACCGTGACCGGGCGCGTGGCACGTGTGCAGGTGGACGAAGGTGCCCAGGTGCGGGCGGGTGACGCCCTGGTGCAGCTGGAATCCGAAGAGTGGCAGGCTGCCTTGGTGCAGGCCGAGGCCACCGAGCGCCAGACCCGTGCCCGCCTTGCCGGAGTGCGCAGTACGGGCCGTACGGCGGCGCAGGCGGGCCT
Organism: Giesbergeria sp.; assembly: GCA_026647025.1. Taxonomy (GTDB): domain Bacteria; phylum Pseudomonadota; class Gammaproteobacteria; order Burkholderiales; family Burkholderiaceae_C; genus Simplicispira. The sequence goes on from JAPKHH010000017.1 coordinate 11,882, forward strand.
GGCACAGGCCGATGCCACGGTGCGCGCCGCGCAGGCTCACCTGGACCGCGTCGAGCCGCTGGTGGCACAGGGTTTCTACAGCGCAGCACAGCGCGATGAAGCCCGCCGCGCACTGGATGTGGCCCGGGCCCAGCAGGCCGGTGCACGTGCGCAGTCGCAGGCCCTGGCCGAGGCAGGCACCGACATGGCCCAGGCCCAGGCGCAGTGGGATGTGGCCCGTGCTGCTGTGGTCGCGGCGCGTGCGCGCCTGGCGCAGGCCACACTGCGTGCACCCACCGATGCCCGCGTGCTGCTGCGCTCCGTCGAACCGGGGCAGATTGTGCAGCCGGGCAAGCCTCTGTTGACCCTCGCGCTGGCGGGGCCCACCCAATTGGTGGCGCAGGTGGATGAACTTTTCCTGGGGCAGCTTGCAACCGGCCAGCAGGCTACCGTAGTGGCGGATGCTTTTGCCCAGCAGCGGCTGGCCGCGCGCGTGCTGTCCATCGCCCCCGGGGTGGATGCGCAGCGCGGCGCCATCGAGGTTCGCCTGGTGCTCGATGCCCCTCCACCCGGGTTTTTGCGTGAAGACATGACGCTGTCCGTCGAAGTGGAAACGGGGCGGCGCGAACGTACCGCCGTACTGCCGCTGTCGGTGCTCAACGGGCCGCCGCGCGGCGATGTGGCCCAGGTGCTGGTCGTCCGGGACGGGCGGGCGCAGCCCATGGAGCTGCACATCGGCCTGCGCACGCTGGATGCCTTTGAGGTGCTGGACGGACTTTCCGAAGGTGATGTGGTGCTGCGCGCGGGGGGGGTGCAGGCGGGCGACAAGGTGCGCCCCCGCCTCGCCGCCTGGGCGCCTGGTCAGACATCGCACGCCACGGTGGGCGATGCCGGTGTGGCGCTGACCACCGCCGTGGGGCGCTGAATGCGCCGCTGGCTGGGCTTTGAATGGCAGGTGGCGCTGCGCTTTTTGCGCGAAGGGCGCATGCAGACGCTGCTCATCATCATCGGTGTAGCCGCCGGCGTGGCGGTGATTGCCTACATCACTGCGCTGATCGACGGCCTGCAGGCCAGCACGCTCAACAAAACCCTGGGGGCGCAGGCGCATGTCTCGCTGCGCGCACCCGACGATGTGGTGATTCCGGCCGCCCTGCGCCCCTCGGGCACCACGGTGCTGATCGACACACAGCCGCGGGCGCAGCGCCTGCGCGCGCTGGCCAACTGGCAGGCCATGGTGCCCGTGCTGGAAAAAATCCCTGGCGTGGCCGCCGTATCTCCGATGGTGTCGGGCGCCGGATTGGCCTTGCGCGGTGAGGCTTTGCAGTCCATCGCGCTCATGGGTGTGGAGCTCGATCGCTACGACCGTATCGTGGGCCTGCGTTCCAAGGTGGTGGCCGGTGAGGCCAGCCTGGCGCCGGGCGAAGCGGTGATTGGCAATGAACTGGCCAGCGACCTGGGCGTGCGTGTGGGCGACCGCTTTACCCTGCAGACCAGTACCGCCAGCGAATCGGTACGGGTCACCGCGCTGGTGGACCTGGGCGTCAAGGATCTGAACCGCCGCACAGTCATCGTGCCGTTGCGTGCGGCGCAAAGCCTGCTCGCTTTGCCGGGCGGTGCCACCCACCTGGATCTGGCCCTGCGTGACGTGTGGGGTGCGCAGGCGCTGGCCTTGCAGCTGGGCCAGCAGTACGCGGCCAAGGTGGAGAGCTGGCAGGAGAAAAACGCCCAGCTGGTGTCGGCCCTTGGGGCGCAGTCCATCAGCACGGGCATCATCCGGGCCGTGGTGATGGTGGTGGTGGTGCTGGGTATTGCCAGTGTGCTGGTGGTGTCGGTGGTGCAAAAAAGCCGAGAAATCGGCATCCTGCGGGCCATGGGGGCCACACGGGGGCAGGTGCTGCGGGTGTTTCTGGTGCAGGGGGCCATGGTGGGGGCTGCGGGCTCGGTGGTGGGGCTGGCGCTGGCGGTGGCGCTGGTGTGGGCCTTCACCTCGTTTGTGCGCGGCTCCGACGGCTTTCCGTTGTTTTCCATCACGCTGGCGCCGGGCACGGCGCTGCAGGTGGCCCTGGTGGCTACCGTGTGCGGTGTGCTCGCTGCCGTGGCCCCGGCGCGGCGGGCTGCGGCCATGGACCCGGCGCAGGCCATCCGCCTATGACGCCTGCCGACCTGTCTGCCGCGCCCGTGCTGATCGAGCTGGAGGGTTTGCGCAAGAGCTACAACCTCGGCCTGCCCAACGAGGCCGAGGTGCTGCACGGCCTGACCTTGCGTGTGCAGCGCGGTGAGTTCATTGCCTTGATGGGACCCTCGGGTTCGGGCAAGAGCACACTGCTCAACATTCTCGGCTTGCTCGAACGCATGACGGCGGGAAGCTACCGTCTGCAGGGTGAAGCGGTGCAGGGGCTGGACGAGGCCGCGCTCACGTTGCGCCGCCGCCGCATGCTGGGGTTTGTGTTTCAGTTCCACCATTTGCTGCCAGCGTTTTCGGCGCTGGAAAACGTCACGCTGCCCGCGCTGATGCAGGAAGGCCTGGTGAGTGCCGCACAGCGAGAAAAGGCCCGCGCCCTGCTCGATGCCGTGGGCCTGGGTGCTGCCATGGACAAGCGGCCTGCGGAGCTGTCGGGCGGTATGCAGCAGCGCGTGGCGATTGCGCGTGCCCTGGTCATGGACCCGCCGCTGGTGCTGGCGGACGAACCCACGGGCAATCTCGATACGGCCTCGTCGAACGACGTCTTTTCGCTGCTGCGGCGCATCCACGCCGAGCGCGGCACGAGCTTTGTGGTGGTCACGCACGACCCGCGCCTGGCCGCGCGCTGCGACCGGCTGGTGGAACTGGTGGATGGACAGATCGCGCAGGACGCGCCCATTGTGGCGGGTGCCGAGCCGGTGGCCAGCGTGCCGCTACATCAAAAATAATGGTAAAAAATGGCTAAAGCACTTATCTGGTAAGCGCTAACAGCTATAAATAGTATAGTAAATCACTGTGGATGCGGCGCCCCGTGGCGCTCAATGCGACGTGCCTTCCGAGCGCGTGATCTTGTTCCACACGTTGTATTTGCCCACGGGCTTGCTCATGGGCAGGCGTTTGACTTCCTTGAGCGTTTGGGCATCGAACACGATGATGGCGCCCTCGCCTTCCCACACGCTCGCCAGCGCGTAGCGGCCGTTCTTGGTGAACTCGGTGTGCGCCAGCGTGCGGCCGGGTTCGCGCAGGCTCGCCACAGGCTCCAGCGTTTTTTTGTCGATCAGCGTCAGCGTGTCCTTGGACTTGGGGTCCATCATCGAGTCCGCCCAGGCGTAGGGCGTGTTTTCGTGGCTGCGAATGAAGAAGCCGGGGCCGGGCGTGGGAATGGTCTTGACGGTTTTCCAGGTCTTCATGTCGATCACGTCGATGGCGCCGTCCTTCAGGTTCGGGCTGGCCAGCACAGTGGTGCCGTTCCATGCAAAGGTGATGCCCGAGCCCAGGTGCGGCATGCCGGCAATGGGCAGCTCGGCAATCTTGCGGCGTACGTCCAGGTTGACGACCTGCGCCGTGGGTGTGCTCCCGGTCGCACCGGGTTTGGCGCGCGTGGAGCCCAGCACGTTCTTGTAGCTCTGGTCGAAGAAGAAGTCGTCCAGCGGCTCGTCCAGCGGCGTGCGGCGCACGTTCTGGTAGCCCGGTTTGGCGATGCCTTCGCCCATCTTGTAGTCGTGCACGTAGCCGTCGTAGATGGGGCCCGCCTTCGGGTCGTAGGAGATTTCCCAGACTTCGGGGATGTCCTTGAGCGCGAGCACAAAGCTGTGGCGCGGCGCGGCGTCGTACACGGCGGACACGCGCGAGGCGCTCTTGCCGTCGAGCGTGGTGGCGTCAAAGCGTTTGACGAGCTGCAGGTCGGCGTCGAACAGTACGGCAGTGCGCGGCAGGTAGTTGGCCGCCATCACCCAGCGGCCGTCGCCGCTGACGGCCACGTTGCGCATGTTCAGCCCGGCACGCACCTCGGCCACCACCGTGAGGTTCCAGAGGTCGTACTTGGTGATCCAGCCGTCGCGCGAGCCAAAGAACACAAAGCGCCCGTCGGGTGTGAACTTGGGGCCGCCGTGCAGCGCGTAACGGCTGGCAAAGCGGTGGATGACCTCGAAGCGGTCGCCGTCGAGCACCGAGACATGGTGATCGCCGCCCTCGACCACCAAGAAGATGTTCATGGGGTCGGCCTTCCAGGTCGGCCGGGCGGGAAGATCGCGCGCGCCTGCGGTCTCGGTGCGCGAGGCGCGAATGTCGTCGTCGCTCCATGCAGGCGCCGGGGTGACGGGTTGGTACACCCAGGCAGCCAGGGCAGTCACTTCGGCGGCGGACAGGGTGTCGGCAAAGCCCGGCATCTGCGTGGCGGGGCGGCCTTGCTGGATGACGCGCAGGGCCTCGGGCTTGCGCAGGCGCTCCAGGCTCTCGGGCAGCAGTGCCGGGCCCATGCCGCCGGTGCGCTGTGCGCCATGGCAGCTGGCGCAGTGGGTACCGTAGAGTGCTGCAGCATCGACGGGCGCCGTGGTGGCGGGCGCCTGGGCGTGGGCCATGTCGGCGCCCATCCAGAACAGTCCGGCACCCAAGGCCAGTTGGGCTGCGGTGGCCAGCCAGCGGCGCAGGGCTTTACGCATGGTCAGCCTCCACATGGATGTCGATGGTGCGGCGGCGGTGGCCAAAGGGTGTGAGGGCCACCCGCTGCGCATCGCTGCCTGCCTGCAGCCCAATTTCGTCGTCGCGCAGATAGCAGCCCGGGTCTTCGGCCCAGGCGTCGCCCGTGAGCTGCTGGGCGCGCACGCGGGTGTTGCCGCCGCAGATGCTGAAATAGGCGCACGGCGCGCAGCGCCCGCCCACGGGACGCGGGTGCGCCTTGAGACCGGCCATCAGCGGCTCGGAGGTGTCGGACCAGATGCTTGAAAACGGCCGCTGGCGCACGTTGCCCAGATCGTGGTGCCACCACATGGTGTCGGGGTGCACGGTACCCAGGTTGTCGATATTGGCGACGTTCACACCGCTCGAATTGCCGCCCCAGGCGACCAGGCGCTCGCGCAGCGGTGCCTCCCACTGCGGCATGCGCGCGCGCACCCATTGCAGCAGATAGGGGCCGTCGGCGTCGTTGTTGCCGGTCACGTAGTCTTCCTCGCGGCCCTCCTGTGCCGCCTGCCAGGCGCGCTCGAACAGCAGGTCCAGCGCGTCGCGCGTGGCCTGGAACTGCGCGTCCTTGCCACGGTGGATGTTGCCGCGCCCGGCGTAGTTGAGGTGCGAGAAGTAGAACTTGTCGCACGCTTCGGTACGCATCAAATCGAGCAGCGGCTGCAGGTCGTGCGCGTTCATCGCGGTCATGGTGAAGCGCAGCCCCACTTTCACGCCACGTGCGTGCAGGTGGCGTACGGCGGCCAGGCTGCGGTCGAACGCGCCTTCGAGGCGTCGGAAGTGGTCGTGCGTTTCGCGCAGGCCGTCCAGGCTGATGCCCACATAGTCAAAACCCGTGGCGGCCACGCGGTCGGCCAGGGCCTCGTCGATCAGCGTGCCGTTGGTCGACAGGCCCGTGTAGAACTTCATCGTCTTGGCACGTTCGGCAATTTCGAAAATGTCGGGCCGCATCAAGGGCTCGCCGCCCGAGAGGATGAGTACCGGGACACGGTAGGCCTTGAGGTCGTCCATCACGCCGAACACTTCGCTGGTCGAGAGCTCGCCCTCGTAGTCGTGGTCGGCCGAGAGTGCGTAGCAGTGCTTGCAGGTCAGGTTGCAGCGGCGGATCAGGTTCCAGATGACGACCGGGCCGGGCGCGCCGCCGCTGCCGCGCCGTGCGAAGGCAGCCTCGGGGTACTGGCCGGTTTTCTCTGCGTGCGCGAGCTCGCGCATGTATTGGCTGATGCGGAACATGGTTCAAGTCTCTTTCAGGCGCAATCCGGTCTTCTTCAGGATTGCGGTGGAGTAAAGAATGTCGTGGCCCGTGCAGGCCGCACCCAGGAGCTGCTGCACCTGCACGGCCTGCTGTTCGACCTCGGCGCGCGTGCGGCCATGCAGCATGGCGAACAGGTTGTAGGGCCAGAAAATGCCCCCTGTCGGTGTGCTTTGCACACCGTCTCCCCCCGAGGGGGACTCGGCATCTTGGGAGCGGCCCGGCGATGCCTTGGGCAGGTGGCGCGGGCGGCGGTAGCAGTGGCTCACGCCGGGCAACTGGCCGATGCGCTCGCCCAAGGCATCCACCTGGTCGTCGTCCACGTTCCACACGCTCATGCCGTTGGCCGTGAAGCCCAGGCGGTAATGGTTGGGCACGGCGCCGATACGGCGGATGAGGCCGGTCTCGAGCATTTGCGCCAGTCGCTCGCGCACCTGCTGACCGCCCACGCCCAGGCGCTCGCCCACGGCGTCGTAGGGGCGCGGTACCAGCGGCAGGCCGCCCTGGGTGGCTGCGATGAGTGCGCGGTCGAAGTCATCAAGCGCCATGGGCTGCTCCGCTCGTCAGGGGGAGTTTGAGTTCCACGAAGAACTCGCGCTCCTTGGGGAAGGCCAGCACGTTCAATCCTGTCTCGGCTTCGATGCGTGCGATGGCCGCCGCACACTGCGCCGGGGTTTCCGTGCCGAGCACGAACCACATGTTGAGCGCATGTTCGCGCCGGTAGTTGTGTGCGATCTCGGGGTGGGCGTTGACCTGTGCCGTGACGGCCTCGTAGCGCTCCTCGGGCACGGCCATGGCGGCCAGCACGAACAGGCCGCCCGCACGCTCGATCTGGAACAGGGGGCCGAAGCGGGTGAGCATGCCGCTCTCCAGCAGCGCCGAGAGGCGCGCGATCACATCGTCCTCACTCCAGCCGAATTCTGCTGCCACGTCGGCGAAGGGCCGTTCGGTCAGGGGCAAGTCGCCGTGCAGGCGTTCCAGCAGGCGGGCGTCATCCGGCGACAGCATCGAGCACCTCCGTTGGGGTGGCGCTGGGAGCGGCGGCTTCGGGCAGGGCGCGGAAGCGCCGGGGGCCGGTCTGCTTGAAGCGGCGGCACGAGAACAGCACCTCGTGCGGATAGTGCGCCAGGCCTGCATTGCCGGTGGCGCGCGCGATCACTTCCAGCACTTCGGTGCGGTCACGGCCATGCACCATGCAGTAGAGGTTATAGGGCCAGCCAGGCGCGCGTTCGCGCCGGTAGGCCAGTGTCACGCCGACTTCGTGCGCCAGTGCTTCGCCACACCGGTCCACTGCGGCGTCGGGGATGTCGAACACTGTCATGGCGTTGGCGTCAAAGCCCAGCTCGTGGTGGCGCACGATGGCGCCGATGCGCCGCAGCGTGCCCTGGTCCAGCCACTGCTGCAGCGTCGCCAGCACCGAGGCGGGTGTGCGGCCCAGGGCCTGCGCCCAATGGTCGAAGGGGCGTGGCACCAGTGGCAGGCCCGCTTCGAGCAGGGCCGCCAGCGGGCGGTCGGCCTCGGCCACTGGCGTGGCATCGAGAGCGGCGGTCATGGGGGCGGGGGCCGTGCGGCTGCGCAGGTCGAAGCCCAGGTCGATGCGGTAGGCGCGCTGCATCCGCAGCTGCAGGACGGGGAGTCCCGTAGCCTCTTCGAGCAACGCCATGGCACTGCGCACCGCGGCATCGTCGTGGCCCGTCATCACGAACCACAGGTTGTGGAGGTGCTCGCGCTGGTAGTTGTGGTTTACACCGGGGTGGCTGGTGACGATGGCGGCCACGGCGTCCAGCCGCTCGGGTGGCACGGCCATGGCGGCCAGCAGCGCAGCACCCCCGGCGTTGCCCGCGAACACTCCGCCAATGCGGCTCAGTGCGCCTTCCTGCTGCAGCCGGGTGTAACCGTCCAGCACATCGGTGGCAGAGAGTCCCACGGTGGCGCCGATGTGCGCAAAGGGTTCGCGCACGAGCGGAAAGCCGCGCTGCCAGGGGTTGAGCAGCGCCAGGCGCAGGTCGGCGTCGGGGGCCATCAGAACCCCAGCCGCGCGGCGCGCGAGGTGAAGAAGATGCCGCTGGGCGAGTCGATGGTCATGGTGGCCTGGACGGCAAAGCTCTGGGTGTCGAACACCGTGACCCGGTGGTCGTCGCGTGCGCTGATCCACACCGATTCGCCGCGCGGTGTGAACTCCATGTGCAGCACGGCCTTGCCGGGCTCGAGCGTGCGCACGATCTTTTGTGTGGTGGTGTCGATGACCTGCACGCGGTGGTAGTCGGGTACGGCAAAGTTCACCCACACCTGGCGGCCGTCGGGCCGGGCCATCACGAACACGGGCTGGCCGGCCACCGCAATGCGGCCGACCTCCTGCCAGGTGTCCGTGTCCACCACCAGCACCTCGTGGCGGCCGATGGCGGGCAGGTAGGCGCGGCGCCCGGCCACGGCCCAGCCGCGCAGGTGCGGCATCTTGTAGACCGGCAGGGGCTCCTGGCCCCGGCCATAGCCGCCCAGGATGCGGCGCACCTGGGGCTTTTCTTCCCACAGGTCCACCATGGCCAGGCCGTCTTCGCCAAACAGCCCGGCGATGTAGTGGCGGCCATTGGGGGTAACGAGTGCGTCGTACGGCTGGTGGCCGATGTTGCGCAGCCGCGTGGTGCGCGGCTGCGCGGGGGTGGACAGGTCGCTGATCCAGATCTCGTCGGCATCGAACAGGCTGTAGGCAAAGCGGCGCCCCGGCAAATCGACCAGGCCGACCACGCGCGAGAGCTTGCCTGGGGCATATTCGGCGGGGATGTCGGCCAGCAGGGCCAGTGTGGCGGCATCGAACACCTTGATGCCGCCCGGGGTGTAGTTTTGCGCCACCACCATGCTGCCATCGGCACTGATGGCGCCGCCAATCGAATTGCCCGCCTGCATTACGCGGCCAGCAATGCGGCGGGTGAGCAGATCCACCTTGGTGAGTGCACCGTCGCGCCCAAACACATAGGCGTAGCGGCCGTCGCGGGAGAACACCACCGAGGCGTGCGAGAGATCGCCCAGCCCCGGGACCTCGGCCAGTACTTTGCGCTCGCTGGTGTTGACGATGGCCAGGGTGCCCGTGGCACGGGCCACGACCACGCCCAGGTCGCCCGTGCCGGTGGCGGTGGGAAGACCGGCGCAACCGGCCAGGATGGAGGTGGCGCCCATCAGGGCAAGGCAGTCGCGGCGTTTCATCGGGGGGCTTTCGAGGGTTCAGGGAAGCCGGCGAGCAGTTGCTCGGCGATCCACAGGGCGTCTGCCTCGCTGAGCATGGCCTTCCAGGGCGCCATGGGCGTACCGGGGCGTCCGCCGTAAATGGTGGAGGCCAGGGAATCGAGGGGCTTGTCCGCCAGTGATTCGCGGGTGAGGGCCGGGCCCAGGCCGCCGGTCAGATAGAGGCCATGGCAGGAACCACAGTCCTGGCGCACCATGCGCACCAGTTCACGCTGCCGGGCAGCGTCGGGTGCCTGGGCCTGGGCGCCGCTGGCGGCCAGCAGCGCCAGTCCCAGCAGCGGCATCCACAGGCGACGGCCCTGGCGGGTGGTGAATCCGTGCGAGGAAAGGAAGGAGAGAGACAATCGTGACGCCATGGAGGAATGTTCACCGCATTGGCCGGACATGTCCTTGATGTTCGTCAAGGACAGTTGGGCAAGGGCTTTTGACAATGGCCCCACACCTTTTCTGTCTTTTTGTATCGGAGTTCCGATGGATTTCCCCCACCCACCCGTCCATCACACCGCCCAGCGTGCTGCGGACACACCGCCCGCCGCATTGGCCCCCGTGCCCCGCTCTGCCTGGGGCCGCGTGACGCTGGTGGGCGCCGGGCCGGGCGATGCGGAGCTGCTCACGCTCAAGGCGGCGCGCGTGCTGGCCAGCGCCAGCCTGGTGCTGTACGACCATCTGGTGTCCAAGGATGTGTTGCAGCATGTGCCGACCGGCGCCGAACTGATCTATGTGGGCAAACAGAGCAGCAACCACAGCCTGCCGCAAGAGGGAATCATCGATCTCATGGTGCGATTGGCACAGGCGGGTCGGTCGCTGGTGCGCCTCAAGGGGGGCGACCCCTACATTTTTGGACGGGGCGGTGAAGAGGCCGAGGCCCTGGCCGCCGAGGGCATTGCCTGTGAAACCGTGCCCGGCATCAGCGCCGCGCAAGGCGCAGCGGCTGCCACGGGCATTCCGCTCACCCACCGCGACCATGCCGGCATGCTGGTGTTCGCCACCGGCCATTTGCAGGGCGAAGGCGAGGAGCGCAGCGTCTCTCTGGACTGGGCCGCGCTGGCACGGCCCCGGCAGACCGTCGTGATTTACATGGGCGTGGGTACCTTGCCGGTCATCTGCGCCAAGCTTATCGAGCATGGTTTGCCGCCCGGCACGCCTGCCGCGTTGATCGAACGCGCCACACTGCCCGACCAGCGCACCATCATTGGCACGCTGCAAAGCCTGCCCGCCTTGGGCGTAGCGCACCATGTGTGCCCGCCCGCGCTGATCATGATTGGCGAAACCGTGTCCTTGCAGGCGCGCATTGGCAACCAGACAACGGTGGTGACGGTTCCGCTGGCTGCTTAACCGGCTTGCACCACCGGAGTATTCCAGCCGTGGGATGCTACATACGCGAACAGGAATTCCATGAACTTCGCCGCAGCAGGTGACGGCGACGTGTTGCTGCGCATGTAGACCTGGAAGGTGCGTCGCAGTTCGGGCTCGTGCAGGGGGCGCATCTGCAAGTGGTGCAATTGCACCAGGGAGGTGGCGTAGGGCAGGCACGCGGTGATGCCCAGCCGCGCGCTGACCATGCTCAGCGCCGTGGTCATGAAGGCGACCTCGTTGCTCGGGTGCAGTGTCAATTTTTGCAGGGACACATGCAGGTCCAGCGCCAGGCGCTCGGTGAACTGGCCCTGCAGCGCAATGAAGGGGTGCTGCACCACATCGCTCCAGCAAATGCGGGGCAGGGCTTCCAGTGCGTGGCCTTGGGGGAAAACCACCATGAAGGGCATTTCGAACAGCGGTTGGGCTGCAATCTCTGCACTGGTGGCGCGCTCGGGGCCGATGCCGAAATCCACCTCACCTGCGGCCACCCGTGTCAGCACGTTCTCGACGGCGCAGTCGGTCAGGCGCACCTGCACGCCGGGGTGCTCGGCGCGGTAGGCCGCAATCACATCGGGTAGCAGTGTGCAGGCCATCAATTGCGGCGCGGCGATGCGCACCATGCCTTTGCGCAAGGCCTTGAGATCGTCAATACTGGCCAGGGCGCCATCGAGATCCTGCAGGGTTTTTTCCACCAGGGGCACAAAGCTGCGGCCTACCTCGGTAAGGCTGATGCTGCGGGTGTTGCGGTCCACCAGGCGCACGCCCAGTGCCGACTCCAGTTCCTTGATCAGGCCGCTGAGCGCCGACTGCGTCACGTGCAGCGAACCCGCCGCCTGGGTAAAACTGCCCGTGCGGGCCAGCGCCACGAGGGCGCGCAACTGGCGCAAGCTGACATTCATTGGATGATCTTATGAGTGAATCAAAAAATACCGTTTGAATGATAGGTGCCAAAGGCTTGTAATGCAAAACATCGCCAGGCAGCCCGAGCGCTGCAGGCGAACCGCCCCGCAGTGCGCAGTGTCCGCACTGCCGCTGCGGCGGGTTCTGGTTCAGGCACTGGTTCATCGACTGGAGACAAGGCATGAAGATCAAGAAATTTCACCATGTGGCTTATCGCTGCATCGACGCCAAGCAAACCGTGGAGTGGTATGCCAAGTACCTGAACATGGATTTCATCCTGGCGATTGCCGAAGACGAGGTGCCTTCGACCAAAGAACCCGATCCCTACATGCACATCTTCCTGGATGCCGGGGGCGGCAACATCCTGGCGTTCTTCGAGCTGCCCACCAAGCCGCCGATGGACCGCGACCGCAACACCCCCACCTGGACGCAGCACCTGGCCATGGAAGTGGGCAGCATGGAAGAAATGATGGAGGCCAAGGCGCGCCTGGAGGCCGATGGCATCGAGGTGATCGGCCCGACCGAGCACACCATCTTCAAGTCCATCTACTTCCGCGACCCCAGCGGCCACCGGCTGGAACTGGCCGTGAACACCGGCACGCCCGAGATGATGAAGAAGCTCGACGACGTGAAGTGGGACATGCTCAACGAGTGGGCCCAGACCAAGAAGGCACCCAAGCACGCCGCCTGGATGCACGACGGCAGCTACGCCCAGTAACCCCCCGACGCAGCACCGAAAGGACCACGCCATGGCCCACCGCTTTGGACGCGCCTGCGTGCGTGCACTGGAGATCGTCATCGTCGCCTGCCTGGCGCTGATGGCGGTGCTGGTGTTTGGCAACGTGGTGCTGCGCTACGCATTCGACTCGGGCATTGCGGTGTCCGAAGAACTCTCGCGGCTGCTCTTTGTCTGGCTGATCTTCCTGGGCGCCATCCTGGCGTCGGTGCAGCGCGCGCACATCGGGTTTGATGCACTGGTCGAGCGCCTGCCGCTGGCCGGTCGCAAACTGCTGGTGGTACTCACGGGCGGCCTGATGCTGTGGGCCTGCGGCATGTTTCTGGTGGGCGGCTGGAAGCAGATGCAGATCAACCTGGGCAACAGCTACCCGGTGCTCGGCATTTCCTACGGCTGGCTATACGGCGTGGCCATTGTGTTTGGCGGCGGCATGGCGCTGGCCATCGCCAACAACATCTGGCAAACGCTGCGCAGCGCCGACAGCTCGGCGTTGACCAAAGACCTGGGTGATCGCATTCTGGAGAAGATGCCCGAGGTGGCGTCGGACGTGAACAAGGGAGAACCACGGTGAGTGCCTTCATTTTTCTCGCCGTGCTGCTGCTGCTCATTGCGCTGGGCATGCCGATTGCCTTTGCACTGTTGTTCTCCGGCGTGGCCGTGATGTTTCAGTTGGGCCAGTTCGACTCGCAAATCGTCGTGCAGAACGCGATTGGCGGGGCCGACAACTTTGTGCTCATGGCCGTGCCCTTCTTCATCCTGGCCGGTGAATTCATGAATGCGGGCGGGCTCTCGCGCCGCATCGTGGAGATGGCCGGTGCCTTTGTGGGCCATTTGCGCGGCGGGCTGGGCTATGTGGCGATTTTTGCCGCCATCCTGTTGGCCAGTCTGTCGGGTTCGGCCGTGGCAGATACCGCAGCGCTGGCGGCCATTTTGGTGCCCATGATGCGCCAGGCCGGTTACGACCCGGCGCGCGCCTGCGGGCTGATGGCGGCGGGCGGCATCATCGCGCCGGTCATTCCGCCATCGATCGGTTTCCTGCTGTTTGGCGTGGTGGCCAACGTGTCGATCACGCGGCTGTTCCTGGCCGGCATCGTGCCGGGCGTGATGATGGGCGGCGCCCTGGTCATCGCCTGGTGGCTGGTGTCGCGCCGCGCCAGCATGCAAGTGGCGCCGCGCAAGCCCTGGGGTGAGCGTCTCGCGCTGCTCGGCAAGGGCTTCTGGGCGCTGCTGCTGCCGGTGATCATCATCGGCGGCCTGAAATTCGGCATCTTCACACCCACCGAGGCGGCGGTGGTGGCAGCAGCGTATGCGATGTTTGTCGGTGCCGTGGTTTACCGCGAACTGACCCTGGTCAACATCTACCACTGCCTGCTGGTCACGGCGCGCACCACCGCCGTGGTGCTGCTGCTGGCCAGCCTGGCCATGGTGGCTTCGTACATGGTCACCATTGCCGATGTGCCGGGCCAGGTGGGCGGCTGGCTGAGCGGGCTGGGCGAGCACCCGCTGGCGCTTACCGCCGCCATGATGCTGGTGGTGTTTCTTGCGGGCATGGTGCTCGATTTCATCCCCATCGTGCTCATATTCACGCCGGTGTTCCTGCCCATCGCCCAGCAGGCGGGCATCGACCCGGTGTACTTCGGCGTCATCTTCATCATCAACTGCTCGCTCGGCATGATCACACCGCCCGTGGGCGTGGTGCTGAACGTGGTCAGTTCGATTGGCAAGGTGACGCTGGGCCAGGCGGCGCGGGGCGTCATGCCTTTTCTGCTGGCCGAGCTGGCGGTTCTGGCCGCGCTGGTGCTGTGGCCTGCGCTGGTGATGGTGCCTGCGGGCTGGTGGCGCTGATGCCCCATTTTTCGTTTTTCAACCCTGGAGACAACCCCATGAAAGCTCTTTCCAAACTGATGGCGCTGGCCCTTGCCGGTAGCTTTGCGGTGGCCGTTCCCTTGACTGCGGCGGCCCAGGTCACGGCCAAGTTCGCTGTCACGCTGCCCGAGAAATCCCACCAGGGCCAGGGCGTGGCCAAGTTCATTGAACTGGTCGATGCCAAGAGCGGCGGCAAGATCAAGATCAAGGGTTTTTATGCCGGTGCGCTGGGCAACGACGTACAGGTCACCTCGGCGCTGCAGGGCGGCACCATCGAGTTCACCGTGCCGCAGACCACGACGCTGACCGGCATGGTCAAGGAGTACGAAATCCTTGACTTCCCCTTCCTGTTCTCGACCACGCAACAGGCCGAGAAGGTGCTCGACGGCCCGGTGGGTGACAAACTGCTCGCCATGCTTCCCGAGAAGGGCCTTGTCGGCCTGGCCTACTGGGAAAACGGCTTCTTCAATGCCACCAACAGCAAGCACCCGATTGCCAAGGTCGAAGATTTTGCCGGTCTGAAGTTCCGTGCCGTGCAGGCCAAGATTTCGCAGGAAACCGTCAAGGCCCTGGGCGCCAACCCGGTGCCGTTGGCCGTGCCCGAGCTCTACACCGCGCTGGAGACCCGCACGGTCGATGGCCAGGGCACCCCTACGGCCGTGATCGCCGCGCTCAAGCTCAACGAAGTGCAGAAGTACCTCTCGCTGACCCGCCACAGTTACGGCGCCTTCATTCCGCTGGTGTCCAAGAAGTTCTGGGACAAACTGAGCGAAGGCGACCGCAAGATCCTGAAGGACGCTGCCCTGGAGGCACGTGCCTTCCAGCGCGGCGTGGCGCGCGACCAGGCCAAGTCGGCCCAGGCGGCCATGGCGGCCAAGGGCCTGATCGTGAACGACGTGACCGACGCCGAGCACGACCGCATGCGCGAGAAGGTGCAGCCCGTGTGGAAGATGTTCATCCCCAGCGTGGGTGAAGGTCTCTACAAGGAAGTCACCGACCAGCTCGCTGCCAAGTAATTCCATTTCTGAGCCATCCGTGTCCTTGTTGCTTCGCCTGGCCGTGCTACAGCACTGATCGTAGGCTTCGCACCTGGACACGAATGATTTGGAAACGGAATAAACCCCGCCAAACCAGCCCGCGCGCTGCGCGCCTGACCCGGCAAGGTGCTGTGCACCTGCCGGACGGGCTGCTGCATGCCTGCGTGCACGGGTTCACCTCCTGATTTTTCCAAGGTTTGCACCATGAAACTCGCCACCCTCAAAGCCGGAGGCCGTGACGGCACCCTCGTCGTTGTGCGCCGCGATCTCTCGCAATGCCTGGCCGTGCCGCAGATTGCGCCCACGCTGCAGGCCGCGCTCGATGACTGGGAACGCTGCGCACCGCTGTTGCAGGCGGCCTCTGACGCCCTGAACGCCGGGAGCGTTGCCGGGGCCCAGCCGTTTGACCCGGCGCAATGCCATTCCCCCCTGCCACGCGCCTACCAGTGGGCCGACGGTTCGGCCTACCTCAACCATGTGGAACTGGTGCGCAAGGCCCGTGGCAGCGAGGTGCCGCCGTCCTTCTGGACCGACCCGCTGATGTACCAGGGCGGGTCGGACTCGTTCGTCGGCCCGCGCGATCCCATTGACGCACTCACCGAGGATTGGGGCATTGACCTGGAGGCCGAGGTGGCCGTGGTCACGGGTGATCTGCCCATGGGGGCCAGTGTGGCCCAGTGCGGCCAGGCCATCCGGCTGGTGATGCTGGTCAACGACGTCTCGCTGCGCAACCTGATTCCGGCCGAGCTGGCCAAGGGCTTCGGTTTCTTCCAGTCCAAACCCGCGAGCAGCTTCTCGCCCGTGGCCGTCACGCCCGACGAGCTGGGCAGCGCCTGGCAGGACGCCAAGCTGCACCTGCCGCTGCGGGTCGCGCTCAACGGCCAGCCCTTTGGCTGTCCCAACGCGGGGGAGGACATGGCCTTCAGCTTTGCGCAACTGGTGGCGCATGTGACCAAGACCCGCGCCATGGCGGCGGGCTCCATCGTGGGTTCGGGGACGGTGTCGAACAAGCAGGGCAGCCTGCATGGCTCCAGCATCGCCAACGGCGGCGTAGGCTACTGCTGCCTGGCCGAGGTGCGCATGTACGAAGCCATCGAGGGCGGCACGCCTGCCACGCCTTTCCTGCGCTTCGGTGACCGCGTGCACATCGAGATGCTCGACGCCAGCGGCCAGAGCATCTTTGGCGCCATCGACCAGACCGTGCGCCGCGTGCAGGCACCGGCCTGAAGGGAGCAGTGGCCATGCTCAGGCTCTACACCTACTTCCGCAGTTCGGCGGCCTACCGCGTGCGCATTGCGCTGGCCCTCAAGGGGCTGGCGTACGAATCTGTGCCCGTGCACCTGCTGCGCGAGGGCGGCGAGCAGCACCAGAGCGCCTACCGCGCCCTGAACCCTGCCGGGCTGGTGCCCGCCCTGCAGGACAACGGCGCCACCATCACGCAGTCGATGGCCATTCTGGAATACCTGGAAGAGTTGCACCCCGAGCCTGCGCTGCTGCCGCCTTCTGCGCTGGACCGGGCGCGCGTGCGTGCGCTGGCGCAGGCGGTGGCCTGCGACATCCATCCGCTGAACAACCTGCGCGTGCTCAACTACCTCACGGGACAGCTCCAGGTCAGCGATGCACAGCGCACCGCCTGGATGCACCACTGGATGGCCCTGGGGCTGGAGGCCATTGAGCAACAACTGGCCCACAGCCCGCAGACCGGGCAGTTCTGCCATGGCGACACGCCCACGCTGGCCGATTGCTGCCTGGTGCCGCAGGTGTTCAACGCGCAGCGTTTCCAGGTGGACATGGCGCCCTATCCCACGGTGCAGCGCATTGCGGCGCACTGCGACGGTCTGCCTTCCTTTCAAGCGGCCCACCCGGCCCGGCAGCCCGACGCTTGTTGATTCAAATGCTTTGGCGCCCTGCCAGCAAGCCGCGCACCGTGCCATGCACGATGAAGGCCTGGGCGGCGTAATAGGTGGTCAGCACGCCCACCTGGGCCAGGGGCAGCGGCAGTACAAAGCGGTTGGTGGCCAGCAGCGCGTCGCTCAGCATGAAAATGCAGGCCCCCAGCGCCACCTGGTGCGCTGCGCGGTCGCCCAGTGTGCGGGCCCGGCCCAGGGCCTGCGCCGCCATGAGGGCAATCACCAGCACATACACCGCGACTGGCACGCGCAGTTCCGGCGGCAGGCCCCCTTGCCAGAGAAACAGGTACATCGCAGCGCCCACACCCACGGTGGCCGCCAGCGCGCCACGGTGGGCAAACCAGGGCACGCCCTGTCTGAACAGGGCGATGTAGGCCAGGTGCGCCAGCAGAAAACTCACCAGGCCGGGAATGAAGAAGCCCTCCACCATGAGAAAGGCATCACCCGCCAGCGAACCGACCAGCGCTGCCACCAGCAACCCCCAGGATTTTGAGGAAAATTGGCCTCCAGCGCTTATCTGGCGTGCGCTATAAGCTACAAAAATAATAGCAATCACCATGGTCAGGGGTTTGAACAGCCAGTGCCAGTGCAGCAGTCCCAGGGCGCTGGTGGCCGTGGCCAGCGCGCCCGCCTGCACCATCAGCGCCTGCAGGGGGCTGATGCGCCCGCGCAGTGCCGCCCAGAGTGCCCATGCGGCCACCAGCAGTGTGGTCACCCACAGGGTGCTGTGCATCGGCGGGGCGCTGGAGGCCTGCAGGCCCAGAACCACCACCCCGGCCAGCAGCAGGATGCTTTGCATGGCGGCAAAAGCGCGCAAGGGGGGCGGGAGGGTGGTGGGCGTTGGGTACATGTGAAGGGGCAGCAAAATCTGGGACGGGTGAGCGCGTAGTGATTTTCCGACGCAGGGGCTCGCCAGACAAGTGTTCAATGGGGGTGCTGGTGGTGCACATCAGGCGCATGCGCGTGGGCATGCGTTGTCGGCGTATGGCGGTGCCAATGGCTGTGACTGCCTGCGGGCATGACCGCATGCGTGTGGACATGGTGCCCGTCATCGTGGACGTGGGCATGTTCATGTTCCAGCGCCTCGTGGCTGTGTTGGTGTCTGTGGTTTTCGGCCAGATGCAGTGCCACACCCAAAAGCATCAAAAGGCCACCGAGCACCACCAGCCATCCTGCAGCGCGCTCTCCCAGGCACCACGCCGCCAGCGCGCCCATGAAGGGGGCAAACGCGAAAACCGAGCCCGTACGGGCCGCGCCAAAGGCCCTTTGGGCCAACAGATAAAACCGCAGGCTCAGGCCATAGCCTGTTGCACCGATGGCAAGCAATCCCAGCATCGATGCAAGCGAAGGTAGCGGCTCACCGAATGACACTGCCAGGGTCGCCGTGGCCAGTGAACCCAATGCCGCCTTGGCCATGACGACCTGGCTGGGGTCGCGCTCAGCCAGGCTTCGGGACAAGGCGTTGTCCACTCCCCAGGCGATGGTGGCCACCGTCACTGCGAGAAGCCCGAGCAACTGCACGGCACCTTGCAGTCCCTGGTCCAGCACAAGGGACATGCCGCCCGCCAGCAGCAAAAGCATGGCCGTCCCGATACGTCGATCCATGGTTTCGCTGTACAGCCACCATGCGAGGGTGGCAGTGAACAGCGCTTCCAGCGAGAGCATGAGCGATGCGCTCGTCCCGCTGGTGTGTTGCAGGCCCCAGGCCAGGGCCACGGGCCCTAGTGCGGCGCCAAACCCTGCCATGGCCAGCAGGCGTGGAATGTCGGCTGGCTGCAAACGGGCTTCTTCAGCAGCCGTACGCAACGACAACGCACCTATGACCGCAGCACCGGCGTACAGCAGGGCTGCGGTGCTGAAAGCGCCCAGACCTGCACCGATGCGCTGCACCAAGGGGGTGCTGATACCGAACAGTACAGCGGCCAGCAAAGCAAGGAGGCCCCCTTGCAGGGCGGGTGCAGGTCGTCGGGGCAGAGCGCCAGGGGGTGTCATGGGGTACCAGGGGCCAAAAAGGAGGCATGCGCGTCCATGTGGCCGCCGTCAGGTCAACGCGCCCCGGGCATCCACGCGGAAGATGCGCTCGACCATGCCGTGCTCCAGTCCGCCGCGCACGCCGATCATGTGGTCGTGCAGGTTGACCGTGGGGTCGCAGTGCCCCGGAATCAGCCACAGCATGCGGCCAATGGCGGGCAGCAGCGCCTTGCGGCCTGCGGCGGTCAGGATGCCGTGTTCATCGCCCCCGCTGCTGTAGCGCAAGGCACGCTCGGGCGGCAGCAAGGCCACCTGGGGCATGCCGGCATCGATGGCATGGCTTTTGTGACCGGCGTCGCATACGGCGCGGTCGCCCTGGCGCGAGATGACCTGGGTCTTGATGAACAGGGCATGCTCGAAAGTCGGCTGCGCGGGTTCGCGTTCGTTGCGTGCATAGTCCGCGTCCATGAACAGGAACGAGCCCGCCTGCAGCTCGCCAAACACTCCGCTGGCCGCTTCGTGCACCAGCGTGCCGGTGCCCGAGCCCGTCACCAGTGGCACCGCCAGGCCGCTGGCGGTGATCAGGTCGCGCGTGTGGCGCGCTGCCTGCACCACGGCGGCAATGGCGTCGCGGCGCTCGGTGGCGCTGTGCAGGTGCTGGGCGCGGCCCTGGTAGGCATGCAGGCCGGCAAAGTGCAGCCGGGCCTGGCGCGCCACCGTGTGGGCCAGCGCCAGGGCGGGTTCGCCCGGCGGCACGCCGCAGCGCCCCTGGCCCACGTCGATTTCCACCAGCACACCGATGCGTGCCTGGGGCGCGGCCTGCGCCATGGCCTCGGCCAGGCGGTGGATGCCGTCGGCGCTGTCCACGGCCAGCGTCAGCCGTCCGCCCTGCGCCTGCAGGCGCGCGGCCAGGCGGGCCAGGCGCAGCAGTTTGGGCAGGGCGATCACTTCGTTGGTGATGGTGATGTCGTGCACGCCGCCGGCTGCCAGTGTCTCGGCCTCGGCGGTCTTTTGCACGCAGGCGCCGGTGGCGCCGGCGCGTTGCAGCCACAGGGCCAGCTCGGCGCATTTGTGCGCCTTGGCGTGGGGGCGCCACAGCACCTGGTGCTTGCGGGCAAAGTCGGCCATGCGCGTGATGTTGCGTTCCATGGCATCGAGGTCGATCACCAGCGCGGGCGTATCGATCTGGTCCACGCGCAGGCCGATGCTCGCGCGCAGGGCTTCAGGCAGTGGATTCATCGCGGGAGGCCGTGTCCAGGTGCAAGGTGTCGGCCCAGCCGACCAGGGTCAGGCCGTCCGGCGTCCAGAGCAGGCGGTTGATGGCGGCATTGGCCAGTTGCCAGGTGCGCGGGGCCTGCAGTTCCTGGCCTGTGGCCAGGCGGTAGAGCGCATCGAGCACGCCGCCATGCGCCACCAGCACGATCAACTCGCCGCTGTGCCGCGCTGCCAGGCGGTGCGTGGTGGCCTGGATGCGTTCGCGCAGCGCGGTCAGGCTCTCGCCGCCTTCGGGGGCAAAGTGCGGGTCGCGCTGGCGCCAGCGGCGCGCCTGCTCGGGCAGTTCGGCTTCGATCTCGGCGAAGGTGCGTCCTTCCAGCTGGCCAAAGCTGCGCTCGCGCAGGCCTGGCTCGGCCACCAGGGGCGTGCCCGTGGCATCGGCCACAGCCCGGCCGGTGGCATGGGCGCGCTGCAGGTCGCTGGCGTAGATGATGCTGGGCGGCTCACCCGCCAGGGCGCGCGCCAGCTGGCGCGCCTGCCACTGGCCGGTGCTGTTGAGCGGAATGTCCAGGTGGCCCTGGATGCGCGTGTCCACGTTCCAGGCGGTCTCGCCGTGGCGCACGGCAATGATGCGGGTGGCCTGCATTTCAGCGGGCCGGTGGCACGAGGGGCAAGCGCACCTGGCGCGGTCCACCGGGGGGCTGCGGGAAACCGCTCAGGGCGGCGTCGAACAGCACGCCAAAAATGGCGGGGTCGTCCGTCCACACATCTTCATGCAGCGCCGAGGTTTCGTACACCACCTGCTGTGTGGCGGTGTCGCGCAGCACCAGGCTGACTTCGCGGCGCTGCAGGGTGGGGGGCTGCTCGCGCAGCATCATCCCGGCGCGCAAGGGGTAGCGCCCGCCCCAGCCGGGGCCCCAGCCCCACATCGGCGGGTAGTGCGGCCAGTCGGACAGGGCCTGACTGGCGCGCACGCCCATCTGCACCACCAGGCGCGCGGCGGCATCGTCACGCTGCAAGCCGGCGCGCTGCAAGGCCTGGTGCGCCAGTGCCTCGATGGGCGCAAAGGCCTTTTCGGTGGACTGCTGCGACGGGAGTCTTTCCAGCCGGTAGGTGGGGGGCGCAGGCAGCGCACGCAGCGTGGACCAGCTTTGCACCTGGCTGTCCACCTCGCGCACCGTGGCGCAACCCGCCGCCAGTGCGGTGGCCAAGCCCATCACAAGCATCTGAAACCAGCGTGAAACCATGGCGTGTCTCCTGTCTGCGTGGATAGCGGTGTGGGTGCCTTGCCGTGCCGGTGTCAGGCCAGGCGCACGACCTGCAGGCCGGGCAGGCCGGGCGGTGCCGGAAACTCTTCCTGGTCAAAGGCCTTGTCGCCATCGTCGCTGGCGACGCCGGTGGCCTGGGCCCCCTTGAAGTCGTACAGCGCGCCGTCGAGCAGGTGGCTGGGCACCACGTTCTGCAGCGCGTTGAACATGTTCTCCACGCGGCCGGGGTATTTCTTCTCCCACTCGCGCAGCATCTCGCCCACCTGCTTGCGCTGCAGGTTCTCCTGGCTGCCGCACAGGTTGCACGGGATGATGGGGAAATTGCGCTGCGCCGCCCAGCGGACGGTGTCCTTCTCGCTCACAAACGCCAGCGGGCGAATGACCACATGCTTGCCGTCATCGCTGACCAGTTTGGGCGGCATGCTCTTGAGCTTGCCGCCAAAGAACATGTTGAGCAGCAGCGTCTGCAGAATGTCGTCGCGGTGGTGGCCCAGGGCAATTTTGGTGGCGCCCAGTTCGTCGGCCACGCGGTACAGAATGCCGCGGCGCAGGCGCGAGCACAGGCTGCAGGTCGTCTTGCCCTCGGGAATGAGCCGCTTGACGATGCTGTAGGTGTCCTCGTTCTCGATGTGGAAGGGCACGCCGGTGCTCTTCAAGTAGTCGGGCAGCACATGCTCTGGAAACCCCGGCTGCTTCTGGTCGAGGTTGACGGCCACCAGGTCGAAGTGGATGGGCGCGCGCGCCTTGAGCTTGAGCAGGATGTCGAGCAGGGCATAGCTGTCCTTGCCGCCCGACATGCAGACCATGACCTTGTCGCCCTCCTCGATCATGTTGTAGTGCACGATGGCCTTGCCGACCTCGCGGCACAGGCGCTTTTCCAGCTTGTGGGCTTCGCGCTCGATCCTGAAATCGGGGCGGGCCTGCGCCGGGGCGGCCTCGGCGGGGGTGTCTTCGGTCCAGGTGTTCATGTCGGTGTTCACCACTGTCCTGTTTCCATGCGGATGGCGACTTCGCAGTCACCAAAGATTTCGAGTTTGGCAATTTTCACGCGTACGCCCAGCACGCCGGGCAGTTGCATGAGCCGGTGCGAGAGCTTGCCGATCAGCGTCTCCAGCAGGTTCACGTGCTCTGCCGTGCACTCGTCGATGATGATCTGGCGCACGCGCCGGTAGTCGAGTACATGCAGGATGTCGTCGTCGCGCGGCGCCAGGGGCTGCTTGCCCAGGCTCAGTTCGGCGTCCACCTGGATGGGCTGGGGTGCATTCTTTTCGTGCGCCAGGATGCCCACGTTGGCGTTGAAACGCAAGCCGGTGAGCGAGAGGGTCTGGTGGCCCGATGCCGGAGGGGTCATGGTGCGGGTGGGGTCGGTGAAAGGGAGGGCTTGGCCTTGTAGGCCTCGACGCCCACGGCGTCGCAATCGTCGTATACGTCGGGCTTGCGCGTGGACACACGCACCGCCACCACCTGCGGGTGGGCCAGCAGGGCGTCCAGCACGGCGTCGCACAGGGTTTCCTGCAGATCGATGTGGCCGCGTTCGGTGATGCGCGTGACCTCGCTGCGCACAAAGTCGTAGTTCACCACCTCGTCGATCTGGTCGCGCCGGGGTGTGTTCTGGTGCAGCGGAACGTACAGGTCGATATCGAACAGGATGCGCTGCGGCGCCGCGCGCTCGAAGTCGTGGATGCCGATGCGCACCAGTCGGCACAGGCCGCGCAGGAAGATGCGCCGGCAGTCGGTGAGCAGCGGGTCGGGCAGGAAGGCAGGTGTCATGGGGTGCCTGGGGGGGGTGCAGCCTGCGCCAGTTGTTCGGCCACGAACATGATGTCGCGCTCCAAAGGCACCAGGTGCTGGCCTTTGTCCACGGTGATGGTGATGCCCGTGATGGAGGCGTTTTCGGCCAAAAATACGGCGGTGCGCGCCACGTCGGCCGGGTCGGTGGGGCTGCGCAGCAGGTTGACGGTGCTGGCGCGGTGAAAATTGTCGCCGGTTTGCGGGCCGCTCACATAGACCAGGCCCGGGGCGACGGCGCTCACGCGCACCTGCGGCGCCAGTGCCTGCGCCTGCAGCGCCACGGCCCGCTCCAGCGCGAGCTTGGTGAGCGTGTAGGAAAAGTAATCGGGGTTGAGGTTGAACACCTTCTGGTCCAGCACATGCACCACGGCTGGCGCGGGGCGGCCCGCAGGCGCCTGGTGCACGGCGCGTGCCAGCAGCGTGGCCAAGTGCAGCGGCGCCATCAGGTTCACCTGCATCTGTTGCTGCAGCAGTTCGGGCGAGAAGTCCAGGCCGGTGTCCGGCTCGAACAGCGAGGCGTTGTTGACGATCGCGTCGGGCCACCGGCCGATGGCCTGCACGGCCTGGCTGAAAACAGCCTGCTGCGCCGCCGCGTCGGCCATATCGCCCGCGATGGCCCAGGCCTTGCGGCCCAGCGCCTCGACCTCGGCGCAAGTCTGCAGGGCTTCGTCACGCGAGTGCTGGTAGTGGCAGGCCACGTCCCAGCCTGCCCGGGCAAAAGCCAGGCTGAAAGCGCGGCCCAGGCGCCGGGCGGCGCCCGTGACCAGAACGGTGCGTGGAGGAAGCGGGGAGGACATTCGGGGACAATGCAGGCCGTGACAACAGAACCTACAAGTTTAACGACCGCCCTGCAGGCCCACATTGCGCAGGCCATTGATCGGGCCGGTGGCTGGATCGGTTTCGACCGCTTCATGGAGCTGGCCCTGTACACGCCGGGCCTGGGCTACTACGCCAATGAGCGCCCGAAATTTGGCACCCTGCCGCAGTCGGGCAGCGATTTCGTGACCGCCCCTGAAATGACGCCCTTGTTTGGTCAGACGCTGGCCGTGCAGGTGGGCGAGGCCCTGGCGCGCACCGGGACCGACGAGGTCTGGGAGTTTGGCGCCGGTTCGGGCGCGCTGGCGCTGCAGCTGCTCGATGCCTTGGGCAGCGCCGTGCGCCGCTACACCATCGTCGATCTCTCGGGCAGCCTGCGTGCGCGCCAGCAGGCGCTGCTGACTGCGCACGAAGGCAAGGTGCACTGGGTCGATGCGCTGCCCGACACCTTTGCGGGGGTCATTGTGGGCAACGAGGTGCTCGATGCCATGCCCGTCAAATTGCTGGCCCGCCATGGTGGCGCACAGGACGGTGTCTGGCACGAACGCGGCGTGGCCGTCCAGGAGGGCGTTTTTGCCTGGGCCGACCGGCCGACGGCGCTGCGCCCCCCGATTGAGATCGAAGGCCCGCACGACTACCTGACCGAGATCCATCCCCAGGCCGAGGCCTTCATCCGCACCCTGGGAGACCGCCTGGTCCGTGGCGCGGCCTTCTTTATGGACTATGGTTTTGGCGAGAGTGAGTACTACCACCCGCAACGCCACATGGGAACGGTGATGTGCCACCGTGCGCACCAGGCGGACGACAACCCGTTGGTGGATGTGGGCCTCAAGGACATCACCGCGCACGTCAACTTCACCGCCATGGCGCTGGCCGCGCAAGACCAGCCGCTGCCCGCAGGCCTGGGCTGGAGCGTGCTGGGCTACACCACGCAGGCACATTTCCTCATCAACGCAGGTTTGCTACCAAAAATGGAGCTGCAACCGCTGGATGGAAGGGCGATCGCAGCCAAATTGATCATGGAGCATGAGATGGGCGAGCTGTTCAAGGTGCTGGCCTTGTGCAAGGGTGAACCGTGGGACGCCCTGGGCTTTGTGCAGGGCGACCGTACGCACCGGCTGTAGCCATGATCCGCTGGCTCATCGTCGTCTTTCTGGTGCTGGTCTTGATCAACGGCCTGTCGCCGTGGCTGCAGCGCCTGGGGCTGGGGCGGCTGCCGGGCGACTTCCGCTTCCGGCTGTTCGGGCGGGAGTGGTTCATTCCGCTGGCCAGCACGGTGCTGCTCAGCTTTGTGCTGAGTCTGGCCGTCAAGTGGTTGTGACCGGGTTGAATTTAGCGGCCTGTGGCCCGATGTCGGAGTAAGACCGTTCTGAAAGCCCCCGCCATGACCGAAGCCCTGCACATCGTCTGCCCCCATTGTCACACCACCAACCGCGTGCAAGCCGCGCAGCTGGGTAGCGCGCCCGATTGCGGCAGTTGCCACCAGCCCTTGTTTGCAGGTGCGCCGCTGGCGCTGGATGCCGCCAGTTTTGCCAAGCATGTGCAGCGCAGCCATATCCCGGTGCTGGTGGACTTCTGGGCGCCCTGGTGCGGCCCCTGCCGCCAGATGGTGCCGGCCTTTGCCCAGGCGGCGCGTGCGCTGGAGCCGCAGGTGCGGCTGGCCAAGCTCGACACCGAGGCGCACCCGCAGGTGGCTGCGCCCTACAACATCCGCAGCATTCCGACCATGGTGCTGTTCAAGGGCGGGCGCGAGGTGGCCCGCATCTCGGGCGCACTGGGCGCAGCCGACATCGAGCGCTGGGTGCGCGCGGCGCTCTGAGCGCAGGTTCTGAAGGCCTCAGCGCAAGCCGAGTCCCCGGTCGAGAGACGCCACGCCCGCGCCGCGTCCGGCCAGGTACAGCATCAACCCCGCCCACGACAGGTGCGTGGGCCAGGCGTCCGGGTAGACAAAGACCTGGATCACCAGCGTCATGCCCAGCAGCGCCAGGGCCGACAGCCGTGTGAACAGGCCCAGCACCAGCAGCACCGGGAACACATGCTCGGCCGTGGCGGCCATCTGCGCGGCCAGCTCGGGCGGCAGCAGGGGCAGCTTGTATTCCTCGCGGAACAGAAAGTAGGCGCTGTCGGTCAGGGTGAACCAGCCCTCGACCTTGGTGCGGCCCGATTGCCAGAAGATGCCCGCCAGCGCGAAGCGCGCCGCCAGGGCCAGCAGGCTGTGCGGCGTGAGCCAGGCCAGGGCGTCGGCCAGCTGGTTCCAGCGGGCACGCAGGCCCTGGGCGGGCGCGGTAGTGGGGGTGGCGGGGTGCGTGGTGTACGAGGGGTTCATGGTGTGCTCCGGTGGGGCGTTGCAAGGGTCAGTGCGCTGGTCTTGAGCAGCAGCGCTATCAGGACGGACAGGTCGGCGCCCGGCTCGGCGTTCAATGCGCAGGCGGCGGCGCCCTCCACGGGCTGGCCGGCTGCGCAGGCCTCCAGAAAGGCTGCGCCCGCCCGTGGCAGGGCCGCCCATTGCACGGCATCGCCCGGGCGTGTGAGCAGGCCACCCTCGCCCTGCCAGGGCAGGGGAGCATCCAGGGCCAGACCTTCGCGCTGGCGCTGCCACAGGGAGTAGGCCGGGTGCGCATCGCACCAGGCCCAACGGGCGGCGGGGTGGGGGTGCAGGCACAGGCCTGCGAGCGCTTCGGGTGTCTGCCGTGCCAGCCACGCAGGGTCGAGCGCGGGCGCAGGCGCCGCCAGGTGGGCTTCTGTCCAGCAGCGGTCGAGCCGCGCCACCGCGCCCAGGTAGGGCAGGCTGGCAGCCGGGCCAAAACCATCCAGGAAGGCGGCAAAACCCGCGCCATAGGCCATCAGCAGCCCGTCGTGCGGCGGCTGGGCGTGCGCAAAGACCCCGGCGGCGGCGCGGAACCATTCCTCGCCCACCAAGGCGCAGACCGTGGGGTAGCTGGCCTGCAGCGCGTCGATGCAGCCCTTGAGCACGGTGTTGCGGTACACGGCAAAGCCGGGTTGGGCCAGCAGGGCATCGAGCCATGCGGGGTGCGCGGGGGCCGCCCCTGGCGGGGGCAGCAGCGCGGCGGCAAAGCCGTCCTGGAACGTGGTCAGTTGCATCGCGGCACCTCATTCCCTTTCTCAATCAAACGATTACTTTGTCGGCTTCGCTTGCCGTGCTGCAGCACTGTCTGCGCTTCGCCTTCGCGTACTCGATGGATTGAGAAACGCAATCACAGGCGTTCAGCAGGGCGTGTGCACGCTCGCGTTCAGCCAGCAGTTCGGCCAAGGGGGGCAACTGGTCGTCGCGCTCGATCAGGGTAGGGCGCGGCCCGGTGCGTGCAATCAGGTGTTCGTACAAGGCCCATACCGCTTCAGCCACCGGGGCGTCGTGGCTGTCGATCAGCAGGGCGTCGCCCAGTTGGGGGTCGGCATGGTGGCCCGCGAGGTGGATCTCGGCAATGGCCTGCACGGGAAAGGCGTCGAGGTAATCGGTGGCGCGGGTGTCCAGGTTGTGGGCGCTGATGTAAACGTTGTTCACATCGAGCAACAGGCTGCAGCCGGTGCGGCGCACCAGCTCGGCCAGGAAATCGGTTTCAGCCCAGTCGTGGCCATCGATGTGCAGGTAGTGCGTGGGGTTCTCGATGGCGATGGGGCGTTGCAGCACGTCCTGCGTGCGTGCAATGTTGCCGGTAATGCGCTCCAGCGCCTCGTGGGTGCGCGGAAACGGCAGCAGGTCCGGGTGATAGCGCCCGCGCCACGCAGACCAGGCCAGGTGCTCGGACACCAGCGCGGGCTCGATGCGCTGCACCAGCGCTGCCAGGCGCTGCAGGTGCGCGGCGTCGGGCGGCGCATCGGCGGCCAGCGAGAGTGACACGCCGTGCAGCGACACCGGGTGCCGTGCCCGGATGGCCTGCAGCCACGCCAGGCGCGGGCCGCCATCGGCCAGGTAGTTCTCGGGGTGCACCTCCCACCACAGTCCTTCGGCCGTGCAGTGCAAGGCTTCGTCATAGTGCTGGGGCTTGAGGCCCAGGCCTGCGGTGAGAGGGGGCGTCATGGTGCGGTTCCTGATCAGCTCTTCATGGATTCGAGCGTTCCCATGCCCTTGGGCGTCTTGATGCTGGTGCAGGTTCCGGCGGGCACATACTTCCAGGCGTTGCCCTGGTAGTCCACCTTCGAGGTTCCTGCGCAGGTGGTGCCGGGACCGGCGGCGCAGTCGTTCTTGCCGGCCATCGAAACGCCGTAGCATTTCTCCATGGCGGGCTTGGCCATGTCGCCGGATTTGTTCATGCTGTCGGACTGGGCCATGGCGGCGCCAGAAGCGAGGGCGGCAAAGGCGAGGGCGCCGAGGGTGAGGGTACGTGTGGTCATGGCGGTTGCTCCAGAAAGTTGAAATGAGAGAAAAGCAGACCTGGGTGCCGGAGCGCGGTGCGCCGCAGTGCCCGATCTGCGTTGTAATTCGCGGGCAAGCGGCGGCGGGTTACAGCCGCGTGCAAAAAAAGGGGCAAAAGAATTTTTGTGTGGTGCTGTAACCGGCAGGCCCCGCACACCGAATACCACCAGGGAGCTGCCATGGAGATTGAAGAGCGGTTGCGTACGCTGCTGCTGCAGGGGCTGGACGCCGATGCCGGTGCCTACCAGCGCTTCCTGAAGGAATTGAGCGCGCACCTGCGGGCCTTTTTGCGCCGCCGCCTGGCCCAGCGGCCTGATGAAGTGGAGGACCTGGTGCAGGAAACCCTGTTGGCCGTGCACAACCAGCGCCATACCTACCGGCTCGATATGCCGGTGACAGCCTGGGTGCACGCCATTGCGCGCTACAAGCTGGTGGACTGGCTGCGCTCGCACGCCGTGAAAGGGGCCTTGAACGTGCCGCTGGACGATACCGCCGAGCTGTTCTCCAGCAGCGACAGCGAGGCTGCCGAGGCGCGGCGCGACCTGGGGCAACTGCTGCAGACACTGCCCGACCGCCAGCGTCTGCCCATCGTGCACGTCAAGCTCGAAGGGCTCTCGGTGGTGGAGACGACGCGCATCACGGGGCTGTCGGAATCGGCAGTCAAAATCGGTGTACACCGGGGCCTCAAGGCCCTGGCCGCACGCATCAGGGGAGCGACATGAGAACCGACGAATTGATTGGCCTGCTGGCGCAGGACGCAGAGCCGGTGGCGCAACACGCCATCGAGCAGCGCTTTGCCGTGGCCGCGCTGGCCGGGCTGGCGGGCGCCACGGTGCTGATGCTGGCGCTGTTCGGCCTGCGGCCCGATCTGGCGCAGACCCTTGCGCTGCCCATGTTCTGGGGCAAGCTGCTGTTTGCCGCCGCCCTGGCCGGGGCGGGGGTGGCGCTGCTGCGGCGGCTGGCCCGTCCCGGCCTGGGCCTGGGGCATTCGCTGGCGCTGCTGGCCCTGCCGCCGGTGGTGCTGTGGGTGCTGGCGGTTATGGTGCTAGGCCAGGCGGCGCCGGATGAGCGCCTGCCGCTCATCCTGGGCAGCACCTGGCGTAGCTGCCCCTTCAACATCGCGGCGCTCTCGGCCCCTGCGCTGACT
>JAPKHH010000170.1:0-4900 GCA_026647025.1 Giesbergeria sp.
TGGATCAGTTAGGCCTGTGGAGATGAGCGGCCGCCAGTAGGCGACACCAACCCGTGGGGCCGCGTCAGCGACCCCGTTTAGCCGCTTTGAGCGGCTCACATACCGAAAGCCCCCGGCTTTGCCGGGGGATGGTTACTCCTGGTAGCGCTGGAGGACGTATTCACCGGGTGCATCGCACAACGTGCTCCGGGCACTGATGGGCTGGGCCTTCTGCGGGGCCGAAGAGCGGGCCGCCAGCCAGCCCTGCCACGCGGGCCACCACGAGCCTTCGTGCTGCGGCGCCCGGTCGGCCCAGGTATCGGGCTCTACCCAGGCCCCCTGCGCGCGGCGGGTGTCCATCTGGTAACTGCGGTGGGCGTGGCCGGGTTCGGAAATGATGCCCGCGTTGTGTCCGCCGCTGGTCAGCACAAAGGTGATTTCGGCGTCACACAGGTGGTGCAGCTTGTAGACCGAGCGCCAGGGTGAGACATGGTCGCGCTGCGTGCCCACCATGAACACGGGCAGGTCGATGTCTCCCAGCGACACCGTGCGTCCCTCCACGCGGTAGCTGTGCGCAGCCAGCGCATTGTTCAGGTACAGCGCCACCAGGTATTCGTGGTGCATGCGCGCCGGCATGCGCGTGGTGTCGGCGTTCCAGGCCATCAGGTCGTTGGGCTGGTCGCGCTCGCCCAGCAGGTATTCGCGCATGCGCCGCGCCCACACCAGGTCGCGCGAGTGCAGAAACTCGAACGACCCCGCCATCTGCTTGCCCGACAGGTAGCCCTGTCCGCGCGTGATGTGGTCCAGCAGCGCGATCTGGCCTTCGTCGATGAACAGGCCCAGCTCGCCGGGTTCGGAGAAATCGGTCTGCGCCGCCAGCAGCGTGAGCGACTGCAGGGGCGGCAGCTGGTTCTGCCCCTGTACACCGGTCTCGCGGGCCAGCGCGGCAGCAGCGATGGCCAGCAGTGTGCCGCCCAGGCAGTAGCCCATGGCGTGCACCGGCACTTGGGTGCCGTGCTGGGCACCGACAGCCTGCAAGGCATCGAGCACGCCCAGGCGCAGGTAGTCGTCCATGGTGAGCTGGGCGTCTTGCGCGTCCGGATTGCGCCAGGACAGCATGTAGACAGTATGGCCCTGGCCCACCAGATAGCGCACCAGCGAGTTGTGCGGCGAGAGGTCGAGGATGTAGAACTTCATGATCCACGAGGGCACGATGAGCACCGGTTCGGGATGCACCTTGGCGGTCTGCGGGGCGTAGCGGATCAGCTCGATCAGTGCATTGCGGTACACCACCTTGCCCGGTGTGACCGCTACGTCATGCCCTACGCGAAAGCGCTCCACCGGTTCGGCTTCGCCCGGCGTGGGCACCCCCGTGGCATCGACCAGCCAGTGCTGCAGCCCCTTGCGCAGGTGCGCACCGCCTGATTCGAGCATGTCGCGCTGCACCACGGGGTTGGTGGTGGCCCTGTTGGCCGGTGAGAGCATGTCCAGCCACTGCCGCGCAAAGAACCGGGTCAGGTCCGTGTGGTGCGCCGTCATGCCGGGCACCTGGGCGGCTTCGCGCCAGAACGCCTCGGTGTTGTGAAATCCGGCGCGCATCTGGCTGAAGGGCCACTGGGACCAGGCGGGGTGCCGAAAACGCGGGTCTTCATCGGGCGGTGCGGTTGCCTCGTCCGTGCCGGACACCGCCGAGCGCAGGGTCTCTCCCGCCAGCCGCGCAGCCAGTGCAGCCAGCTCCAGCTGGCGGCCCGGCGACAGCGCCAGGTGCCAGGCCCAATCCGCCGTGGCCAGACCCAGCGACACGGGCGAGAGCCCGCCCGTGAGCGGCGCGATGGCGGCCTGCGTCAGCCGGTCGAGTTTCTGGGTGGGGGTTTCCGCAGCGGGCGCAGTGTCCTGGCCGGGGAGGGGGGGCGTGGGCGTGGTGCGTTTGGCCATGGTGTGTCGTGATGGGGGTGAGTCCTGTCCCCATGATAGGCCGTGGCCTTCGGCGAGGCCATGGTGTGGCCCCTCCATTCATGCGATACGTGACCTGCCGCAAGGGGTGCGGGATGGGGGCTTCTATGATGACCTTGTCGTTGTTGCGCAAGGAGAGCCCATGAATCCGCTCACCAAGATGGCCCTGGGCCTGATCGGGCAGTTGCGCCCCGAGGCCCCCACGGGCGATGGCAGTCCGGCTTTGCTGCTGCCGCCACCCGACAGGGCGGGCGGCGTACCGCTCATGCAGGCGCTGGCACAGCGTCAATCGGCACGCACCTTTGCCCCGGCTGCGTTGCCGCTGCAAACCCTCTCTGACCTGCTGTGGGCCGCGGCTGGTATCAACCGCGCCGACCACGCCGGTCGCACTGCCCCCAGCGCCATGAACGCCCAGGAGGTCGATGTCTACGTGGCCCTGCCCGAAGGCCTGTACCGCTACGAGCCCGTGGCCCATGCCCTGCAGCGCGTGGTGGCGGCCGACGTGCGGCGCGTGACGGGCTACCAGGACTTTGTGGACACTGCACCGCTCGACCTGATCTATGTCGCCGACCACACACGCATGAAGCTCATACCGGCGGCGCAGCGCGAATCCTATGCCTCGGCGGCGGCCGGTGCCATGGCGCAAAACGTTTACCTGTATTGCGCAAGCGCGGGTCTCTCCACCGTGATCCGCGCCTGGATCGACCGCCAGGCGCTGGCCCAGGCCATGTCCCTGGGCACCGACCAACAGATATTGCTGTCGCAGACCGTGGGGGCCAGCGCGCCATGAGCGCCGTATTCGATCTGCTGCGGCTGTCCACCGTGTCGCTCGACGTGGCGGCGGCTCACCGGGGCACGGCCCAGGGCATTGCCCAGCGGCAGCAGCGGCGCCTGGCGCAACTGCTTGACGTGGCGCTGCGCGACTCGCGCCTGTACCAGGAACTGCTACCCCCGGGCTGCAGCGCGCGCACGCCACTGCAGCACCTGCCCGTGGTCACGCGCGGCCAGCTCATGGAGCGCTTTGACGACTGGGTGACCGACCCGCACCTTCAGCTCGACGAACTGCGTGCCTTGACCGCCGACCCCGAGCGCATTGCCGAACCCTGGCTGGGCCGCTACATGGTGTGGGAAAGCTCGGGCACCAGCGGCCAGCCCGGCATGTTTGTGCAGGACGCGCAGGCCATGGCCGTGTACGACGCACTGGAGGCCCTGCGCCGCAGCGCACCGCGCCCGCTGGCGCACTGGATGGACCCGCTGCAGCTGGCCGAGCGCCATGCCTTTGTGGGCGCCACGGGCGGGCATTTCGCCAGCCTGGTCTCGCTGCGGCGCCTGTGTAGCATCAACCCCTGGCTGGCTGCCAGCACGCGCAGTTTTTCCATCCAGGCGCCCACGGCCGAACTGGTGCAGTCCCTCAACGACTTTGCACCCAGCGTGCTCATCACCTACCCGACCGTGGCGGCCTTGCTGGCCGATGAAGCGTGCGCCGGTCGCCTGCGCATTGCCCCGCGCGAGGTCTGGACCGGTGGCGAAACCCTGGGACCCACCGTGCGCGCCCACATCGAGCGCAGCCTGGACTGTGCGCTGCGCAACAGCTATGGGGCCTCGGAGTTCCTGGCCATGGGCTGGGAGTGCCAGAACGGCCACATGCACCTCAATGCCGACTGGGTCATCCTGGAGCCCGTGGACGAACGCTACCGGCCGGTGCCACCGGGCGAGCCGCCTTACGCCGTGCTGCTGACCAACCTGGCCAACACGGTGCAGCCCCTGATCCGCTACGAACTGGGCGACCATGTCACCGTGCACGCCGAACCGTGCACCTGCGGCTCGCCCTTGCCCATGATCACGGTGCGCGGTCGTCAGGACGATCCGCTGCACATGGCGGGACGGCACGGCGGCACGGTCACGCTGCTGCCCCTCGCGCTGACGGCTGTGCTGGAAGATGTTGCGGGGGTTTTCGACTTTCATCTGCGCCAGCTGGACGACCACAGCCTGGCGCTGCGCCTGCCCCTGCACGGCGAAGAAGGCCGCGCCGCCATGGCGCGCTGCCGTGCCGCCCTCAAGGCCTTTGCGCTCGCCCAAGGGCTGGCGCCCTTGCAGGTAAAGGCCGAACTGGGCCAGCCCGTGCCGCGTGGGCGCAGCGGCAAAGCCTGCCGCATCGTGGCCTGCACGGCCCCCGGCACCCCGTAATTCTGTTTCCAAATCATTCGTGTCTAGGCGCGAAGCCGCAGACAGTGCTGTAGCACGGCAAGGCGAAGCAACAACGACACGGATGATTTAGAAATGGAATAAGCAGGTTCTAAAAGGCCCGCGCCAATGCGCCCGTCAGGCTCTCCAGGGCGGCCGGGTTCAGCACCGTCCAGTGGCGGCGCTCGCCCTGCACCCAGCGGCGTGACTGCCATTGCGACAGCAGACGGCTGAGGGTTTCCGCACGAATGCCCAGGTGGGCGGCCACCTGCCGCTGGGTGCCCGGCAGCTCCAGCCGGGTGCCCTGGGCGGCCGACAGGCGCAGCAGGCAGGCGGCCAGCCTTTGCGGCGCACTGCTCACCGTGAGCCATTCCACCTCATTGATGTAGTGGTAGAGCCTGCGGCTCAGGTCCTGCAGCAGGCACAAGCCCAGGGCCGGATGGGTTTCGCAGGCGCGCTGCAGGGCGCAGCGGCACAGGCGCCAGGCAGCGGTGGTGCCCACGCTGCGCGCTTGCATGGGGTAGCGACCATGGGCCATGAACATGGCCGCCTCGGCCACGCACTGGCCCGGCCCAAAGCGGTGAAACACCCGCTCATCGCCATCGCAGCCAAAGCGCACCACCTCCACATGGCCCTGCACCACCAGAAACCAGTGAGTTGACGATCGTCTTTCCGGTGGCGGGATCGACGAAGTAGAAGAACGGGATTCCCTGCCCCTCGCCCTTGTTGTCTCGGCGCAAGTCTGCCGCGCCGGGGTTTTCGAGCGCCTTTTTCTCCGCCGGCT
>JAPKHH010000171.1:0-4843 GCA_026647025.1 Giesbergeria sp.
TCTCATACTTGTCCATCCTGATTCTTCCTTTCGTTTGCTTGGCGGCTCACGTCTGGAAGTCTCTGCGATGGACAACCCCTGAAAAGTCAAACTTCTACTGCCTCCCCGGCAGAGCCGGGGGTTTTCCTGCTATTAATAAAGCGGTCAACTGCCTTTTCTAGGATGATGGCGCTCACTTGCTTATGGCCCCCACCGTGACCCCTGCGCTTGCTCCACCCACCATGCCCGGTTGGCGCCCCGCTTTGGCGGCTATGTCGCCCGCCAACTTTGGCATGGTCATGGCGACCGGCATCGTGTCCATTGCCGCCCACATGCTGGGGCTGCGCGCACTTGCCTTGGCGCTGTTTGCGCTCAACCTGAGGCTGTATGCCGTGCTGTGGGTTTTGTACCTGGCGCGCCTGGCCTTGTTTCGCCAACATTTTCTGGACGACTTGCTGGGCCATTTGCGCGGCCCGGCCTTTTTTACCTCAGTGGCAGCAACCAATGTGCTGGGCAGCCAGTGCCTGCTACTGGTGGGCTGGACGGGCGCTGGCCTAGCGCTCTGGGGCTTGGGCCTGGGGTTATGGCTGCTGCTGACCTACACCATCTTCACTGCGCTGACGATCAAAGAGAACAAGCCAACGCTGGACCGGGGTATCAGCGGCGGCTGGCTGCTGGCTGTTGTCGCCACGCAATCGGTGGCCGTGCTCAGCGCACTGCTGGCCACGCACATTGGGCAGCCCTACCGGCTGGAGCTGAACTTTTTTGCGCTCTCCATGTGGCTGTGGGGCGGCATGCTCTACATCTGGATGATGTCGCTCATCTTCTACCGCTATACCTTCTTCCCCTTCAGCCCGGGAGACCTGGCGCCGCCCTACTGGATCAACATGGGCGCAATGGCCATTTCGACCTTGGCCGGGTCGCTGCTCATCGTCAACACGCCGGACGCGCCTTTTCTGGCATCGCTGCTCCCTTTTCTGAAAGGTTTCACCGTGTTTTACTGGGCCACCGGCACCTGGTGGATCCCCATGCTGCTGGTGCTGGCCGTTTGGCGCTATGGCGTGAAGCGGTTTGGGCTACGGTATGACCCACTGTATTGGGGCGCCGTGTTCCCGCTGGGCATGTATGCCGCCAGCACCCAGGAAATGCGGTTGGCCATGGGTTTTGACTTTCTCGGCGCGCTACCACCGGTTTTCCTGGTGGCGGCCTGTGCCACCTGGACTGCGGCACTTGTGGGTGCGGCCCGGCAGGCCTGGCGCATCGTGTGGTCGAAAGGCTGAGGGTTTAAAACCGCACCGCCTCGAAGGCGGGGTGCAACTCGTCGATCCAGTGGTTCAGCTCTTCGTCTGACACATGCAAGTGCTGCAGGCAGGCCTGTCCATACTGATGCCACTCGCGCGAGGGCTCCAGTCCTTCGTGGTGGTTCACCAGGTATTCGGCCAGCAGGCCCAGCGCCACCAGTTGGCGCACCACGGTGCTGAAGCGCTCGTCACCCAGGCAGGCAAAATCGTGGTGCAGCCAGATGGCCTGCGCCACATCGCCCGGCAGGTGCCAGGTGCGCGCCACGATGGCGCCCACCACGGCGTGGTCGGTACGGTGGTTGGCGTTCTCGGTCTGGGTAAAGGTGCGGTCCTTGCGGGCCAGGGCCTCGGTCACCGTGCTGGCGTAGCCGCGCACCGCCTTGACCAGCACCGGCATGCCGACATGGCAGAACAGGCCAAAGCTGTAGCCCAGGCCCGGATCAAAGCTGTAGAGCTGGTGGCCCATGTGTTCACAGGCAATGGCCCGGCGTTGCGAACTTTCCCAGAAATGCTCCAGCAAGGGGGAGTGCACCTGCAGCGCATGGCGCGTGATAAAGGCCGAGAGCAGCTCTGCCGCCGGGCGCAACCCCAGCACCGTGAGCGCCATGCCCACCGTCTGTACCGGCTGGACCAGCCCGTGGAGCGGGCTGTTGGCCTGGCGGATCAGCGCGGCCGCCATGGCCACATCCGACGAGGCCAGCTGGTCCAACGCCCCGGCATCCAGTTCACTCTGCGCAAGGATGTCCTGCAGGCGCCGAAGCGACTCTGGGCAGGGGGGAATGACGATGGCGCGCACCGACGGGATTCGGCGTGCCTTCAGGATCTCTTGGTCAATCGGATGGGAGGTCACGTGGTGTTCCAGGGCCATTCGGGACGGCGCATTCCGCTGCCCCGTCCGCGCTGTTGCAATTGCTTGCATTGTGGCGCGAAATATGGCCCTGCACGAAAAAGAGAGGCCTTCAGCGCCCCGGCTGCGCGACCCGGGTGGCCTGGCTGCTGCGGCCCGGCAGGGTTTCCCCCAGAAAGTCCAGAAAATGCCGCACCGCAGGCGACAAGCCCCGGCGCGACGGAAACACCGCATGCACGATGCCCACCGGCGGCGCCCAGTCGGGCAGCACGCGTACCAGGCGCCGTGTGTGAATTTCGTCATGGCACATGTAGTCGGGCAGCCAGCAAATCCCCGTGCCCGCCAGTGCCGCAAACTTGAGGGTGAGCAGGTCGTCGGCCACATAGCGCGGGGTGTGTTGCACCACCTGCTGCGCGCCCCCCGGCCCGGTCAGTTGCCAGGTAGCCCGCCCGTCGGGCGCCGACATGGCAATGCTGTCCATGCGCGCCAGGTCGGCCAGGGTGGTCGGTGTGCCCTGGCGGATCAGCAGTTCCGGGCTGGCCACCAGCACCTGGCGCGCCACATCCAGCCGCTTGACGACCATGCTGCCGCTTTCTTCGAGCGAGGCGCGCACACGCAGGGCCACGTCCACACCCTCTTCCACCAGGTTCACCACGCGGTTGCTGACCTGCAACTCGACCCGCACCTGCGGATAGAGCGCCAGGAATTGCGGCATCACCTCGGCCAGCACCGTTTGCGCCAGGGTCACCGGGCAGCTCACACGCAAGGTGCCGCGCGGCGCGGCCTGCACCTGCGCGACCGTGTCCTGCGCCGCCAGGGCCGACTCGCGCAGCGCCTGGCAATGGCGCAGGTAGGCCTCACCCACATCGGTCAGCGAGAGCTTGCGCGTGGTGCGCTGCAGCAGGCGCACGCCCAGGTGGGCCTCGAGCTCGGACACCCGCCGCGACAGGCGCGATTTGGGGATACCCAAGGCCCGGCCGGCGGCGGCAAAGCCGCCCCGCTCCACCACCTCGGCGAAATACAGCATGTCATTGAGGTCCTGCATGGTGGCTGCCTTCATTGTTCTACAAACAGGACAATCTATCGCAAATTTGCCGACTTATCAAAAACTGCACCGATCTCCACAATCTATCCATCGCCACACATTGTGGTTAACCCCCTTCGGAGATCACCATGCAACTGCTTCACATCGACTCTGCCATCACCGGCACCCAATCCGTCTCGCGCCAGCTCACCGCCCAGGTGACGGCCGCCTGGGTGGCGGCCCACCCCGGCACCCAGGTGGACTACCTGGACCTGGTCGCCAACGCCCCGGCCCACTTCACCATGGACGCCCTGGCGCCGCGCACCGGCCAGACCGAAGGCCTGAGCGAAGCACAGGTGCGCGAGAACGCCGTGTCGGAACAACTGGTGCGCCAGTTCCTCGCGGCCGACGTGCTGGTCATTGGTGCCCCGTTCTACAACTTCAGCATCCCCACGCAGCTCAAGGCCTGGATCGACCGCCTTGCCCAGCCAGGCCGCACCTTCCGCTACACCGCCAACGGCCCCGAAGGCCTGGCCAAGGGCAAGACGGTGATCGTGGTGTCCAGCCGGGGCGGTGTGTATTCGACCAGCGACGCTGGCCGGTCCATGGACCACCAGGAAAGCTACCTGCAGACCGTGCTGGGTTTCTTCGGCATCACCGATGTGCGCTTTGTGCGTGCCGAAGGCGTAGGCATGGGCGAGGCAGCCAAGGCCAGCGCACTGAGCACCGCCCTGGTCCATATCGACGAAGCTGCCAACCGGCCCCAGTTGCAGCAGGCCGCCTGACCGCCGTGCGGGGCTATGGCGTCAGCACGCGCGCCAGCGCCTGGTGCAGCCGCTCGGCCAGCAGCGCCGTGTCCCAGGGCCGGTCGGCCAGGGTGGCGCAGTCTATCGTGCGCCGCTGCATGGCGGCTGCGTCCTCTGGCTGGCCCATGGCGCCGCACAGCAAGGCCCAGTCGGGCGGGGTGGCCAGGGTGCCCGCCACCAGCAGCACGCCCGTGCGCTGGCGCCGCTGCGCCAGGCCCACCAGCTTGCGACCGGCCGTGTCGATCAGCTCCCACGGCGCCAGGCTGCCATAGCAGGCCCAGCCCACCACGGCGCCCTGCCGCGCATTGGCGGCGGGCACGTCCGCCTCGGGCAAGGCCTGTGCCGTCACGCCCAGGCTGGCCAGTACCTCCCCATGCAATTGCCCCAAACCGCGGTAACTGTCGGGCAGCCGCCCCTGGGCCCAGGGGTGCGACAACGGCAGCACCACCGAGGCACTCACCATCCACGGCCCGGTCAGCACCGCGCCGCCCCCCGAGGGCCGCACCAGCATCCCCACCCCCAGCGGCAACTGCGCCGCAAGGGCGGCCTGCCGCGCACGCTGCGAGCAGCCCAGCACGATGGTGGGCGCGCGGTACGTCCACACCCGAAAGCGTGGCTGGGTGACGGGCTCGGCCATCTGGAGGCTGTTCCAGGCCTGTTCTTGGGTGGCGGTATCGATGGTGTGGCTCCTGCGGCAAAGGTGAGCGGGATTGCCCCAAAGCGTATCCGAACCAGGCCAGCTGCCGTGCAAAAACTATGATTTTGATAGCTGCAAGCGCTTGTCAGATATGCCTTGAACGCCAATTTTATCTAATTTTTACATCCTGCCACACCGGGTTGCACACAGGGTCTTCTGCAGGCCGTCTCCCTACAATGACGGCCACAC
>JAPKHH010000172.1:0-4681 GCA_026647025.1 Giesbergeria sp.
ACCGCGCCCGCGTAGCCGAAGGCCGTCACGGCTACGGCCGTCACGAACGGGGCGATGATGCTGCCCACCCGCTCGATCAGGCGGAATGCGGCCAGTGCCTGCTCGGGCGTAGCGGTCGCCCCGCTCTCCGGCTGGTGCTCGAACACCTCGGTGGTCAGCGCGATCTGCGGCGACGACTGCAGCGCCTGCCCGAAGCCGAGCAGCGCGCAGCAAGCCGCCATGCCCCAGACGCCGCCAAGCAGCGGCAGCGACAGGCAGGCAGCCACGCTCAGCACGCCGCCGAACACGATGAAGGGTTTGCGCCGGCCCAGCAGGTCGGACCAGTGCGCGACCAGCGTTGCGGTGGACGCAAAGCACAGGAAGTACAGCAGCAGTACCCGGCCCGCAATCGCTGGAGGCTGCTGCAGCTCGCTCATGTACAGCGGTACCACCACCGACAGCACGGTCACGGCCACCAGGCGGCCAGGAAGGGCGGAGCCCAGGATCACGCACACCGCACGCGGCTCGCGCAGCACGGCCCAGTAGCCGCGCCACCCACCCGTCGTCGCCAAGCCTCGTTGCACCGCCTGCGCGCTGGCCGGGGCGAGCGACAGACGCATGGCAGCCATCAGGGCTGCGGCCATGCACAGTGCACACGCCACAAAGCCCGCCACGTCGCCCGCACGCACAGCGATCATGCCGCCGAACGGTGGGCCGACGATGCCCGCCGCCACGATGGCGGACGCCACCTCGGCCAGCCCGCGCGCGCGCTGCTGGGGCGGAGTGATGCGTACGATGGCCGTCTGCACCAAGATCAGCGCCAGTCCGTAGGCCGCGCCCCCCGCGGAGCGCAGCGCGATGAGCGCCCAGGCGTCTTGGGCCCATGATGTGGCGGCCAGCGCGAACATGCCCACCAAGGCTGAAAGCACCAGGCTCCAGCGCAGGTCGAAACGCTTGGCCAGCGCGGGACCTGCGGGCTGTGCCAGGGCTAGTGTGGTCATGAAGGCCGCTACGGGCAGCCCGGCGACCATGGTGGACGAGAGCGAGGCGTCGAAAGGCCGCATCTCGCTGGCGAACACTGTGAAAAAGGGGCGCAACAACTCTTCCGACAAGGCCACCAGGAACACCGTGAGCCGTAGCAACGTGAGCTGGCTGGCCACGGCCGACGGCATGGACGACGTGGCTTGCGCATGCGTACCGCCCTGGCTGCTCTCTAGGGCTTCCAGCAACTGGATGCGGCATTCAGCTGCGTCACGCCTATGCGCCTGTGCTGCGTCTGCAGGTACGACGTGGCGGCGTTGCCAGCGCAACTGCACGCGCTGCCATCCGCGTGCCTGGGCAAAGGCCGCCAGCGGGTACAGCAGCGACTTGCGCCACAGGCCGCGCGAGAGTTCTCGTACCAGAACGGCCGCAATGACCAGGGCCAGAACCAAGTCCAGCAGCATGCCGCCGAGCTGTCGGTTCACGTAGTCCGACGGATAGCCCACGACGATGCGGCCGCCGTCGCCTGTCACATTCACGGAGCGCAGTGAGAAATCTTCCCCGCTGCCCTTGCGCTGTGCGGCGGGAACGTCCACACCCCAGGTGGCGTGGATGGGGGGGGCGTCGCCCCGGCGCAGGGCCAGATAGCTCAGTTCGGGGGCTTTGGCAAGCTGCTTGCGGAACAGTTCGTCGATGCCGGCCAGGCCACTCCAGGGCACGCCCGAGGCCAGTGCGCGCGCGACCTGACCCGACAGCGTGTGGCCCACTGCATCGGCGTTGCTCTGGATCTGCAGGGTGACAAACGGGCGTGCGGCCTCGCGGGCAATCCACACCATGACCGATGGAGCCGCTATGCCGGACAGCAGCAAGGCGATCCACAGGGGGTGGCCGTACCGCGTCGTCTTGCGTGCGTCGCAGGTGCGCTGCACGGACTCCATCACGCGTGAGCTCCAGCGTACCAGCGCCCACCAGGTCAGGAACAGCGTGCCGAAGATCAGTGGCAGGGCCTTCAGCACCATACTGGTCGCTGCATCATGGGCCTGCTGTCGCACGGGGCCTGGGTCTATCACCGCCCAAAGGGTGGCGGCCGGCGCTCCCGTGGAGTCGAACATGGCCGTGCCCACGAAGACGCCGCGCGCGGTGGTGCGTACGCTGGGCGGGTGGTCCGGCCCGCCGCTGAGCAGGGGCGCGCTCCAGCGCGCGTCAATGGCCGTGCGCAATGCCTCGTCGCCCGCCATGGCCACGGGGTCGCCACGGTTGGTCTCGACGAAGACCGCGCGCAGGGACTGGTCCTCGGATTGCATACGCTGTAACCGCTCCACCAGCGATGTCTGGTCCGCCACGGCAACGCCGAACTGCATGCCGCGTTCGCCCTCGTCAGTCACCTGCTGCACGAGCCGGACCACGCGGTCCTGGGAAAGCTGGGTCAGCAACTGCTCGGTGCGCCAGACAATCAGCACCAGCGAGAGCCCGAACAGCGCCAGGGAGAAGATAGCGGCGAATACCAGTGACTCGCGGCGCAGGCGCTGCCGCAGGGTTGCAAGGCCTATGATGGCTGCCGCGCCGTCATGGGCGCTGGGGACAGGGCGAATGTCGTCACTCATGGGAAATTGCCTTTTCCTGCGGGGTGCATGTGGCGCTGTATGGCTTTGCAATGCGTGGGTTGTCGTGCAAACTCGCAGCCTTTCCGATGGAGTCTCTGGTTTGCCGTCGTCGATACCACTCTTGCCCCCCGCTTTGTCGCCCGATGCCGCTTTCGCGAATCTTCCTGAATTGCGCACCCGCATCCTCGCGCTCGACGACTTTCCTGCGTGGAGCTCCCTGCGCGATACGGTCATTGCAGCTTTGCCCAACCCTGATTTCTATGTGCGCGAAGACGACGAACAGGGTTTTTTTGCTGCCCACACCGAGCCCCGGGGTGAGACCATCGGCGTTTTCTCCCACGGTGTGTTGGTGGCCTATGCGATGGTCGGGTTTCCCGAACCCGATGCCGCCGATAACCTCGGGGTCGTGACCGGCCTGCAGCCCGCCCGCCATGCCCTGGTGACCCATCTGTCGAGCTGCATGGTGCTGTCGCCCTGGCGCGGCAAAGGCCTGCAGCGCACGCTGCTGGTGGCGCGCCTGGCACTGGCGCACGCGCGCGGTCGGCCGCTGTGCATGGCCATGGTGTCCCTGCACAATCACAGCAGTCGGCACAACCTGCTGCGGCAAGGGCTGCACATCGCGTGGACGGGGATGATCGACGGCCTGCAGCGTCATGTGGCCATGATCGACCTGCAGCATGGGCTCCACTTCGACATGGGCGATGAAAAACTGTTGTTCAGCGACGATTTCCCTGCGCTGCAGCAGGCTGGTGCGGAGGGCTATGCAGGCATTGGCGAGTTGCGCGACGCTGCTGGTGTGCGACTGCGGTACGTGCGGCACCTGCATCACGACCGGGCTCCCTGGTAGGTGATCGCGACGACAGTGATGTCGTCGGCCTGCGCAGCGCCGGCTTCGAAGGTGCGTACGGCCTGAACCACGCGCTGCGGAACGCCTCCGGCATGGCCCTTGTGCACCGGGTCGGCACCCACGGCCACCATGGCGTCGAGCAATGCCTGATCGCCAAACAGCACGCCCTCGGCGTTGTTGGCCTCGGTCACGCCATCGGTATAGAGCAGCAGGGTTTCGCCTGGAGACAGCAGGGTTTCTCCTTCGGTGTATTCCTGACCTTCCATGACCGCCAGCGCCATGTTCGAACCCCGCTCAAAGAAGCTGGCCTGGCCGTCGCGCAGGCGCACGGGCGGGTTGTGGCCAGCGTTCACATAGGTGAGCTTGCCACTGCGCAAGTGCAGTACGCCGTAGAACACGGTGACGAACATCATCTGGTCGTTCTCGGCGCAGAGCTGGTCGTTCAGCGCTGCGATGGTCGCTCCGGGGAAGCGCAGGAACAGTGCGTTGCTCTTGAGCAGAGTGCGCGAGATAGCCATGAAGAAGGCGGCAGGAACGCCCTTGCCCGAGACATCGGCCACGACCAAGGCCAGGTGCTCGTCGTCGATCGGGAAGTAGTCATAGAAGTCGCCCCCCACCTCCTTGGCCGGAATCATTGTGGCCGCGATGTCGATCTCACCCAGATCCGGCGCTGAACGCGGCAGGATGGATAGTTGCATCTGGCGTGCGATTTCCAATTCCTGTTGCAAGCTGGCGAGCATGGCTTGCGTCTGCACGGCCGCCTGCAGATCGCGCAACAGCTTCAGGAGGCGGCTTTGCTGTGTGCTGACCAGTCCGGACATGCGGCCCAGAATCCCTGCCAACTCGGCCAACTGATTCGTGCTGCCCGGTGGCACGATCTCGGAGCCCCCTGTCGGCGCT
Source organism: Giesbergeria sp. (assembly GCA_026647025.1). Lineage (GTDB taxonomy): Bacteria > Pseudomonadota > Gammaproteobacteria > Burkholderiales > Burkholderiaceae_C > Simplicispira. Next base: position 4,312 of record JAPKHH010000172.1, read on the forward strand.
TCCGACCGGGTGCTCAGCGCTGCCAGGATTTCCTCGCGTGATGTGGGATCCAGGCTTTCTGCCAGGGCGCGCAGCTGGTCCCGGATCAGACGTTCCTGCTGATGGCGTGTGCGAATGCGTTCCTGCCGCAGGGTTTCGAGATTCAGCAGCTCTGAGCGGATGGCCACCACCCCGCGGGCAATGGCGCCAGACTCGTCTTCGGCCTCTTCCTCGCCGTCGTCCAGTGACGCGTCCGTGGCGCCGCTGGCCAGCGCCTTGAGCACGCCCACGGAGCGGGCGAGCGGCTCCATGGCGTGCTGCATGTAGGCCGCCAGCCCCAGTACGACCAGAGCGGCAAACAGCAGGGCGCCGCCAGCCGCAGCCCAGTTAA
>JAPKHH010000173.1:0-4671 GCA_026647025.1 Giesbergeria sp.
GGGGCTGGTCTACTATCAAAAATATAGCTTCCAGCGCTTGATGGACGGGCGCTGGAGGCTATTTTTTTATGCGCTATGCGCTGCTCCACAAAAAGAACGCGGCACCCGTCAAGGCCCCCATGCTGGTAGCGATGCCTGCCAAGCGCAGCGTGTGCAGCCGGGACCACAGCAACAATCCCGTAAAGCACAGCACGATCAGACCAGCGGCAATGGTGTCTGACAGCAGTACCCAAAATGCATTGGCTCCGGTAGCCATATGCAAGCGCGTGAGTGTGCCTATTGGCGTGGCGTCCTGGATGTCGACTGTTACAAAGCGGTTGCCGACGATGTACTCGGCGTTCACTCCGCGCTGCGGGCTGTGCAGACGCACCGTCCAACGCGCGGGTTGCATCACCTCGCGGTCGGCCCAGATCACGTTGCGCGCGGGCTCGGTTTTGCTCAGCACCTGTACCCCCTGAAACTGTAGCTGCGCTTGCAGCCAGGCGGCCAGGGCATTCACATCGGTCAGCAACGACTGGCCTGCATCGGGAAGTGCCAGTTGGATGCTTCGCTGTATTGTTTTTTCTACCGGGATCTTGAGCACCGCGCGGTGATTGAGCAAGATGCCCGTCACACCAAACAGCAGGCCCACGGCCGCGCCCCACAGTCCCACCCACAAGTGGACTTTGCGCAGCCAGCGCAAGAACACCACACTGCGCCGGTGCGTTTTTTGCCTGGGGGTGGCGCCTGCTGCCCCAGCAGGCCCAAGAACGGCACTCATGTGCTGGCTAGAACTCGTACACCACATTCAGCCGCACCTGCCGCACTTCGCCCAGCGTGAGCACGTTGTTGCTCAAGGCACCACCGTAGTAGGTTTTGTCGGCCAGATTGCGCACGTTCAGTGCGGCGCGCCAGCCCTGCCCCTGGTACATCAGTGCGGCGTCAAACACCGTGTAGCCGGGAATGGTGAAGTCGTAGGCGTAGCCCGTGCGCTCGCTCATGTGGCGCAGGCCTACGCCCAGGCCCCAGCCCGAAGCAGGCAGGCGGTACACCGCCCAGACGTTGGCGTTGTGCCTGGGTACGTTGATAACGGTGCTGCCCTGTTCTTGTCTGAGCACGCCATTGACCAAGCGGCTAGCGTTGCTTTGGGAGACGACAGCGTCGGTGTAGGCGTAGGCGGCAGTCAGGCTGAGCCCATTGCGCAGTTGGGCGGCCACTTCCAGCTCCAGACCGCGGCTGTGATGCTCACCTTGCTGCACGCTATAGCCCGCGTGCGCGGTGTCGTTCGTGGTCACGTTCTGGCGGCGCAGGTCGTACACGGCAAGGCTGGCGGTTTGCCGTCCGTTGTCGCGGGCAAACTTTACGCCAGCCTCCAGTTGGCGGCCGGTTTCGGGCTTGAACGCGTTGCCAAGAAAGTCGGTGCCGCTGATGGGTACAAAGGAATTGGCCCAGCTGACATATGGCGCAACGCCGGGGGTTGCTTCCCAGCTTGCGCCCAGCATGCCGGTTGTGGCGCTGTCTTTGGGGGCGCTGCTGACTTTGGCTGTGCGGTTGTTGAATGTGCGTGTGCTCACCCGGTCGTGGCGCAGTCCTGCGCTCAGGTGCAGGTCGCGGGTCAGGCTCAGGCGGTCACGGGCGTAGAGGCCACTGGCCTGGATGTCCTGGGTGTTGTCGGCCAGTGCGCCAGTGCAGGTGATGCTGCGGCCGTACACGGGCTTGAACAGGTCGATGGTGCCCATGTCTGCTGGAGTGCACGACTGCGATGCAAGGCGACCATGTTTGTCGTTGAGATCCAGGCCCAGCGTGATGTCGTGCTTGCCCCAGGCGGATGCCAAGTGGCCATTCAGGTAGGTGTCCAGCGCCACGGTACGGTAGTCATCTGCCTGGACGTTGCCGGTGCGCACCTGGGTGCGCTGGTCGACGGCCAGGGCATCAAGAAAAGCAGAGGCGCGCTGCTTGAGCGTGTAATCGTCCCAGCGGAAGTTTTGCTGCAGATGCCAGCCTTCGCCAAAGCGATGTTGCAACTCGTAGCCCACGCGGGTGCGAGAAAACTCGTTGTTCCCAAAACCCGGCTCACCTGCGTAAAAGCTGCGGTCAACCTGTCCGTTGCGGTTGGGTAGCAGCGTGCCCTGCGGCGGAAGGCCTTGCAGGCGCACCCATTGGCGGTCCTGGTAGCTGGTGAGCAAGGTCAGCTCTGTTTGCGCGCCCAGGGCCAGGCGCAGCGAAGGGGCGATGTAGTTGTTCTTGAAAGAAACATGGTCGGTCACGTCGTTGCTGTCGTTGGTAAGCGCGGCGATGCGAAAGGCCGTTCTGCCATCGTTTGATAGCGGGCGGCTGATATCGGCCGTTGCCTGCTTGTAGCCATAGCTGCCCAGCGAGGTACTGATTTCGTTGAAGGCCTCGCGCTTGGGCCGTTTGCTCACCACGTTGACCATGCCGCCCGGGCGCACATTGCCATACAGCAAGGAGGCTGGGCCTTTGAGCACCTCGATGCGTTCGGCACCAAAAATCTCTTCCGCTGGCACATAGCCTTGACGCACGGTGCTCAGGCCGTCGATGTACTTTTCCTGGCCAAAGGTTTGCCCACGGATGGCGATATCGTCGAACCCACGGTTGCCTCGCTCACCTGCCACTACACCGGCCACACCGCTCACGGCATCGACCAGGGTTTTGTCCTGGCGCGACTCCATCAGTTCGCGGGTCACCACCGTGATCGATTGGGGGGTGGTGAGCGGGTTGGCCTCGCCTTTGGTGGTGACGGTGATCTTGCCGGGGGTGATGCCGCCCTCGGCACTGGCCTTGATGTTCACATCCGGCAGGGTGGGGGCGTTGTTGGCGGCGGGCGCTGCATGAATTTGGGCAAAGCCACTGTGGCTCACCAACAGTAAGGTGGTGGCGAGCACGGTGGGGCGCAAAGAGAACGAACTGGTATGTGTCGCGGATTCTGACATGGCTGGTGGACTTGAAATGGATGTGGCGCCGTGCACCAGTGTCCAGCGCCGCACCGCAGCACTGGAGTGGACGCATGGCAGGAGTGCCGGGGGATCAGTGCGAAGCCGGTGCTGACGGCAGTGCGGGCGAGGCCACGCCTTCATGCAGTACAAAGCTCAGCGTGATGAGATAGCCCACCTCGCCGTATTTGCTGCCGTTGAAATCGCCGCTGGTTTTATCTGTGTGCTTGACTTCGGCGACGTATTGGCCCTTCCAGGGCAGGGAGAAATGAACGGTGCCGTCTTCTGCGCTGCTGGCTTCGCGTGCCCAGCCCGAGGGCGCGACCATTTGCACCTTGGCCTTGGGCAAGGGGGCACCCTGAAAATAGACTTGGAACTGTCCGGGCTTGCCGGTGGGAACCAAGTCCAGCGGCGCAGTCGGCACCACAGCCCGCTGTGGGGAGGCTATCCAGCGGGCAGCGGGCTTCCACAGCAGTGGCGAGAGGTTGCGTTGGCTGCGGTCCATGACCGGCACGGTCGCCAGGGTCAGCAGCGTGTCTGCCGTACCGGGCACGGTATAGGCAAAGGCATCTTTGGTGCGTGCGCCTTCCAGCGTTGTGTGCTTTGCCCCCAGGCTGGCTTGCAGGGTCGGTGTCGCACCAAAACGGTCGAGCTTGCCGGGCGAGGTTTCGCGCAGGTTGTCGTTGAACTCGCCGTAATACAGGCGGGCCTGTCCGTCGGCGGCCTCGAGCCATACTTGGTGGGCTTGGGCGGCGGTGGCGGCTGCAAGGGCGGTGGCGGCCAGCACGAAGCAGGTGCGGTAGCGCATGGTAGGCAATCCTTCAAAAATCAAGACCGTGCATCACGGCCTTGCGGTAGGAAACTGCCTATCAACTCCACGCTTGCGGCAAGCTTGGTGGGTGAGTGGGTACTGTAGATGGAGTCAGTTGCGTATAGCGTCACTGCTCCGGGTGTCTGGCTGACAGGGCAAGAGTGCGTGCGACCAAACCTGCGCTTGGTTGCAATGCATGCGTCTGTGGGCTACATCGATAAATTCTATACTCAAATACAAATCACTTGCATTTGTATTTGTGCAAACTGTTGGTTTTTTTTGAATTGCTGCAGCAGGGTTTAACAGGCTCTGAGCAGGTTGCTGAAAGACTGCCTGCGGTCGCTCCCCAGCTGACGCCTTGCCATGACCATTGAACCGACCAGACAGACGAGCCAGACATGCGTGGAGCCGACACCTTCACCGAAACCTGTTCACCATGCGCTACCTTGATGACTTCGTGCCCGCCGATCATCTGATGTTGCCCCAGTATTCCTGGTCCCGCCGTATTCGCAATATCGCGCCTGGTCTGTCGGTGGTTCCTGGCACACTTGTTCGGCCCGCTGCCTCCCGAACTCCCGAGGCGAACGCATTTTTGACGATGAATGCGGATGACCTCGTTGAAGTGCTCGAAGGTGGCCGACAGCCTCAAGGGCCAGGTGGCCATGGCCTTTGCCGCGCGGCGCGGCGCGCCCCGGGGGACCTGACCACCATGGAAGACCCGGCCGCACTGCAGCAGGTCAAGGCGATGGTCGAAGGCTGATCGGAGGCGCAGAAGAGACGGGCCCCGCACGGGGCTGGTCTACTATCAAAAATATAGCTTCCAGCGCTTGATGGACGGGCGCTGGAGGCTATTTTTTTATGCGCTATGCGCTGCTCCACAAAAAGAACGCGGCACCCGTCAAGGCCCCCATGCTGGTAGCGATGCCTGCC
>JAPKHH010000174.1:0-4628 GCA_026647025.1 Giesbergeria sp.
AGGTCAGGACTCTTTGTAGAAGGTCAGGAGTCGTTTGTCGTTCTCCACCGAACCGACTGGGATGTGTTCCGCGCCACAGGAGTGGCGCACCTCATGAGCATCTCGGGTCTGCACATCACGCTGTTTGCGTGGCTGGCGGCGGCCATGGTGCGGTGGCTCTGGCGCCGCTCACCACGCCTGTGCCTGGCCGTGCCTGCGCCGTCGGCCGCACTGGTTTTTGGCGTGCTGCTGGCGGCGATGTATGCCCTGTTCAGTGGCTGGGGGGTGCCCGCGCAGCGCACGGTGCTGATGCTGGCCACCGTGGCGCTGTTGCGCCTGTCCGGGCGACGCTGGCCCTGGCCGCAGGTGTGGCTGCTCACCTGTGCGGTGGTCGTGGCGCTGGATCCCTGGGCCTTGCTGCAAGCGGGCTTCTGGCTCAGCTTTGTGGCGGTGGCGATCCTGTTTGCTACAGATAGTAGAGCTGATAGCGCTTATCCAGCGGGCGCCAGAGGCCGTTTTTATGCATTATTGCGGGAGCAGTGGGTGGTCACGCTGGCGCTCACGCCCCTGGGGCTGTTGCTGTTCGGGCAGGTGTCGCTGGTGGGGTTGGTGGCCAATCTGCTTGCCATTCCCTGGGTGACCCTGGTGGTGACGCCGCTGGCCTTGCTGGGCACCCTGTGGGCGCCGTTGTGGCTACTGGCAGGCGCGGCGGTGCAGCCGCTGGTGGCCGTGCTGCAATGGCTGGCATCCTGGCCTGGGGCCACGCTGTGGCTACCGGCTGCACCCGTGTGGGCGGGCGTGGTCGGGGTGGCTGGCGGTGTGCTGCTGGCCCTGCGGCTGCCCTGGCCGGTGCGTGCCCTGGGCGTACCGTTGTTGGTGCCGGTGCTGCTGTGGCAGGCACCACGCCCGGCGCCGGGGCAGTTTGAACTGCTGGCGGCCGATGTGGGCCAGGGCAACGCCGTGCTGGTGCGCACGGCCACACACAGCCTGTTGTATGACACCGGCCCGCGCTTCGGCCCGGACAGCGATGCCGGTGGCCGCATACTGGTGCCGCTGCTGCGGGCGCTGGGTGAGCGGCTGGACATGCTCATGCTCAGCCACCGCGACAGCGACCATACCGGCGGCGCTGCTGCCGTCCTGGCGCAGCAACCCCAGGCCATGCTGACCGGCTCCATCGCCGGGGACGAAGCGCTGCGTGCCTTGGGGCCTGCCGCGCCCTGCCTGGCAGGCCAGCGCTGGCACTGGGACGGTGTTGACTTCGAGGTCCTGCATCCGTTGCCGGGTGCCGCCGATGCTGCGCCGGGCCTGCGTGCGGTGCGCCCCAATTCTTTGAGTTGCGTGCTGCGCATCGTGTCTTCCAGCGGCACGGCGGCATTGCTGGCGGGTGACATTGAAAGCGCGCAGGAGCAGGCCTTGGTGGACCGCGCAGCGCCGCTGGAGGCCGAGGTGCTGTTATTGCCCCACCATGGCAGCAAGACATCGTCCAGCGCCGCTTTTCTGGCGGCGGTGCAGCCACGCACCGCCCTGGTGCAGGCGGCCTACCGCAGCCGCTTTGGCCACCCGGCACCCGAGGTGGTGCAGCGTGTGCAGGCGCACGGCATTGCCGTGGTGCAGTCGCCGCGCTGCGGCGCGGCCACCTGGCAGTCAGACCAGCCTGCCAGGGTACGCTGCGAAAGGGTGGAGGCTGCGCGCTATTGGCAGCACCACATTCCTTGACATGCCTGCGCCGCGCTGGCGCACAACTTGCTATCCTGATCCCAGGAGGCCTGCGATGCAGAAATTTGACGAGATGTACGCCTTGTTGCCCTTTGACGGCAGCGATGTGCGAGCCCACTACAAGCGTTATGGGCAGTGGCTGGCCCGACAGGCCCCCGAAACCATGCAGGCGCGGCGTGCCGAGGCCGAGATGATTTTTCGCCGCGTAGGCATCACCTTTGCCGTGTATGGCGACAAGGACGAGGGCGGCGTGGGCAACGAGCGCCTGATTCCGTTCGACCTGGTGCCGCGCATCATTCCGGCACAGGAGTGGGCGCGCATGGAGCGCGGACTGGTGCAGCGCGTGGCCGCACTCAACCACTTCATCCGCGATGTGTACCACGGGCAGGACATCCTCCGGGCGGGCATCGTGCCGGCCGATCTGGTGTTGCAGAACGCCCAGTACCGCCCCGAGATGGCGGGCCTGCAGGTGCCGCGGGACATTTATGCGCATATTGCCGGCATCGACATCGTGCGCGCCGCCAATGCGCAGGGCGAAGGGGTGTACTACGTGCTGGAAGACAACCTGCGCGTGCCCTCGGGGGTGTCGTACATGCTGGAAAACCGCAAGATGATGATGCGGCTTTTCCCCGACCTGTTCGGCGTGCACCAGGTGGCGCCCGTGGCGCATTACCCCGACCTGCTGCTCGACACCCTGCGTGCCAGCGCCCCGGCGGGTGCGCCCGACCCCACCGTGGTGGTGCTCACCCCCGGCATGCACAACAGCGCCTATTTTGAACATGCCTTTCTGGCGCAGCAGATGGGGGTGGAACTGGTCGAGGGGCAGGACCTGGTGGTGCGTGACAAGTTCGTCTACATGCGCACCACGCGCGGCCTGCAGCGGGTGGATGTGATCTACCGCCGGGTGGACGACGATTTTCTGGACCCCCAGGTGTTCCGCCCGACCTCCACGCTGGGCTGCGCGGGGCTGATGGAGGCGTACCGCGCAGGCAACGTGGCGATCTGCAATGCGGTCGGCACGGGCGTGGCCGACGACAAATCGGTCTACCCCTATGTGCCCGAGATGATCCGCTTCTACCTGGGCGAGGAGCCCCTCCTGGCCAACGTGCCCACCTGGCTGTGCCGCAAGCCGGACGATCTGCGCTACGTGCTCGACCACCTGCACGAGCTGGTGGTCAAGGAGGTGCACGGCGCCGGTGGCTACGGCATGCTGATTGGCCCGGCCGCCACGCGCGCCGAGATCGAGAACTTCCGCCAGGCCCTGGTGGCCGACCCGGCGCGCTACATCGCCCAGCCCACGCTCAGCCTGTCGAGCTGCCCGACCTTTGTGGAAAGCGGCCTGGCGCCGCGCCACATCGATCTGCGGCCCTTTGTGCTGTCGGGCGAGAAGGTGCAGATGGTGGCCGGGGGGCTGACCCGGGTGGCGCTCAAGGAAGGCTCGCTCGTCGTCAATTCATCGCAAGGCGGCGGCACCAAGGACACCTGGGTGCTGCAGGAAGAAGAAGGGAGCACACCATGCTGAGCCGCATTGCCGACCACCTGTTCTGGATGTCGAGATACACCGAGCGGGCAGTTCTGTTTACGCCAGTAAACAGGGTGGACGCTAACAACTGTGCAAAGCACTTGTTATGCGTCCACCAAAAGACCGCCGCAGGCGGGCTTTCACTAAAACACTGCCGACGCGCGCAGCGCGTGCGGGGGGCTCTGCCCGGGGAGGACGTATGCTGAGCCGCACTGCCGACCATCTGTTCTGGATGTCGAGATACACCGAGCGGGCAGAGAACACCGCCCGCATGCTGAACGTAGGCTACGAGACCGCACTGCTGCCGCAGTCCACCGCCCGTGCACAGGCGGGCTGGCTGGGCATGCTCTCGATCAGCGAGCTGATTCCCGCCTACACGGCGCGCCATGGCGCTGTTACGCGGGAGGGCGTGCTGGACTTCATGGTGCGCGACGGCAACAACTCCTCGTCCATCCTGTCGTGTCTGCGTGCCGCACGCGAGAACGCCCGTGCCGTGCGTGGCGCGCTCACCACCGAGGTCTGGGAAACGCAGAACCAGACCTGGCTGGAACTGCACCGCCTGCTGGCCAGCGGTGCGTTCGAGCGCGACCCAGGCCAGTTCTTTGAGTGGGTGAAGTACCGCTCGCACCTCTCGCGGGGCGTCACGCTGGGCACCATGCTGCAGGACGAGGCCTTTCACTTCCTGCGCCTGGGCACCTTCCTGGAGCGGGCGGACAACACGGCGCGGCTGCTGGATGTGAAGTTCCATGCGGTCCAGCGCGACTTCCATGGTGTGGTCAGCGGGCGCGAGCCGGAAGCCGACTTCTACCACTGGAGTGCCATCCTGCGCAGCGTGTCGGCCTTCGAGGTCTATCGCAAGGTGTACCGCGATGTCATCACGCCCGAGCGCGTGGCCGATCTGCTGATCCTGCGGCGCGACATGCCGCGCTCCCTGCACGCCTGCCTGCGCGAGGTGGTCGACAACCTGGCCCTGGTGTCCAACGACCAGTCACAGCACACCGAACGGCGTGCCGGGCGGCTGCTGGCCGACCTGCAGTACGGCCGCATCGATGAAATCCTGGCCACGGGCCTGCACGCTTTCCTGACGCAGTTTCTTGACCGGGTGAATGACCTGGGCGCGGGTATCGGGCGTGACTTCCTTGCAACCACGGGTGGGTAGGGTCGTGGGCGCCCTGTTCAGCGCCCGTGCGCGGCGCTGCGCTTTTGCTCGCGCAGCATGAACAGGTAGAGGCTCTCGACCTTCTCGCGCGCCCAGGGCGTCTTGCGCAAAAACTTGAGGCTGGAGCCCACGCTGGGGTCCACCTGGAAGCAGCGCACCGGTATCTGCTGCCCCAGGCCCGGCCAGCCGTAATGCTCGGAAAGCGCACGCACCATAGCTTCCAGCGTAATGCCGTGCAGGGGATTGCGGGGC
>JAPKHH010000175.1:0-4513 GCA_026647025.1 Giesbergeria sp.
ACCTGACCAAGGGCCGCATCACGTTCCGCCACCTGGCGGGCCGTGGCCCGGGCCCGTCTGCCAGCCGCTGATGCGGTACCGGCCTGTGCGCTTGCAGCAGAAATAATCCTTCACCAATCCAAATGGAGCGGGTTTCTCAGGTTAGAATGCTAGCTGTCGGAGCGTAGCGCAGCCTGGTAGCGCATCTGCTTTGGGAGCAGAGGGTCGCGAGTTCGAATCCCGCCGCTCCGACCATTGTTTGAAGGACTTGCAGCATCGTGCTGCAAGTCCTTTTTGCTTTGGGGTGGCGGCTTGTCTTGATTCACCGCTGCAACCCAGGCCGGAGAGGGTGCTGATGGCATCATGGCGCTTTGCGTCGAAGGCTCTTTGCTGCGTGACCACATCAAAAGTTCTGTCTTATCCCGTCATCCGCCCGGCGCGCCTGGGTGTTGTCGATGCCTTGCGCGGCAGCGCCATGGTGTGGATGACCGTTTTTCATTTCTGTTTTGACCTGAGCCATTTCGGCTACTGGTCGCAGAACTTTCGGGCTGATCCGGTCTGGACGCTGCAGCGCACGTTCATTGTCAGCCTGTTCTTGCTGTGTGCAGGACTGGGCCAGGCCGTGGCGATTCACCAGGGGCAGAGTTGGGGCCGTTTCGGCAGGCGTTGGATACAGATCGAGGCCTGCGCATTGCTGGTAACACTGGGTTCCTGGGCCATGTTTCCCCGCAGTTTCATCTATTTCGGGGTGCTCCATGGCATGGCAGCCATGTTGCCGCTGGTACGTGCCACGGCGGGGTGGCGGCACGGGTTGTGGCTGGCGGGTGGCGTTGCGCTGGCATTGCCCTGGGTGGCGCATGCGGCCCTGACCGGGCCGCTGGCCCACTGGGCGGTGTATTTCAATGCCCCTTCGCTGAACTGGCTGGGGCTGATCTCACGCAAGCCTTTTACGGAAGACTATGTGCCACTGCTGCCCTGGTTGGGTGTGATGTGGTGGGGGATGGCGGCCGGATGCTGGCTGCTGGAAAAGCGTCCCCACTGGCTGCAGTTGCGCCTGCCCGCGGGGCTGCAGGGCCTGGCGGTCTTGGGGCGCTGGAGTCTGAGCTACTACATGCTGCATCAGCCGGTGCTGATCGGCCTGATCCTGCTGTGGGGTGCAGTGATGCAGCGCGTGTAGGAAAACAAAAACGCGGCCGAGGCCGCGTTGGGAGCAAGGCGCCGTGGCGGGATTACTCGACCTTGGCCTTGGTGCGCAGGTCTTCCTGGAACTTGGCGGTTTTCATTTGCTGCAATTGCTGCGCAATCTGCGGCTTGACTTCTTCGAGCTTGGGCAGCTGTGCCTGGCGGACGTCGTCGAGGCGAATGATGTGCCAGCCGAACTGTGTCTTGACCGGTGCGGTGGTCATCTTGCCCTTTTCGAGCTTGATCAGGGCTTCCGTGAATTCCGAGACGTAGCTGCTGGGGTTGGCCCAGTCGAGGTCGCCGCCCTTGGCGCCAGAGCCCGGGTCCTTGGATTGCTTCTTGGCGATGTCCTCGAACTTGCCGCCCTTCTTGAGCGCTGCGAGGATGGCCTTGGCCTCTTCTTCCTTTTCGACCAGGATATGGCTGGCCTTGTATTCCTTGCCGCTGTTGGCGGCAACGAACTTGTCGTATTCAGCCTGGATCTCGGCATCGGTCACGGCGTTCTTCTTTTGCTCATCGAGGAAGAGTTCGCGGATCATGATGCTTTGGCGCGCCAGTTCCATCTGTGCCTTGAAGTCTGCCGAGGCATCCAGGCCACGCTTCTGGGCTTCCTGCATGAAGATCTCGCGGGCGATGACTTCTTCCTTGATCTGGCCTTCCATGTCTGGCGTGACCGGGCGACCCGAGCGCTCCACCTGCTGGCGCAGGGCGTCGGCGCGTTCCTTGGGGACGGGCTTGCCATTGACGATGGCAAGGTTCTGGGCAAGTACGGGCAGGGCCACGGTGCCCATCAAGGCGGCGGCCACGAGGCCGGTCAAGAGCTTTTTCTTCATTCGAAATCCAAAAAGAGAATGGTTTTCCAGGCGGGGAGCTGACGAGAGGAAATGCGCTGCCGCCTGTTCAGAGAATTTCAATCGCGATGGCGTGGGCGCCCCGGTCAATGAATTCTTGCAGCGCATCATACACAAGGCGATGCTGGCGTACGCGGGGCAAACCAGTAAACATTGGTGACGCAATACGTACCCGAAAATGGGTGCCAAATCCGGTGCCGTTGGCGCCTGCGTGGCCGTCGTGCGCGTGGCTTTCATCCAGCACCTGCAGGGCTGTGGGGCCGAGCCTTTCGCGCAGGCGCTGTTCCATGTTGGGGGCAGTGATGGCGAGGGTGTTCATGCCAGGGGGTCCTTTGCGTTGTCGGTGTCTTTGACATAGCGGCTGAGGAACAGTGCCTGCGCCAGCACGAACAGCAGCATCAGTCCCAACCCGCCAAACAGTTTGAAGTTGACCCAGGTTTCGGTGTCGAAGTGGTAGGCCACCCACAGATTGATGCCACCCATGGCCGTAAAAAAACCGGTCCAGCTCCAGTTCATGGCCCGCCAGGCGGCGTCAGGCAGGTCCATTTGCCCGCCCATCAGGTTCTGGATGAAGTTCTTGCGAAAGAACAGCTGGCCTATCAGCAGGGTGCTGCCCATCAGCCAGTAGAGCACGGTGGGCTTCCACTTGATGAAGGTTTCGCTGTGTGCCAGCAGCGTGGCCCCGCCAAACAGCACGATCACCCCGAGACTGAGCCACTGCATGGGTTCGACCTTGCCATGCTTGGCCCGCAGGTAGGCGATTTGCACCACGGTGGCCGCAATCGCCACACCCGTGGCGACGTAAATGCCCCAGACCTTGAAGGCGGCAAAGAACAGGATGATGGGGAAAAAATCGATCAGCAGTTTCATGGTGTGGCCGGTGATGCCTTGTCAGGAGGCGTCGGGAGCAAAGTCCAGCGACGCGGAGTTCATGCAGTAGCGCAGCCCCGTCGGGGCCGGGCCGTCCTCAAAAACATGGCCCAGATGCGCCCCGCATTGTGCACACACTGTCTCTGTGCGCTCCATGCCGTGGCTGCGGTCAGTGATTTCGGCAATGGCGCCGGGCACGGCCTGCGAGAAGCTGGGCCAGCCGCAACCCGCGTCGAACTTGGTGCCAGAGTCAAACAGCTTGTTGCCGCAGCAGATGCAGTGGTAGCTGCCGTCGTGCCAGTGCGCCTCGAATTTTCCGGTAAACGGGCGCTCGGTGGCGGCGTGGCGGGTGACCTCAAAGGCGCCGGGTTCTGCGTGTTTGGTCTGCAGCACTTCCTGCCATTGGGCTTCGGATTTCTGGATGGGATAGTTCATGATGAGCAACTGATGGAGAGGTGCTGGGCCCAGTCGGGCGGAAAGTCGGCATAGGCCTCGAAACCCGCGTGCGCATCGAATGGCCGCTCCAACAGGGCTTGGAGTGTGTGCAGCTCGGAAAAATTCCCGGCCTGTGCAGCGCGGATCGCCTGCTCTGCAAGGTGGTTGCGCAATACAAATTGGGGATTGTTTTTAAGCATCAAATTGGCATCCAACGCAATACCATAAAGCGCTGTATGCTCTGAATACAGTAGCATCCAACGATCAAAGCCTGCACGATCAGCAAACAGGTCACGCACGGGTTCGTGGTTACCCGATGCCATGGCCTGCGCCAGGCGGCGCCAGAAGATGGTGTAGTCCACGGCGTTGTCGGCCAACAGGTGAAGAATGCCGTCGATCAGCGCGCTGTCATTGTCGTGCGCTGTTGTCAGGCCCAGTTTGCGGCGCATGTGCGCCATGAACTCGGCCGGATAGAGCGCCACGAAGGATTCCAGTGCCGCCATGGCGATGGCAGGGTCGCCAATCAGGGGCTGCAGCGCCTGGCCCAGCCGGTACAGGTTCCAGCGCACGACGGTGGGTTGCTGCTGGAAGGCGTAGCGGCCCTGGTGGTCGCTGTGGTTGCAGATGTGCCCCGGATCGAACGCATCGAGAAACTGGAAGGGGCCGTAGTCGATGGTCAGGCCCAGGATGCTCATGTTGTCGGTGTTGAGGACGCCATGGCAAAAACCAACCGCCTGCCATTGCGCCACCAGGGCCGCTGTGCGTTCGCTCACCGCCTGCAATAGCGCTGCGTAGCGGTTGCCATCAAAGCCGGTGCCCGCCTGGCATTCGGGGTAGTGGTGTTCGATCACAAAATCTGCCAGCGCCTGCAATTCGGTCAATTGCCCGCGTGCGGCGAAATGTTCGAAGTGCCCGAACCGGATGAAGCTGGGCGCAACGCGGGTGACCACGGCGGCCGTCTCCAGGGTTTCGCGGCGCACGGGTTCGGGCGAACCCGCAATGCACAGCGCGCGCGTGGTGGGGATGCCCAGCGCATGCATCGCTTCGCTGCACAAGTATTCTCGAATGCTTGACCGCAGCACCGCCCGGCCATCCCCCATGCGCGAATAGGGGGTGAGACCGCTGCCTTTGAGCTGAATCTCCATCGGCCCCATCGGGGTTTCGACCGCACCGAGCAGGATGGCGCGCCCATCGCC
>JAPKHH010000176.1:0-4427 GCA_026647025.1 Giesbergeria sp.
CCCAGCGTGTCGGACGCGCGCACGGTAACCACCGGACTGCTGGCGAGTTCGCCCACGGCCAGTTCGGTCAGCGGACGCCCATCCAGAATGGCGCGCTGCAGCGTGGTGTTGGTGAAAATGCCCAGCCCGCCCGCCAGCCCGGTGACCAGCACGCTGGTGGTGCGCTGCGCCTGAAACAGCTGTACCACCGTGACGATGTCGCAGTCTGCGCCCACCGTATGTGCCGGGCGCAAATAGGCTTCGTCCACGCGGGCCAGGGTGAGCGACTGGCGCTCGTGCTGGTCGGGCCGCTGGGCCAGCACGCTGAGCTTGTGCCCGATATCGGAAAACAGCAGCGCACCAAAGCTGGCGTTGCGCGCAATCAGCTCGTTCACCGTTTCGTGGGCCAGTTGGTAGGCCACCACCTCCTCGGCAGCCACAAAGCGGCTGCTGGCGCGCCCGGCCACCAGGCCCCGGCCATCGAAGCTGTCGTCGGGGCCGTAGGTGGCCTGCACCTCGTCGCCTTCGGACTGCGCGACAAAACCCTTGATGAGGATGAACAGGTGCGTGGGCACCGCCCCCTGCTCCAGCACCACGGCGCCCTCGGGGAAATAGGCAATGTCCACACTGGCGCGCACCAGGCGCTGCTCGTCCGGGCTCAGGCAGTCAAAGGGCGAAGCGGCAAAATTGAAGGCATTGGGCATGGCAGTTGAGCACGCAGGGCACGGAGCACGCTGCGGCCCCGCCATTCAACCCGGCAGGCCTTGCGCCACGCTTGCGGCCGCATCCCAGCCGGTGTCGAACCAGGCATCGCCTTCCAGCCAGGCGCGCAGCATGGGCAGGCTGTCCATGCCCCAGAAGACCTTGCCATCGACCTCGAAGGCGGGCACGCCAAACACGCCGCGTGCAGCGGCGGCGTCGGTGTTGCTGCGCAGCAGCGCCTTGGGGCGTGCGCCGTCGGCGTTCTCGGGCTTGCGTTGGGGCTCCAGCTCGGCCGCCAGGGCTTCGAGGCGCTGCGCATCGAGCGCATCGTGCCCGCCCTGCCAGACATGGCGGAACACCGTGCCCGCGACAAAGCGGTTGATGCTGCCGTCGTGGCTGCAGGCCAGCGCCTGGCGCAGCAGGGGCAGCGGATGGAACGGGTGGCGCGCAGGCATGGTGAGTGGCACGCCCAGCGAATGGCCCAGCCAGACGGCGTGGCGGTAAGTCCAGTCGCGCTTGGGGGCAATGCCCGCAGGGCCAGGGTTGCCATGCTGCTGCAGCAAGGCGCCCAGCAGCACCGGCCGGTACTCCACGCTGTAGCTCAGGCCCTCCAGCGCATCGGGCAGGCGCTCGAAGGCCAGCCAGGCATAGGGCGAGACAAAGTCCAGGTGAAAAATGATGTGTTTCATGGCTGCAGCGCGTTGGCCAGGGGTTCAGGGGGAAAAGGCATGGCGGCTCGCTGTGCCAGCCGCGCCCAAATCGCCAGGCGCTGCGCACTGTCGGCCATCGACCAGGCACGGATTTCGGCCACCGTGCGGAAGCACCCTTCGCAGTGCCCCCCATCGGGCGCCATGCGGCAGACCGAGATGCAGGGCGACGGAATCACTTCATCAGAATTTTGGTCAAAATAGCCTGCAGCGCCCAACAGGCGTGCGCGAGCAGCTATTGCTTCAGTAGCACTCATGGCGCTGCCGGTTCCTGTGCCACATCCACCACGGGCGCGCCGGTCAGCCGCTGCAGGTCGCCCGGGTGCAGCGGGAACACGCCATGCGGGTGCCCGGCCGCGGCCCACACCACATCAAAGCGCAGCAGGTCGCGGTCAATCAGCGTGACAGGGGGCGTGGCATGCGCAACGGGCGA
The DNA here is from genome assembly GCA_026647025.1 of Giesbergeria sp. Lineage (GTDB taxonomy): Bacteria > Pseudomonadota > Gammaproteobacteria > Burkholderiales > Burkholderiaceae_C > Simplicispira. The sequence continues at coordinate 1,822 of JAPKHH010000176.1, forward strand.
GACCCCCCCAATGGAAAAACCTGTGCGCTCCTTCACGAACTGCGCATCGGCCCGGCCGATGGCGCCCACCAGGGCCACCACCTTCTTTTCATCGACCCGCCGGTCGCCCGAGGTGATGACCAGCACTGCGGCATCGTCGTCCTTGCGCCGGAAGATGATGCTCTTGGCCACCTGACCTACCGCAATGCCCAGCGCATCAGCCGCCTGCTGCGCAGTGCGGCAGGCGTCGCCCAGCATCTGCGGCGGGTGGGGGTGGCCCTGGGCCTGCAATTGCGCAGCCACGCGCTGCACGGTCTCTGGTAAATCTTTCATGGCATTCAAGCAATAGAAGGGGCTTTGGGAAGCAGCCCTGAATCCTACCCCTCTTGCGATCCGGGCGATCACGCAGCCGACACGGCAACACCCCGGTGGAGGCAGGCGACAAGCATTCTCGCGTGCGCGCGCAGCGCAGTGTGCGAGACACCCTCATGGGCACGCAGACCTGGGGGGAATTGACGCGAACGAGACCCTGGGACGAGCGCTGTCGGAACTATGATGGAGCGGTCCATGAATGCCATCCGCACCTGCCTGCTCTTCTTGTGCCTGCTTGTCGCCGGACCCTCCTTGGCATGGACAGCCCCGATTTTTCTGGAGGACCACGCCCAGGGCCTGGCACTCTCAGAGCCCGGCCACACACTGTGGCTGCAGGACGACACCGGCGCGCTGACCCTGGATGATGTGCGCGGCGCCGACCAGGACCGCCGCTTTGAACCGGCCCCGCCTGCCTTGCAGCGCAGCCGCGGTGCGCAGGCGCACTGGTTCAAGCTGCAAATGGAACAACGCACCCCCGCAGGCGACTGGGTCTTGGCCACGCAGACCACCGCCCTCAAGGACGTGCAGTTTTTTGGCCCGTTCGACAGCACCGGACGCGCGCTGGCACCACCGGTGCACACCGGGTTGTCGCAGGTTTTTTCAACGCGCCCGCTCGCCAGCGAACGCTATCTGATGCGGCTGCAGCTGCCCGCCCCCGGCGTCTACACGGTGTATGCGCGCCTGGTCAGCGACGCTGCGCCCATTCTGGGCCTGTCGGTGTGGGACACCGCTGAATACCTGCAATGGCGGCAGCACAAGCGGCTGTTTGACGGAATTTGCTACGGCATCCTGCTCGCGCTGCTGGTCTACAACCTGGTGCTTGCGGCCATTTTTCGTGATGCAGCCTACGGCTACTACGTGGGGCAATGCACCTTTGCGCTGCTCACGCTCGCCAGTTTCAACGGGCACGCTGCCCACTACCTGTGGGGCGACTGGCCCTGGTGGCAAGAGCGCAGCAACGTGGTGCTGCCCGGCCTGTGGATGCTGTTTGCCATGCTGTTTGCGCGCAGCTTTCTGGAGGCCCGCCTGGTACCCTGGCTCAACCGGGCATTCCTGGGGGTGGGCGCCCTCGCTTCGCTTGCAGTGGCACTGGCCATCGCAGGCCAACTGGGCCTGGCGCAGGCCCTGAACGAAGGCCTGGCCACCGGGGGAGCCCTGCTGGCCACGGCAGGCGCCATCGTCATCATGCGACGGGGCTATATACCAGCCCGCTGGTACCTGGGGGGCAGCGTGGTTTGATCGCCAACGGACGGAAACTCGGAGAGAGTGAATTCCGCCGCGGTGCATTGACAGATAATCCCATCCGCTGATATAAATGAGCGGTAAAAACTCGCTACTTGCTCAGGGAGAGAATACTTGTGTTTCGACTTACCGCACTGACTGTTGTCATTCCACTACTTCTGCACGCACAGCAGGGCAGCGGCACCATCTCCGGAACCGTCACGGACCCGCAAGGCGCGCTGATGCCGGGCGTTCGGATTGAAGTTCGCAATACCGGGACGAATGCGGTGTTTCGCACCACAACCAATGACCAGGGCCTCTATACGGCTCCCGCGCTTCCAGTGGGCGGATATGAGGTCGCAGCGGAATCGGAAGGATTCAAGCGCGCAGTCCGCAGCGGTATCACGCTTCAAGTCGACCAGAGAGCGGCTGTCGACTTTACTTTATCGCTGGGACAGGTTACCGAAGCGGTCGAGGTGACCGGCGAGGCGCCGCTGGTGGACGCCGGCAGCGCCACAGTCGGCAAAGTAGTGGAGAACCGGCGTGTTCAGGAATTGCCGTTGAACGGCCGAAACGCGCTTTCGCTGACGCTGTTGACGCCCGGTGTACGCTCGAACTCCGCTTCCAGCAGCGGTTTTGGAGATCGCGGCGTGGAAGTCTCCTCGATCAGCATCAACAACGCGCCAAACGCGATGAACGCGCAGGTGCTCGATGGAGGTAACAATGTCCAGACGTACCTGGGTGAAGTGAACATGAACCCGGCAGTGGACGCGGTTGAGGAGTTCAAAGTGCAAACCAACACCATGTCCGCCGAGTTCGGATTCACGGCCGGGGGCGTGATCAACCTGGCGACCAAATCCGGCACGAATTCACTTCACGGAACACTATATGAGTTTCTGCGCAATGACAAACTCGATGCGAGGCGGGCGTTCGCGGTGGAAAAGGGCGTTTTCCGTTACAACCAGTTCGGCGCCTCCGCCGGCGGTCCGGTCATCAAGGACAGGACCTTCTTCTTCGGTAACTGGGAGAAGTGG
>JAPKHH010000177.1:0-4411 GCA_026647025.1 Giesbergeria sp.
GTCTGGCCTGCGCATCAACAGCGCCAAGGACGACGCTGCTGGCTTGGCCATCTCGGAGCGCTTCACCAGCCAGATCCGAGGTCTGAACCAAGCTGTTCGCAATGCGAACGATGGAATTTCGCTTGCGCAGACCGCTGAAGGCGCGCTGAAGGCTTCCGGCGACATCCTGCAGCGTGTGCGTGAACTGGCGGTGCAGTCGGCCAATGCTTCTAACAGCGCTGGCGACCGCCAGGCCCTGCAACAGGAAGTCGGTCAGCTGGTGTCCGAGCTGGACCGCATCTCGCAGACCACGGAATTCAACGGCTCCAAGCTTCTGGACGGCACCTTTGGTACGCAACAGTTCCAGGTGGGCGCCAACGCCAACCAGACCATCGTGGCCGCCACGGCCAACTTGCGCACCAGCGTGTATGGAAACAACCAAAACGCCGCTTCTGCGGGTGTTGCGTCGGGCGCATCCTTGGGTGCAAGCAACGGTGTTGCAGGGGGATCTGTTGCCCTCAGCGGATACCTTGGCACTGGCACACTCACCATTGCAGCGAGTGCCACCGCCAAGACCACGGCAGACCAGATCAATGCCTTGAAGGCAACCACCGGCGTGACGGCTACGGCCCGCACCGAAGTGCGCCTGGCTGGCTTCAGCGCTGCAGGCTCTTACACCCTGGAACTGACCGGTGATAACACCACGGCACGCTCTGTGTCCTTCACGCTCACGGCTACCGCAGGTACAGACCGCCTGTCAGCGGTCGTTTCTGCCATCAACGAGCAATCGGCAAAAACGGGCATCAATGCGTCGTTGAACTCCGATGGAACCCAAGTCATCCTGACCAACGATACGGGCAACAACATCTCAGTGGCAGACACCACGGTGGCCAATGCGGCGGATGTGACTGTGACCTCGTACAACGCGGCCGGAGCTTCCGTGGGGGCTGCAGCTACTTTGACCTCCAACGCTACAGCAGAAACTGCCACCACAGGCGGCTACATCACTCTGGACTCTGACAAGTCCTTTGCGGTGAACGCGGCAGCGAACAACGGACAACTGGTTTCTGGTGGTTCGGTGCTGCAAAAAGTGGCTGACCTGGATGTAACGACTTTCAGCAACGCCACTAATGCACTGAAGACCGTGGACTCGGCTCTGGCCTTTATCAGTGGCGAGCGCGCCAAGCTTGGCGCCTTGCAGTCGCGCTTTGAAACAAGTATTTCCAGCCTTCAGATTACGTCAGAGAATCTCTCCGCATCGCGCTCGCGTATCCAAGACGCCGACTTTGCGGCCGAAACAGCCAACCTGTCGCGCGCCCAGATCCTGCAACAGGCCGGCACGGCGATGGTGGCCCAGGCTAACCAGATCCCTCAAGGTGTGCTGTCGCTGCTCAAATAGTTGGTCTGTCCCACCAACCGGGCAGTGAAGCTGCGTCAAGCAAGGGGCCCAATGGGCCCCTTTGCACATGGCACACTGCCTTAAATGCCCTCCCTCTGCTCGTAGATCGGCGCCATCGTGCATACCAAACACACCGAACAGTACGCATCCCGCTTGCATGGAGCGCTTGCTTCCGCCGACTGGCCCCTCCTCACCCGTTTGTGCCGCCAGGTTCTGCGAAAAAACAACCGCGACCTCAGTGCCCACCGCTTGCTGGGATTCGCGCTGCACAAGCAGCGCAAATTCGATGCAGCGCTCCAGGCCTACCGGCAGGCCTACGCATACTGGCCGGGAGACGCTGAGTTGCTGGTCAACTATGCCAACGTGCTTATCGAGCATGCACGCAATCAGGACGCGCTGCCCTTGCTGGAGGAGGTGTGCAAGCTCCGTCCACACCAAGCCATTGCATGGATCAAGTTGGCAGAGTGCTGCTACCTGATGACCTTGCACGGCAAGGGTTTTGACGCCAGCCAAAAGGCGGCCGCCTTGGCCACCACCCTGGAGGACCGCACTTCAGCACTCACGCAAAGTTCCATCCACCGGCGCGAACTAGGCCAAGTGCGCGAGGCAATCCAAGACTGCGAAACTGCCATCGCCCTTCGCCCCAACGATCCGGGCAACTACACCAACAAGCTGCTTTTCATGTTGGCAGACCCCCATGTCAGTGCAGAACAGCTCTCGGCGGCAGCACGACAATTTGGTGACACATTCGAGCCCCCACTACAACCGAGCTGGCCGCGCTTTGAAGAACACCGGGGACTTCCGTGGCGGCGTCTGAAGGTGGGCTTTTTATCTCCCGACTTTCGCGCCCATGCCGTCATGTACTTCACGGAAGGACTGCTGGCGCAACTGGACAGACGCCAATTTGAGGTGTTCGCCTTTTACCTCTTCCCCAAGAGCGACCATGTAACAGAGCGGGTGGAACGCCATGCAGACCACTTTGTGCGCCTCGCGGGCTTCAGCCCACAACAGCAAGCGGAACTCATTCGCGCCCAAGGCATTGACATCCTGATTGATCTCGCTGGCCACACAGGACACAACGGATTGCTCGCCATGGCACACAAAGCGGCGCCTGTGCAAGTGACCTGGCTCGGGTTTCCAGCCACTACAGGGCTCAGCGCGGTGGACTACAAGTTCACCGACGAGGTGACCGACCCACCAGACGCCCAGGACCAATACACCGAGCAGCTCTACCGTTTACCCACGCTGTTTGCCTGCTACCGTCCCATGAGCCGCAACCCGCTGTGGCGTTATCAACCCCGCTACCAAGTGCGTCCCACCCCCGCTCTGGAAAACGGTTTCATCACCTTCGGATCGTGCAACAACCTGGGCAAGCTCACCGACGAGGTACTGGGCTTATGGGGCTGTGTACTGGAGACTGTGCCCAACTCGCGCCTGCTCATCGAGGGCAAGGGCATGGAGCGGCCGGACTTTGCCAATGCGTACCGGCAACGCTGCCAGGGGCTTGGGTTGGACCCTGCTCGGCTAGACCTCGTCCCCCTGGACACCAACAACCAATACCTCACCTACCATCGGATCGATATCGCGCTCGACCCCTTCCCGCTCACCGGCGGCACAACCACCTTCGATGTGCTGTGGATGGGTTTGCCCATCGTCTCCATGGTCGGCGATAGCTTCAAAAGTCGTATGGGCGTGAGCCTGTTGACCTACCTGGACCGCACAGAGTGGCTGGCGGAAAGCCCCGAAGACTATGTCCGCATCGCGTGTGCGCTGGCATCTGATGCTCAGGCGCTCAACGCTTTGCGACAAGGGCTGCGTGCAGAGGTAGAGGCTTCGGCCCTCATGCGCGAAGACATCTTCAACCATCATTTTGGCGAGGGATTGCGGGTGATGTGGCTGCGGTGGCTGGCGCAGGCAGAGCATCCGGACGATGCGCAAGCCCAGGCAAAGGCCCTTGAGTCGTGGTTACCAGGACTTCCTGAAGAGTGGTCCCACCCACCCGCACCGGGGGTGGGGCTGCGCCCCGGCCTACGGGTGACCCTAAGTGAGGCCCATCAGCGGCTGCAAATGCTGGTGAACAAGGCAAAGATGTCACCTCCCCCGCAGCGCGCGGAATCCGAGTCTGCCGCTACGAAGATGGAGAGCCAACACTGGATCGCCGTAACTGAACTGGCCGAAGTTGTGCTCAACGCAGTGCCCCATGACCCTGTGGCACTGGCGTGTCTAGCTGAAGTCGAACACGCGCATGGCCATACCGAATTTGCTGTGACCTATTTGGGCTATGCCACCGAAGCCATGAAGACCTTGGTGTAGCAAGCCCGGCGCTCAGACTCCCCAGATTAGCGGCGAAAAATGTCCCGAAGCGCGTCGCGTCGCGTCGCTTTGAAGACCACCTGCCCACCGGGCCCTGGGTAAACCGTGCAATTGCCCGGTGAGTCCGCATTGACCAGACTCGTCCCCTGGGAGATCACGGTGCCATCACCCACCTGGCATCCCCCAATGATGGCGGTGCCTGCATACATGACAACGCCCTCACCCAGCACCGGCGCCGCGCCATGGTTCTTTCCCACCGTTGAGTTTTGATAGACCACCAGGTAATTGCCATAGGTCGCCTTGGCAAAGACGATACCCACCGAATGGCCGATGAACATGACCTCGGGCATGTCGATCTCATAGAACAGATCAATCCCGTTGAGCGCCTTGTTCAGCCCGAACAGCTTGGCGCAGAGCGTGCGGTTGCCCGTCGCCTTCCAGATCGTGTTGGACAGGTAGTAGAGAAACAGCGTGTATTGGGTGGAATGCAGGTGATCGAACTGGTCTGGCGTCCACCACCGCACTTCGTTGATGCAGCGGCCCAGCCGCAGCAGCGCCGCATCCAGATGCGCAGCAAGCACGGCCGGGGCGTCGGTGTTGAGCCCGTCGGGGTAGAAGGTGGCCAATTGGCGGGCCACATAGGCGGCCAGCTCGGTGCGAGACAAGCCTGTGGATCGTGGCGTTCGCCCCGGTCCGGAGGCGCCCGCCGTCAAGGCTGCT
>JAPKHH010000178.1:0-4395 GCA_026647025.1 Giesbergeria sp.
CGGCCGCAGTGCGGGTGCGAGGGGTCGATCTGGCTGCCGTCGAGCAGCGCGCGCACGGCGGCGGCCACGGCGATCTGCCCGGCCTGGCCGCGCGCCTCGTGGATGCGCGCATCGAACGGCTTGACCGAGCCCTTGATGGCTTCGAGCGAGAGCGCGCCCGCCACCAGCGCGGCACAGAACACGTCTTCCGCGCCGAACAGGCCGGCCAGCGCCAGGGCGGTGGACACCTGCGTGCCGTTGAGCAGCGCCAGGCCTTCCTTGGGGCCGAGCACAAAGGGCTGGAGGCCCACGGCGGCCATGGCCTCGCGGCCCGACACCACCTTGCCGTCCACCGTGGCCTGGCCTTCGCCAATCAGCACGCAGGCCAGGTGTGCCAGCGGCGCGAGGTCGCCCGAGGCGCCCACCGAGCCCTTGGCGGGGATGACCGGCAGCACGCTGGCATTGGCGAGCTTGAGCAGCGCATCGACGATCTCGGGGCGGATGCCCGAATGCCCGCGCGCCAGGCTCACGGCCTTGGTGGCCAGCACCAGACGCACCACGCCGTCGGGCAGCGCCTCGCCCGTGCCCACGCTGTGCGACAGCACCAGGTTGCGCTGCAGCTCGGCCAAGCGCTCGTGGGCGATCTTCGTGCTGGCCAGCTTACCGAAGCCGGTGTTGATGCCATAGACCACCTGGTCTTCCTCAACGATGCGCTGCACCGTGGCCAGCGCGGCCTGCATACCGGCCTGCGCCGAGGGGTCGAGCCTGAGCTGCACGCCACCGGCGTGGATGTGGCGCAGCTGCGCCAGCGTGACATGGCCGGGATCAAGGGTGATGGGGGTGGTCATGGTGCCAGTCCTGTCTATACAAGTGAGAATCAAAGTTGCGCGATGGTTGTTCGTATTGGCTGCAGATGGCCCGAGTTCAGTCCACTAAGCTGTGCGGAGGCATGGCCCAGGCCAGCGGCCACCGCGCAAGGGCCGCCCCGCCGCGCTGGTGGCGTCCCCACTCCCGCATTGCGCAGCAATGCGAGAGAAGGGGGAAGGCGCGCAGCGCCACAGGGGGTTGCTTCATATTCAACCCGCGACGGGGTGGCCGTCGGTGCGGAAGCGGCTGCCGAGCCGGTAGCGCGAGGCCGGGTGCAGGCAGCGCACCACGGTCACGGGCACGCCGCGCGACCAGGTGCGGCGCGTAAGCAGCAGGCAGGGTTCGTGCGCGGGCATCTCCAGCAGCGCGGCCTGTTCGGGCGTGGGCAGCACGGCATCGACCACATGCTCGACCTGGTCGAACGGCACGCTGCGCAGCAGGTATTCAGAGGGCGGCACGGCGGTGAAGTCCTGCGCCAGGAAATCGGGCGCCAGGGCCGGGTTCACGTGGCGGTCTTCGAGCTGCACCGGCACGCCGTTCTCGCGGTGCACGCACTGCGTGTGGAACACGGAGGCGCCCGTGCCCAGGTCCAGCGCGGCGGCCACCTCCAGCGTGGCGGCGGTGCGCCGGGCGGCGAGCACATCGCAGCGGTAGTCGTGCCCGCGCTGGCGGATCTCGCTGGCCAGGTTGGCGATCTGCAGCAGCGTGGACTGCGGCTTGTCCTCGGCCACGAAGCTGCCCACCCCCGCCACGCGCACGATACGGCCCTGCTCCGTCAGCTCGCGCAGGGCGCGGTTCACCGTCATGCGCGAAATGCCGAACTGCGCCACCAGCTCGCTCTCGGACGGCAGCCGGTCGCCCGCGCGCCAGCTGCCGTCCTGGATGCGGCGCACGATGAAGTCCTTGACCTGCTCGTACAGCGCCAGGGCGGGCGCGGCCGCCGGGCTGGATGCCGGGCGGCGGGAAGGGCTGGCGGTGCGGGGCGAAGGGGATTTGGACATGATTTGCTTAACCTGTATATACAGTTTAAGCAATGTACTTCACGCTGTCAAGCGTCCTCCAGACGCCACTCGGGAGCGGCAGGGGCCACTGAACCCTATTTCATCGTTGCAAGACCCTACCAGCGACCCATCCGATTTGCGATGAAATAAGAAAATCATTATGTTTCAATGACTTATGAACCACACGGCCTACACACCCTGTTTGAATTGAAATGGCGGTTCCGCTCCATGGTGGCTGTTATAGGTCACGCAGGTGAAGCGTTCTATCCAAGCCAACATGAACCCGCCGCAGAGGCAGGCCCCACTTTGCACACTTATCGGAGAACAATTGGTCTTGCTCACGCGGCGATTTCGACCCTAGGACGATGCCAGTGATCTGCATACCGACGGGCAGCTTTACTGCCTTGTCGCCACTATCCAGGTAGATCAAACGCCACTCCTGCTCGTATGACCAAGGCAAAGTTTTAGCGCTCAGGATTCGGCTGACAGCTTCATTGGGCGAGAACAGCAGTTCAGCCAACGAAGTTTGCCCAATGCGCGAGCAGTAGTTGACCCAAAACTGCAAAAACCCATTGTTATCTGGTGCACAAGCCATGTCCATCTGATGGATGCAGTACTCGATGGCAAAACCCATCCAGTCCTCAGCATAGTGAGCCCACATTGGTGGATTGTTCCAACCGGGCGTAAAGCACGCGACACCCAACTGCAAGAGCCGCTCGCGAAATTCATAGCAAATGTCAAGCGAATGCCCGCCATGGCTGGCCCAGTGCTGAATCCTCTCGCGCAAATCGTCATTGATCAACTTATGGGGATACATATTCTGATCAGGTGCATACATCACCTTGGCCATCTCACGCAGCACCAAACTTTCCCCGTCATCACCACGCATCAAATCATCCAACGGATGATCAATATCCATCGGATCATTTAGCTTCTTTGGCGTGGAGAACCAGAGTGATTCGGGTGATATCTTGTCGCCGCGCAGAGTGCCATCGTCATTCCTGCACGGCTGAAAACGGTAGACCTTGATTCCTGAACAGAATTCACGGGATGTTTTCATACTGGTTCGCGCGCCTTACGTAAACGAATAGCAACATGCCGACTCCACTGGAGAATTGTTGTTCGATATCGGCACAGTCAGTGGTAATCGTCTTCCCGCTGGTGGCGTACCGCGCCGACGATCACCCGATCGCTTCCGACGATGTCAAACAAGGCCACGTAGCCCGATGCACCAAATGGAATGACCAACTCACGCAGAAACGGGCTGCAGCCCACCTTGCGGCATGAAAAGGGCGTCAGTGCCAGCAACTCCACGCCGCTCTTGATGGCCTGGAGCGCACGCTCTGCCACCTCCAGATCGCCGGTCGGGCTGTTCAGTTCGCGCTCCAGCACATGCTCGAACAGCCGCTGCAAGTCCTCTGCGGCCTCCGGGCTGAACTCGACCCGGTAGCTCATCGGGTGCGGGACTGGCGTGCTGCGGCGAGGCGGCGCTCCAACCCGGCAATCACCTGCTCGGCGGGTATGCCCGTGGCCTCCAGGCGGGTCGCTTCGATGGCCTGAATACCTCGGCGCAGAAATTCGGCCTGGCTCTTGCGCGCCGCAACAGCCGTGCGAACGGCGCTTTCCACCAGCTGCGTGAGCGTCTCACCGGGTTGCAGCACTTCTTCCACTTGCTGCCGGAACGCGGGCTCGATGCGGACGGGGGGGAGGGTGGCGGTTTTCATGCGGTCAGTGTAATGCAAATGCGATGCAAAAACTACCCACCGAAAGCCGCCTCCACCGGCAGCACCACCCGCGCCTCCAGCCCCGGCTGGGCGTTGCGCAGCGCCAGGCTGCCCCCGTGCGCCTGCGCCACCAGGCGGCACAGGTACAGGCCCAGGCCCACGCCGCCGGTGGCGCGCTGGCGGGCGCTGTCGGGGCGGTAGAAGGCCTGGGCGAGCTGCGCCAGGTGCTCGGGCGGAACGCCGGGGCCGTGGTCGCGCACCACGATCTCCACCGCTTCGTTCTGCCAGCGCAAGTGCAACTCGGGCGGCGGCACGCCGGGCTCGCTGTGGCGCAGGCTGTTGTCGAGCAGGTTGCGCAGCAGCAGGCGCAGGCGCGCGCGGTCCAGCGGCAACGCGGGCAGTGCGGACGGCACCAGCACGCGGATGGCGGCGGCGCCAGGGTGGCGGTCGCCCAGCTCGGCAATGACCTCGCGCGCCAGCTCCACCAGGTCCACGGCCTCGCGGTGCAGCGCAGCATGGGGGGCGGCGAGGCGCTCGCTCTCCAGCAGGTCGGTGATGACGCGCGCCATCTCGCCCAGGTCGCGCAGCAGCGCCTGGCGCGGCGCCTGGGCCTCGGCGGTGTCGGGCAGCAGCTCGGCGTTGAGGCGCGCGCGCGTCAGCGGACTGCGCAGTTCGTGGCTCAGGGCCAGCAGCAGGGCACGCTTGGCCTCCAGCATCTGGTGGATGTCTTCGCCCATGGTGTTGATGGTGGCGGCCAGTTGCCCCAGCTCGTCGGGCCTGTGTGCGTGGCGCACGGGGATGGGCTGGTCGAACGCGCCCGCGCC
>JAPKHH010000179.1:0-6216 GCA_026647025.1 Giesbergeria sp.
TCGCCACCCAGATCGAAGTGCTGCGCGGCCCCTCGGCCCTGGTGCATGGCGACGGCGCCGTGGGCGGCGTGGTCAACGTGCTCGACGGCAAGGTGCCCACCGCCGTGCCCGCCAAGGGCTACGAAGGCAGCCTGGAGCTGCGCGCCAACAGCGGCGCCCGCGAGAAGGCGGGCGTGTTCTCGCTCACCGGCGGCACCGGCAACCTGGCCGTGCACGTGGAAGGCGTGGCGCGCGACGCCGCCGACTACCGCGTCGGCCCCAACTGGGTGCACGAAGACCATGTGGACCGCAAGGTGCCCGGCAGCTTCAACCGCACCGACACCGGCAGCGTGGGCATCTCCTGGGTGGGCGAGCGTGGCTACCTGGGTGCCGCCTACACCCGCCAGACCGCCAAATACGGCCTGCCCGGCCACAACCACGGCTTTGAGGGCTGCCACACCCACGGCAACCACCTGCACTGCGGCAGCCACGGCGAGGATGACGGCCACGACCACGGCCATGAAGACGAACACGGCGACGTGCCCGTGGTGGACCTGCGCAGCGAGCGCCTGGACATTCGGGGCGAGCTGCGCAACCCCTTTGCAGGCTTTACCGCCCTGCGCCTGCGCGCCGGCATCACCGACTACCAGCATGACGAGGTGGAAGACGGCACCCCCGTCACCACCTTCCAAAACAAGGCCCACAGCGCCCGCGTGGAACTGCAGCACGCACCCCTGGCGGGCTGGCGCGGCATGCTGGGCGTGCAGGCATCGCAACGCCGCTTTGCCGCCGAAGGCGACGAAGCCTACATCCAGCCCACCACCACGCGGCGCGCCGGCCTGTTCGCGCTGGAGGAATACCGCTGGGGCGACTGGCGCTTTGAGGCCGCCCTGCGCCACGACCGCCAGACGGCCCAGGCTGAAACCAGCGGCATCGAGCGCAGCCACAACGGCACCTCGGCATCGCTGGGCGCGGTGTGGAAGTTGCGCCCCGGCTACCAGCTGGGCGCCAGCCTCACCCGCGCCAGCCGCGCCCCCACGCCCGAAGAGCTGTACGCCCGCGGCCTGCACATGGCCACCGCCACCTACGAGCGCGGCGACGCCAACCTGCGCGCAGAAACCTCGAACAACATCGACCTGAGCCTGCGCAAAACCAGCGGCGACACCACCTTCGGGGTCAGCGTGTTCCGCAACCGCATCAACGGCTACATCCACGGCACCACGCTCGACGAGCTGGACGGCCTGCAACTGCTGCAATACGCCCAGCAAAACGCCACCTTCACCGGCATCGAAGCCCAGGTGCGCCAGCGCCTGAACCGCCATGTGGGCCTCACCCTGTTCGGCGACGCCGTGCGCGCCCGCCTGGCGGACGGCAGCCTGCTCCCCCGCATTCCTCCCGCCCGCGCCGGCCTGCGCCTGGACGCCACCTGGAACGCCTGGCAAGGCCAGGTGGAGTGGGTGCAAGTGGCCCGCCAGACCCGCGTGGCCTCCTTCGAGCAGCCCACGCCCGCCTACGGCATGCTGAACCTGGGCGTGAGCTACAGCGGGCAGACCAACGGCACGCCCTGGCAGGTGTACCTGAAGGGCAACAACCTGACGGATCGGCTGGCCTACGCGCACACCTCGTTCATCAAGAACGCCGCGCCTTTGATGGGGCGCAATGTGACGGTGGGGGTGCGGGTGGCCTTCTGACGGGTGATGCCGTCGTGATGTGAGCGAGCCAGCGGCGGGGGAGGGCGCTGCTGGCTTGCACACTTTCGCAGCCCCAAATCTCCGAAAACAAGGGGGCGCAGTTGTCCGAAACCCATGACATACTTGGTCTCACGTGGTCGATTGTTTTTTTTGATACCGCCGGATATTTTTCATTTGTGTTGTTTGTCGTGATTTTAGGAAAAGGCATTGGTGCTTGGAGGATTTTATGAAAGTTGTTGAGTGTTCGGGGTGTGGAAGTAAGGAACTGGTTGAAAAAGATGGCTTTATTTTTTGCGTGTACTGTCAATCCAAACATCTTCCAAAAAGGAATAATAAACCGTCGCTGGAAACCAAAATTGAATTGGCATCCGACATTGAGTTATTGCTCAAAAAATGCACAGATGATCCGGCTAACAAACGTCGGTATGCCAATTTAATACTTGATCTTGATCCAACCAACTTAGAAGCGAAGAAATATCTCTAATAGGTAATTTTATGAAGCTCGCAGAATTTGCCAAACAACATGATCTCAATGCTGACCAGCTCCTTGAATGGTTAATAAATTCCAAATATAAATACAAAGCGGGTTTTTTGGGTGGATACGAAATACTTGAGAATCAAAATTTGCAAGAAATTGCTGATGAATTCAAACAATACTTAAAACCTGAGCAGGACCGCATTGCTCAAGAGCAAGCCGAAATTGCACGCGCACATCACAAGAAACAAGTTGCAATGGCGAATATGCTGATAACTTCGGGTTTTAGCTTTGAGGGGTACACTATCACAAAATATTCGGGGTATATTTCCGGGGATGACGCAGTGCAAATTGATCGTGGCACGTCAGGTGTTTTTTCACGAGCAACAGACGTAGGCGCAAGCCTTATGGCCTCGCTTAGCCAAATTAGGAGAAATGCTCTGACTGAACTTAAGGAGGCGGCGTACGCCCTCGGCTGTAATGCTGTGATTGGCGTTGATTTTGATTATCTAACACTTGATCCGCAAACTGCCACCTCTGCCGGCGGAACGATCTACCTGCCCTATGTGTTCGGAGTTACTGCAAATGGAAATGCCGTAATTATAGAAAAATCTGTTAATCTTTAAATATCAGCGAAAAATCATGAAAAACTTGATTTTGCTATCAATTGCGTGCATCGGTTAATTGATGAGGAAATTTGCTGCTCATCTGAACGGCGCCCGACCTGAGGATAAATGCCGTCCGATCAGCCTGTTTGAATTCCCGGGTGAGGATGGCGGCCGGGGAGGGCGTTGCCGGCTTGCACTCTTTCGCCGCCCCAAACCACCGAAACCAAGGGGGCTCCGGTGCCATCAACCCGTGCCATACTTGATCCAACGCGGTTGATTTTTCTATCCGTTGGATGTATTTGCCCCCTTTTCGCGACAGCCCTGCATGCCCACCCCTCCCGCGCCGTCCGCAAAACTGCTGCAACTGCTGCCCGAAGCGGTGGTGCAAACCGATGCGCTGTGGGAGATCACTTATCTGAACCCGGCGTGGCAGAAGCTCACCGGCCATTCGGTGGAGGCGGCGCTCGGCAGGTCTCTGCTCGAATTTGTGCACCCCGACGACATCGGCACCATGCGCTCGGGCATGCCGGTGTTCCGGTTGCGGTTTGCCGACGCGGACTATCGCTGGGTGCGTCTGCAGCTCCACCCGGAGACGGATGCGGCGGAGCGGGTGATCAGCCGCCAGGGTGTGCTGATCGAGATCACCGAGGTCACCGAGCAGGTGCTGGTGGAGGTTCGTCAGCGCTTTCTGCGCCTGCTGGAAACCATTGATGGCGTGGTGTGGGAGGCTGAAATCGGCGTGGGCAATACCTTCCTGAGCCCGCAGGTCGAACGCTTGTTCGGTTACTCCGTGGAGGAGTGGCGGGCGGACCCGGGCTTCTGGCGGGCGCATGTGCATCCCGATGATCTGGAGCAGGCCCTGCTGATCGACGATGCCGCCTACAACGCCACGCACAGCTATGCCTACGAGATGAGTTACCGGCTGATTGCCAAGTCCGGCAAGGTGGTGTGGGTGCGCGATCTGTGCCGCGCAGTGGTCGAGCCGGGCCGGCCGAACCGCATGATCGGCCTGATGATCGACGTGACCCAGCAGAAGAACACCGAGCTGGAGTTGGTGCGCTCCGAAAACCGCTATTCGCTGGCGACCCGCGGGTCCAATGACGGCATCTGGTATTGGAACTTGCGCACGGACGCCCTGCATGTGTCCGGGCGCTTTCACCAGATCGTCGGGCTGGCTGGCGGCGATCATGTGCACGACGGTGGCTGGCGCTTTCTGGAGAAGCTCATCGACCCCGAGGATCGCGCTCGCGTGCAGGCGGCCTACCGCAGGCACCTGTCGGGGCTCAGCCCGAACTTTTCGGTGGATTTCCGCGCGTTCCACGGGGATGGGCGGCTGGTGTGGGTCAATTGGCGCGGGCTCGCCTAGTTTGAAGACGGCGTTGCGGTGCGCATGGCGGGGTCGCTCAGCGATCTGGCCGAACGCGGCAGTTCCTACGATGCGCTCACCAGCTTGCCCGGCCGGCCGTTGTTCCGCGATCGCCTCGCGCATCTCATCGCGCTGCACCAGAACGAGGCGGCGAGCGGTGATGGCGTGCCGGTACGCGATGGCGCCACGATGTTCGCCGTGCTTCTGCTGGATCTCAACGGGTCAGGTGGCGCGGCGGCTCGAATCCTGCGTGCGGGCGGTGGATCTGGTCGCCCGCATGGGTGGCGACGAGTTCAATGTGCTGTTGGAGTCGATTGATCCTGCTGAAGCCCGCGAACGCGCCCAGCAGATTGGCGCCGCCCTCGCAGCGCCTTATGTGATCGGCGAACACATCGTGATTAGCGGCGCGAGTATTGGTTTGGTCAGCAGTGCATCCAGGCTGGCGACGGTGGACGACTACCTGCGCGCCGCAGACACCGCCATGTACCGGGCCAAAAGCCAGTCATTGGGCGTGTGCGTGCTTCAATAAAAGGTGTCATTCCATTTCTAAATCATCCGTGTCGTTGTTGCTTCGCCTTGCCGTGCTACAGCACTGTCTGCGGCTTCGCGCCTAGACACGAATGATTTGGAAACAGAATCAGGAGGTGCCTGCGGGGCTGTCGCATGGCTCGCTTCGCTCGACCCATTGTGGTTCGGGCAGAAAAATGAACCTGTCCCCAATGTGGTCCTTGCGCGGAACGAATGCGGCTTTGCCCAGAAAGCGCCAAGCAGTCGGCAACCTGCCCTCAAAAATCAAACCGCATCCGCCCATTCGACAGCGTGACCCGGTCGCGCGCCGTGTGGCAGTGCCATTGCTCGTACCGGCCCTCCGGGGTCAGCAGGGTCAGGCTCCGGGGGTCGAATACGGCGGCGCACGCATGCCCCGGGGCGCGGACCGAGGCGTACCGAATCCACGCCACGTTGCCCGCCGCACGCACCAGCGCGCCCAGCTTCTGAGTTTCGGTGTAGTCGCTCGGGTGCTTCCAGTGCGCTGCGGCCTGGGACCAGGGGGGTGTTTGCAGGTTGATGGCGCGGCCTTGCACGGCGGCTTCGTACAGGGAGTGGTCGGTGGACAGGTGTTGCGTGATGAGGCCTGCGCTGTCCAGCAGGAAGCGCTGACGCCAGTAGGCGATTTCGGCGCAGGCGCAGTAGGAGTCGTCCGCGCCGTACCAAATACCGGGCATGTGCGTGCTGCGAAAGCGCGAGCCCGTGGGCGGCAGGTAGCGGAAAGGCGCGGCCAGCAGGTAGTGGATGCCTTGGGCCTCTGGGGGCAGGAGTGGCTTGCTGACGTCCAGCATGTGTTCCAGCACATCCTGCTCGGCGGCGGAGTCCACCAGGCGCATGGTGGCGGCGATGTGCTGTGTTTCGACCATGCGAAACGCATGCATGGCCAGGGGCTGCGTGTGCTCGTGCACCCAGCCGGGGTACCACGCCGTGGGGGCCGTCACGCGGCGGCCCGCATGCCGTCCAGGTAGGCCAGGGCGTTGACCAGGCCTGTGGGGGTTTCGATGAGTGCGGCGGGTGTGCCGTTCAGCGCCTTGTTGTGGCTGCGCAGCCAGTCGTGGCGCTTTTGTGCGTCGGAGCCGACCAGCGGGTCCAGCGAGCGGAACAGGCGCACCACCAGCAGGGCCAGTTGGCCTTCCTTGGATTGCGGGTCGATGCCGCGGCCGCCTGCAATGCGGCTGATGGTGGGTTCGCTCAGGCCAATGACGCGCGCCAGGGCGGCATTGGAAAGACGCATCTCATGAGCGGCACGGATGGTTGCCTTGCCCAACACGATCGCTTTGTCCGGGGCCAGGGTCATATGGGGTTGCATGGCGGACTCCTGTGTTTCACAGGAAAGAATATAGCATCAATACCAAATAATTTCATGGAATTTTGCGATAGGTCGGGTTGATGGGGGTGCGCAGCGCCGCAGTGGCTTTGCACTCCGTCAGGGTGTTGAATAGGCCGTGGCGTCCCTGCCGGGGCAATGGCTAGTTTCTCCACAAAGAGCATTAATTTTTGCCTCCAGAGCTTTACCATAAAGCGCTTGTAGCTATCGTAATAATAGCGATT
>JAPKHH010000018.1:0-40150 GCA_026647025.1 Giesbergeria sp.
CAGGCCCGTCTGGGTCTGCTTGCCGTAGGCTTCGAGCGGCCCCGTCATGCTGTGCACGTGGGCAATCCGGATTTCGCCCGTTTGCGCAAAAGCAGGGGCTGCGAGGGTGGCCAGTGCGGCCAGGGCTACAAGGGTGCGTCTTTGCATGGCGTTGTCTCGTAAAGTTGTGTCCGAATGTTGCAGCAATCGTGCCAACACCGTTCACCCCCTGAGCAAGCCGCTCTTCCCCCCATTCACGCAGCTTCATGTGCCTGGAATTCAGGCAACGCAATTGCCTGAATTCAAGACAACTGCCTGATTTTTAATCAGGGTTTTCCAGCCTTCCATACAAGGTGGCGCGTGAAATCCCCAGCATGCGCGACGTCGCCAGCTTGTTGCCGTCGTTGGCGGCCATGGCGGCTGCAATGGCCCGGCGTTCCAGTTCGGCCACCTGCACCGACAGGGGACGCAGCAGGCTGTCCTGGCCTGCAGCCGCCTCGGGTGGCAGGCGGGACTCCGTCACGGGCGCCGCCGGTTCCACGCCCGCCTCGCGCAGGATCATGCGCAACTGCTCGGCGTCGATGGACTGGGAATCGCTGCGCATGGCGGCCTGTTCCAGCACGTTGCGCAATTCACGGATGTTGCCGCGCCAGGGTTGCGCGGCCAGCAAGGCCATGGCATCGGAGAGCAGTTCGGGCGGCGCTGTGCCGTTGCGCAGGGCCAGGTCTTCGCCCAGCACCTCGACCAGCGCAGGGATATCGCCTGGCCGCTCACGCAAGGGCGGCACGCGCACCGGCAGCACGTGCAGGCGGTAGAACAGGTCTTCGCGGAAGCGCCCCTCGCGCACCAGAGCGCCCAGATCACGCGAAGTGGCGGCCACCACGCGCACATCAAAGGGCACCAGCGTGTTCGACCCCAGGGGTTCGATTTCGCCCTCCTGCAGCGCGCGCAGCAGCTTGGCCTGCAGGCTGGCGGGCATGTCGCCGATCTCGTCGAGAAACAGCGTGCCGCCGTCGGCCAGCTTGAATTTTCCGTCGCGCCCCTTGCGGTCGGCGCCGGTATAGGCGCCCGGGGCCACACCAAAGAACTCGGCTTCCAGCAGGGTGTCGGGCACGGCTGCAATGTTCACGCCCACAAAGGGGCCGCTGGCACGCTGCGACGCCGCATGGATGGCATGGGCCAGCAGCTCCTTGCCCGTACCCGTCTCACCCAGCAACAGCACCGGGCTGGCCGACTGCGCGGCCCGGCGCGCCTGGCGCTTGACTTCGGTGGCAGCCGGGCTGGAGCCCACGAAGCTGGCAAAGGTGTATTTGGTGCGCCGGTCGCCCACACCCGCACCGCGCTGGGACTGGCTGCGCTGCGCTGCCAGCTCTCGGCGTGCATCGTCCAGGTCGCGCTGCAGCAGGGCGAATTTGCTGATGAGCGGCTGCAGCGTGGTCTCCGGGTGGTCGAACAGCACGATGCCGATAGCCCCGATCACCTTGCCCGCGTCGTCGCGCAGCGGAATACGGCTGACCACAAAGGTACCTGCCCGGTTGGTCAACAGGTCGATCAGCACGGGCTGGCCTGTTTCCAGCACACGGCGCATCTGCGTGTTGGGGATCACTTCCTCGACGGTGTGTCCCACAAACTGATCCACCGAAGTCAGCCCCAGATCGGGCAGAAAGCGCTGGTAGCCCTCATTGACCCACACGATGCGCCCCCGCAGGTCCACCAGAAACATGCCCTGGCTGACCGTGGAGAACAACTGGAACATGGAACGCGCCGCCAGTTCCAGGATGCCTTGCGCATCCAGCGGCAGTGCGGGGATCTGGTCGGAAGAATCTGGCATGGGCCCGATGGTAGCGTGCAGGTCGGCAAGTCGAAGCAGCAACGACACGGAGGTTTTGGAAATGGAATCACAATCCGGGCATGAGCACCCTTGTATCCCTGCGCATTGACAAATGGCTGTGGTGTGCGCGCTTCTACAAGACGCGCAGCCTGGCCGCCGAAGAAATCGCCAAAGGCCGCATCTCTGTCAACGGCCTGGCCGCCAAGGCTTCACGCGAGGTGCGCCCCGGCGATACCGTTGTGCTGCGCCAGGGGCTCATGCAGCGCATCGTGGTGGTGCGGGCACTGAGCGGCATGCGCGGTCCCGCGCCCGTGGCGCAGCAGCTGTACGAGGAAACCGCCGAAAGCATCGCCCTGCGCGAGAAAGCCCAGGAGCTGCGCCGCCTGGCGCCCGAGCCTGCTGCCGCCCTGCACGAAGGCCGCCCCACCAAGCGCGACCGCCGCGACATCGACCGCGCCCGCGACTGGGGCAGCCGCTGGAGCGCCTCGGTGGACGATTGAGCCGAATCAGCCCGCCACTTCACCCGCAAAGGCCGGCCCCATCTTGAAGACACCACTGGCACGCGCGCAGGGCACCCCATCGGCGCGCACCAGGCCCTGGGCAAACACCAGGGAACGCGTGGCACGCAACAGTTCGGCCTCGCCTTCGACCCAGCAGCCCAAGGGGGCCGGGGCCAGGTAGTCGATCTGCAGGCTGATGGTGGGCAAAAAGCGCATGCCCACCTCGGGGTTCTTGCGGTGTACCGAGAGGGGCAGCAGCATGTCGCAAAAGCTGGCCATCATGCCGCCATGCAGGTTGTTCATGGGATTGATGTGCCGCGGCTCGACCCGGAAGCCAAACTGCACGAGCGCGCCCTCGTGCCGCAGATACAGCGGTCCGTTGTTCTGCATGAACGCACCTCCCGCTTCCAACGCATGAAAACCAGGAGGAATCTGAAGGCTGTCGGTCATCGTGTTTCGTTCTCCACATCGTGCTGGAAGCTGGCGGTCTGCAGCGCTGCGGGGTCGAGCATCCATGCGCCATAGACCTGCTCGAAGTCGGCAACGATCTGCGCCAGCGGCAGGTCGTCAAAAGCGCCGCGCTGGCGCGCATATTCCATATGGCGGTTGCCCGCGCTGTCGAAGGGGTGGTAGATCGAATCGCTGCACCCATCGAATTCCAGGGGCAACAGGCCGAATCGCTCGCACAGGCTGAGGTTGAAGGCCGGTGTGGCCTTGACCCACTGGCCATCGAGCCAGATGTCGGCATAGCCATGCCAGATGAACAGGTCGGTCTTCATGGTCTGGCGCATGCGCTCGGTGCTCAGGTGGTTGCGCACGTCGGCAAAGCCGGGCCGCGCTGCAATGCCTGCCGCACGGCAGGCGGCAACCAGCAGCACCGCCTTGGGAACGCACCATCCATACCCCTGGGCCAGCACCGTGCTGGCGCGCATGCCCTGGAGCGAGAGATCGAGGCGATAGGGGTCGTACCTGAAGCCATCGCGTACCGCACGGTAGAGCGACACTGCCCGCTCGCGCTGGCTGCTGCCTTGCGCATGCTGGCAGGCAAAGGCCAGGACAGCCGGGTGGTCGCTGTCGATCAGCGCCGTGGGGGCATAGGACGCCGGTGTGGGGGTCTCGGTCATGCCGCAAAGTGTCATGCAAGTTACCGACGGGTAACTGTCGCAAAGGCGTCAGGAAGCGACGCCTACCCTGGCGGATTCAGGGCCTGTACGGCCTCGACGGCATCGCCGCCCTGGGTGAGCACCGGCCCCGCATCCGGGTACAGGTACTGCAGCACGTCGCGCAGCACATCACGCACCACGGCCTGGCCATGGTCCTGCGACTGCGGCGCGGCTGCAGCGGCGCCCTGCCCGCTCCACAACGATGCCAGCCGCTCGCGGTGCTGCCCCAGCACCTCCTGCACCGCCTGCGCCCACGCCTGGGGCGCTTGCTGGCGGCGCCACTGGCCCTGCCCGCGCCCGAAATGCGCGATGGACAGATAGAGCATGGTGGCGTTGCCCAGGGCCTCCGTCAGGGAAGCGGCGCTCCAGCGCACCACTTTCTTGTCCTGGTGGGAATAGACGTTGTAGCCCCGGGCCAGCGCCGCCGCGCCGAAAGCGCCCATCACCCCGCCCACCAGGGCCCCCGTTCCCAAGGACAGCCCACCCGTGAGCAGATCCGCGCCCAGCCCGGTGAGAATGCCCGACACCACGCCCCCGGCAAGCGCCGACGAAGATGCATCCACCGGCTTGTGGACGGCCAGTTTGTCCTCGGCCAGTTCCATGATCTCGGCCGCAGACACGCCGTCGAGCCGGTTGATCGCGATCAGCTGGTCCGTGACCGCCTTGGTCTGCTCGGCATACCGCTGGGCCAGGCCCTGCATGCCGGATTCGAACGGCGTCGGCTCCGCATTGCGCCCCCCGGGAATGCGGGCGCGCAGATTCTTCCAGGCGTCCTTGAGACCGTCGAACCAGCGCGCATCCATTTCCACCACGTCACCGGACAGGCGCAGCAGGTAGTCGGCCAACGCCTGCACCGAAGCATCGAAGCGCCGACGGTAGTCCTGCCCCAGCAGCAGGGCCAGCCGGTGGTAGGTCGGGCGATCGGGCGGCGGCAGCACCTGGCCGATGTCATGGAACAAGGCCAGTTCCTGCAGCCAGCAACGGGTATAGCCATCGAGCTCCAGCACGCGCTGCACCACGGGGAAGCCGCCCAGGTGGTGGCGCCATTCGGCAGCGCGGTGGCCTGCGGCGCCTTGTTCGCCCCCTTGGTTGAGCAAGACCAGCACGGGCTTGCCCACCCAGGCCAGGATCTCCAGTTCGGGCGCCACATACACGGCATCCACCGGGCTTTCGAGCAGATTCACCGGGTACAGCACCACGCTGGCCCGCGCGCGCAGCTCCAGGGCCAGGCGCTGCCCGCGCCACAGGGCAGGGTGAAAGCGGCGGTCCCAGACCTCACGCACCAGCCAGGCCAGCCAGCGCTGCTTGCGGCGCAGGCGACCCGCCAGCCGAAAGCTGTCGCCAAACCCGGGGGTGTCCCACAAACGCAAGGCACCGCCATCCTGCGCAACCACCAGGTCGTACGCAGCCAGCGCCTGGGTCACATCGGGGGCATCTTCGACCTCGCCCACATCCTGCCCCAGCAGGGTGCGCACCAGGCTGGTCTTGCCCACGTTGGTGTGAGACACCACGAGGATGTCGATGCCGGGCGATGCGGCGGGGGCTGTGTCAGTGGTCATGGTTGAGCCTTTGGCGCAGGGCCTGGAGGTCTTCTTCGCGCACCTGCTGCAAATCGACGAACAGGGGCTTGGCGCCCACCCTGTCCAGCACGCGGCGCCATTGGTTGCAACGCTGGCGCAGGCGCTCGATGTCCTGGTGCGGGAAGCCGCCCATGTCCACCACCGGCACCACGGGCGTATCCCGCCCTGCGCTGCGCTGCAAGCGCTGCAGCAGCACGCCATGGGCATCGGCTTCCGCCGTGGCCGCCAGCGGGAACAGTGCCACCACGGCCACATGGCCTTCGGGATGCAGGGCCTTCTTCCAGTCGGTGGCGTCCTGGCCCATCAGCACCGGCGGCTCGATGGCGATGTCCACGGCCAGGCCGTAGATGCGCTCGAGCAGGGTGGTCAGCCGGGCACGCACCTCGGCCGACAGGACGTAGCGAAAAGGAACCACCACCACACCGATTTTCTGGCCGCGCCAGACAGCGCGCAAGGTGATGAAATAGGCCGCACGCAAGGGCAACGGAAAAGCCCGCCGCAGCCGCCAGCGGGCCAGCACATTGAGCAGCACCAGCCCCAAACGGGGCACAGCGACCCATGCCAGCACGGAGACGCCATACAGCCAGATCCAGGGCTCGGCGATTTCGCCCGCGCCGCCCGGCATGCGCAGGCGGTCGATATGCTGTGCATCCGGGATCGGCAGGTTCAGCAGCCAGGCACCCGGCGCCAGCACCACGCTGACGATGGCATGCAGCAGCTCGCCGTTCACAAACGTGTAGGTGGTTTTCCAGCCTGCGCGGTACTCCTCGCTGACACCCCGGGCAAAAAAGCTGCCCACCGCACCCAGCGCGAACAACAGCGCCGCCAGATGGGCGGCCAGCCTGAAGCGCACCGCCTGCAGGGGCGCCGCCAGCGCGGCCCAGGCCTGGCGGAATTCCGCAGCCCAGGGGCGCCCTTCACCCCTGCGCAGCCCCAGCATTTCCAGCACCCACCAACGCCCCAGCACCGCAGCGGGCAGCCCGTGCGACCCCTGCCCCGGGCCCCACCTGCGCCACAGCCAGGCCAGCGACAACCAGGTGAAAACCAGCCCGTTCCAGCCGATCAGCAGCACCAGGGGCCACTCGACCACATCAATATGCGGCTGCGCCGCCAGGTAGTCGGTGGCAAAACCGGCCAGCAAGGCGCACACGGCCAGCACAAACCCTGCCCAGAAAGGCAGCCTGGGTGCCCGCAGCCGGATCGCCCGGTCTGGCGTGCGGCGCTGGATTTCCTCCAGCGCCCACTGCGCCCGGCGGGCCACGAAAACAGGAAAGGGCGCACCGCGCCCCACCAGTTCCCGCGCGGCGCGGGTGGCCTCGTGGGCATCGCCCGCGGTCCAGAGCCCGCCGTTGTCGCGGGTTTGCTCCAGCACCCGGACCAGGGTGATTTGCTGGGCTTGCAGTTCGGTCAGCAGCATGTCGATGGCTTCATGGTCTCTGTGAGGATACCCGGACATTCGCTTACAGCAAGCGCACGCCGCGCGCACCCTGCTTGCGGTAGCCTTGCATTTTTTGACAGGAATCCACTGATGCTGAACAACGCGGTTTTGAAGGGCCTTCTGCCCGCCCTGGTGGTGCTGGCGGGCTGTGCCAGCCCAGGCCCGGCCACTGGGCCCACGGGGGCTCCGCTGGGGGGCAACTGCAATGCCGGACCGGCGCAATCGGCCATCGGCAAAAGCAGCACGGCCAAGGTGGTGGAAGCGGCACGCGTCTCCGCCGGTGCGCTGATGGTGCGCATTCTCCGTCCGGGGCAAATGGTCACCAAGGAATTCGATCCCGAGCGCCTGAACCTGGAAGTCGATGCCGCCGGCCGCATCATCGCGGCGCGCTGCGGCTGATCCGGCACCCACCGGCGGGCCGGCGCAGCGCGGCGAGCGCGCTCAATCGGCCAGGAACAGTTCCTGCAGATCGCTCAGGAAGTCGAACCCGCGCTCCGTTGGCTGCACACGGGCCATGTCGCGCACGATCAGGCCCTTGCGCTCGGCCTCGTCCAGCGCCTTGGCCAGCACCGTCACGGGCAGACCGGTGCGCTCGGTAAAGTCCTGCAGCGCAAACCCGCGGCGCAGGCGCAGGGCGTTGAGCATGTATTCAAACGGCAGGTCGGCGCGGCGCAC
Organism: Giesbergeria sp.; assembly: GCA_026647025.1. Classification (GTDB taxonomy): domain Bacteria; phylum Pseudomonadota; class Gammaproteobacteria; order Burkholderiales; family Burkholderiaceae_C; genus Simplicispira. The sequence goes on from JAPKHH010000018.1 coordinate 7,167, forward strand.
ATCGTCGTCCAGCGCCAGCGCGTTGTCGGCCAGCGCGTTGTCCATGTACAGGCGCGGCTCGCGCAAGCGGGCCTGGCGCACCACGCGGTGCGCAAAGCTGATCTTGCTGTGCGCACCTGCGCCCAGCCCCAGGTAGTCGCCAAACTCCCAGTAGTTGGTGTTGTGCACGCACTGGTGGTCGGCACGGGCGTAGGCCGATATCTCGTAGCGTTGCAGCCCCGCCTGCCCGGTCAGCTCGGTGATGCGGTCGAGCATGGCGTAGGCGTCGTCGTCGGGCGGTACCGCAGGCGGGTATTTGGCAAAGAAGGTGTTGGGCTCGATGGTCAGGTGGTAGACCGACAGGTGCGGAGGCGCCAGCGCCAGCGCGGTGCGCAGGTCTTGCTCCAGGCCCGCCAGATCCTGGCCGGGCAGCGCGTACATCAGGTCGAGGTTGAAGGTATCGAATGCCTGCGCCGCTTCTTCCACCGCCGCCAGGGCCTGGGCACGGTCGTGCACGCGGCCCAGGGCCTGCAGGTGCTGGTCGTTGAAGCTTTGCACGCCGATGGACAGGCGCGTGACGCCCGCCGAGCGGAAGGCGCGAAAGCGGTCTTTCTCGAACGTGCCGGGGTTGGCCTCCATCGTCACTTCGCAGCCCGCCGCCAGGGGCAGACGGGCACGGATATCGCCCAGCAGTCGGTCGATGGATGCAGGCGAAAACAGACTGGGCGTGCCGCCGCCGATGAAGATGCTTTGCACCTGACGGCCCCAGACCAGCGGGAGAGCCGCTTCGAGGTCGGCGCACAGGGCGTCAAGGTAGCGCTGCTCGGGCAGGTCGCCGCCACCCGCCCAGGCGTGCGAATTGAAGTCGCAGTACGGGCACTTTTTCAGGCACCAAGGCAGGTGCACATACAACGACAGCGGCGGCAGGCTGGTGAGCTGCAGCAGGCCGGGGCGCATGTAGTGCTGGATGTCGCGCACGGGTGCACCGGGCTGCGCTGCGGGGGTGATGGGGATGTTCATGGAGATATCAAAACAATAGCTGCTTGCGCTTGCCTATAAAGGCTTTCAATATGAAAAATATTTGAAAGTGTCTAAATACAAGCGCTGGCAGCTCACTTTTTTGATTCATTACAACCAACGTTCTCGCATCTGCGCCAGCATCTGCTGCGCTGCGCGGCCCCGGTGGCTGTGGGTGTTCTTCACTTCGGGCGGCAGTTCGGCAAAGGTCTGGCCGAACTCGGGGATGAACATCACCGGGTCAAAACCAAAGCCGTGGCTGCCGCGCCGCTCGGGCGCGATCTCGCCGACCACGCGGCCCACGGCAATCAGGGGCTCGGGGTCCTGCGGGCTGCGCACCGCGACCAGGGTGCTGACCATGGCGGCGCGGCGGTTGGCCTGGCCCTGCATCTGCTCCAGCAGGGCGCGCACGTTGTTATCGTCGCCCTTTTCATAGCCGAACTGCGTGGCGTAGTAGGCCGTGTCCACGCCCGGCAGGCCGCCAAAGGCGTCCACGCACAGGCCGGCGTCGTCGGCCAGCGCGGGCAGGCCGGTGTGCGCGCTGGCAAAACGGGCCTTGGCCAGGGCGTTCTCGACAAAGGTGCGGTGCGGCTCTTCGGCCTCGCCCACGCCCAGGTCAGCCTGGCGCACCAGCTCCACGCCCAGGGGGGCGAGCATGGCCTGCAGCTCGGCGAGCTTGCCGCGGTTGTTCGATGCCAATACGATTTTCATAACAAATCAGCCTCTAGCGCTTATCCAGCAAGCGCAAATAGCTATCATTTTTGAAGGGCTGCCTGCTGCATCTGCATCAGTTCGCCAATGCCTTTTTCGGCCAGCACCAGAAGCTGGTCCATCTCGCGGCGCGTGAAGGCCACGCCTTCGGCCGTGCCCTGCACTTCCACGAAGTGTCCGGCACCGGTCATGACCACGTTCATGTCGGTGTCGCAATCGACGTCTTCCACGTATTCGAGGTCGAGCACGGGCGTGCCCTGCACGATGCCCACCGAGATGGCGGCCACGGCTTCGCGGATGGGCGAGATGGCGATCTTGCCGCTGGCCAGCAGCGTGTTCACCGCATCCTGCGCGGCCACCCAGGCGCCGGTGATGGCAGCCGTGCGCGTGCCGCCGTCGGCCTGTATCACGTCGCAATCGAGCACGATGCTGCGCTCACCCAGGAGCTTGAGGTCGAACACCGCGCGCAGCGAGCGGCCGATGAGGCGCTGGATCTCCTGCGTGCGGCCGCTCTGCTTGCCGCGCGCGGCCTCGCGGTCGCTGCGGCTGTGCGTGGCGCGCGGCAGCATGCCGTATTCGGCAGTCACCCAGCCCTCGCCGCTGCCGCGCTTGTGCGGCGGCACCTTTTCTTCCACCGAAGCGGTGCACAGCACCTTGGTGTTGCCGAACTCGATCAGCACCGAGCCCTCGGCGTGCATGGTGTAGCGGCGGGTGATGCGCACGGGGCGCAACTGGTCGGCGGCACGGCCGCCGCTGCGTTCAAAAGTGGTCATTGAATTGTCGGTGTAAAGAATGGACAAGCGCTCATGCGCGACCAAGGCCTGCGACCGCTGCGCGAGCGGCCGCCCCGCCGCGCTGAGCCAGGTGCCCCTTTCCCGCATCGCACAGCAATGCGAGAGAAAGTGGAAGGCGCCCAGCGACTCAAGGGGTTGTCATGCCTTTCGCGCCGCAGAGCGGCGAATGGCCTCGTTGATTTCGGCAATGGAGCGCTCGATGGCTTCGTCGTCCAGGTCATCGACCAGGCCATCAATGGGGCCCGCCTGGATGGTGGAGGCAAACACATCGTCGCTGATGCTGTCGGTGGAGACACCCTGGGTGGACTCGAAGGCGTCGGGGGTCTCCCACTCCATGGCCACCACCGTCACGTTGTCACTGCTGTCGCCAGCCTTGCGCAAGGCCTCTTCCACCAGCTCGGGCACGGCCTGCGAGACGGTCTGACTGCCCAGCTGCTTACCGATTTCCTCATCGCTGAGGGTGCCCCACAGCCCGTCGGAACACAGCAGGATGCGGTCCCCCTGCTCCAGGTGCACGGGCCCTGTCATGTCGTAGATGGGCTTGGTGGGCGAGCCCAGGCAAGTGAACAGCACGTTGCGGTTGATGCGCTCCAGACCGGCGGGCATGTTGCGCAATTCCAGGTAGGAGTGGTCGCGCGTACGCGTGAGCAGTTCACCGCCGCGCACCATGTACAGGCGCGAATCGCCACAATGGATCCACGTGGCGCTGCCCGACTGCACCACAGCGACCACCAGCGTGGTGCGCGGCGAATCGATCATGCCCTTGTCGCTGGCGTAGCGCAGGATCTGGTGGTGCGCTGCCAGCAGCGCAGACGAAAGGAACTCCTGCACGTCCTCCAGCACGGGCCGCGCCTGGCGCTGGTACAGGGCGGCCACGGTCTGCATGGCGATCTGCGCGGCCACCTCGCCCTCGGGGTGCCCGCCCATGCCGTCGGCCAGCACGAACAGGCCGGACTCGCGCGTGTAGCAGTAACCCATGCGGTCTTCGTTCTTCTCGCGGCCGCCGCGGCGGCTGATCTGGAATACGGAGAATTTCATTTGGGCTTGGCTCCGATTCCTGTGGCGTCACCCACTTTTTGCACATTCTTCTTGGTGTCGGACACCAGGGTATCGAGCTGCAGGCGCATCTTCTCGCCCACACTCAGCTTGGTATAGCGACGCTCACCTTCACGCGAGAGTTCCTTTTGCAGCGCAAACACCGATTGCGGGCGCGACAGCGGGTCCAGCGCCATGCACCATTCGACCACCTCGATGAGGTTGTCCGAATACACCCCGCGCAGCTTGGCCAGCGCCAGCGACAGCCGGTCCTTTTCCTGGCGCTGCGGCGCCTCGTTGGGCGGAAAACCCTGCATGCAGGCATAGATGCAGGCGCCGATGGCATAGATGTCGGTCCACGGTCCCATGGCGGAATCGCGCCGGTACATCTCGGGGGCGGCAAATCCGGGCGTGTACATGGGACGGATGAAGTTGCCTTCCTTGGACAGCACTTCGCGCGCGGCGCCAAAGTCGATCATCACAGCCTTGTTGTCGTCGGTGATGAAAATGTTGGCCGGCTTGATGTCCAGGTGCAGCATCTTGTGCTGGTGCACGATGCGCATGCCGCGCAGCACTTCGTCGAACAGGCTGCGAATGGTGGACTCGCGGAACACCTTCTGTGTCTTGAGGTCGCGCGCGGTGATGATGAAATCCTGCAGGGTGGCACCCTCCAGGTAGTTCATCACCATGTAGACCGTTTCGTTCTCGCGGAAGAAATTGAGCACGCTGACCACCGAGGCGTGCGAGATCTGGGCCAGCGCGCGGCCTTCTTCAAAGAAACTCTTGAGGCCCAGGCGGTAGAGCGAGAGTTTTTCAGGGGGCACCTTGGGCAGCAACTCGCCCGGTGCACGTGTCGCCAGCGACGATGGCAGGTATTCCTTGATGGCGATCTGCTGTCCCTCGGCATCCACGGCAAGGTAGACCACACCAAAACCGCCGGACGACAACCGGCGTATCACACGGTATCCACCGATCGTGGTATCGGGCGGCAGCGGCGCCGGTTTGATTTTTGACATATTTTGCGCAGAAGATTCGGGGGCCGATCAGAACCCGGATAATCGCCGGATCGCAAGCAACCATCAAAAGTCCAATGCCAGTTTACAGCATGACCGGATACGCCAGCGCCCAGCACGGTGCGGGCAACGGGAGCAGCGAAGCCGAGGCCCGGCCGCTCCCCGGGCGGCGCCTGGGACTGGAAATCCGCTCCGTCAACAGCCGCTTTCTCGACCTCTCGTTCCGCCTTCCCGACGAACTGCGCGCCATGGAACCCGTGCTGCGCTCCCTGCTGACCGCAAAGATCAAGCGCGGCAAGGTGGAAGTGCGTGCCACGCTGGAAAGCGGCGACTCATCGTCCCTTCCCGACCCATCGCCGCGCATGCTGCAACGCCTCAACTCGGCGCAGGATGCGGTGCGCTCGTGGCTGCCGCAGGCCACCCCCTTGAGCGTCGCTGAAGTCCTGCGCCTGTGCACCGGCCAGGGCACGGGGGCCGAGGACTGGAGCGAAACCGTCCCCGCGCTGGCCGAACAGGCCCTCACCGCCCTGCTCGACGCCCGGCAGCAGGAAGGCGCCCGGCTGGCAACCATGCTGCAGGGCCACCTGAAGCAATTGCGGGCCCTGGCACAGCAAGCCACGCCCCTGGTTCCCTTGCTGGTCGAGCAGCAGCGCCAGCGCTTCATGGAACGATGGAAGGAAGCCATGGGCCTGGCCGAAGGCGCTGCAACGCCCGAGGCCGCACAGGACCGCGCCTTGTCGGAAGCCACGGCCTTCGCCATTCGCATCGATGTGGCCGAGGAAGTCACACGCCTGCAATCGCACCTCGATGAAATCGAAAGACTGCTCAAAAAGGGGGGCGAAATCGGCAAGCGACTCGATTTCCTCATCCAGGAACTGCACCGTGAGGCCAACACCCTGGGCTCCAAATCATCGGCACTCGACCTCACGCGCATCAGCGTGGACATGAAAGTCCTGATCGAGCAGATGCGCGAGCAGGTGCAAAATATCGAGTAACGCTTTATTTTTCATAGCGCAATGCGCCCACCCTCTATGGACTATCCGGGTAATCTATTCGTCGTCGCCGCGCCCAGCGGAGCGGGCAAATCCAGTCTGGTGAAAGCCCTGCAGGAGCTGGACTCCCAAGTGCATGCCTCGGTTTCGCACACGACACGCCCTCCCAGGGGCCAGGAAAAGCACGGCCGGGAGTATTTCTTCGCATCGGAGTCCGAATTCGACGCGATGGTCGCCTCCAACGCCTTTGTGGAATGGGCCAATGTGCACGGTCGCCGGTATGGCACCTCCAAAAAAGCCATTGAGGAACGCATTTCCCAAGGCAACGATGTCGTTCTTGAAATCGACTTCCAGGGCGCCCTGCAGATCAAGGAGGTCTTTGCCAACGCCGTGCTCATCTTCATCCTGCCCCCCAGCTGGGATGAACTGCGCTCCCGCCTGGAGCGCCGCGGCGAGGACTCCGCCGATGTCATCGAGATGCGCCTCCAGAACGCTGCGGAGGAGATGGCCCACGTGAGCCGGTTCGACTTCGTTATAATCAACGAGCTTTTCGAGCGTGCGCTTTTCGATCTGAAAACCATCGTCCACGCCCAACGACTCAAATATGTGGCCCAGCGCCGCGCCCGCGCAGAAACATTTCTGTCGCTCAACATTTCCTGACGCCCCGGAGTACCTATGGCCCGCATTACTGTCGAAGACTGCCTTGAGCAGATTCCCAACCGATTCCAGCTCGTGCTGGCGGCCACCTACCGCGCACGCATGCTCAGCCACGGGCATGCCCCCCGCATCGAAAGCCGCAACAAGCCTGCCGTGACGGCGCTGCGCGAAATTGCTGCGGGCAAGGTGGGCATCGAAATGCTCAAAAAGGTTCCCGGCTGATTGTTTGCCGCTGGCCCCTCTACAAAAGCACCGCATGCGGTGCTTTTTTTTGGATCCAGTCTTTTGGCGGTAGCCACGCTACATTAAAGGCATGAAAGCGGTGTTGAACAATTCCCCTGCAGGCGATACCCGACCGGGAGAACATCCGGCGCCACCTGATGTCAGTTCTGCGGCGGCCAATGCAGCAGCAGCCAGCTTTGCCGCGCTCACCGACAGCCTGGACTACCTCGACAGCGCCCAGGTGGAGCTGGTGCGCCAGGCCTACCGCTTTGCCGACGAGGCCCATCTGGGCCAATTGCGCAACAGTGGCGAGCCCTACATTACCCATCCCATTGCCGTCGCGGCCCAATGCGCCACCTGGAAGCTGGATGCCCAGGCGCTCATGGCGGCACTGCTGCATGACGCCATGGAGGATTGCGGCGTCACCAAATCGGATCTGATCGAGCGCTTTGGTGCCCCCGTGGCGGAACTGGTCGACGGGTTGACCAAGCTCGACAAGCTGCAGTTTGACACCCGGGAAGAAAACCAGGCCGAGTCCTTCCGCAAGATGCTGCTGGCCATGGCCCGCGATGTGCGCGTCATTCTGATCAAACTGGCCGACCGTACGCACAACATGCGCACGCTGTCCGACATGCCCCGCAGCAAATGGGGCCGCATTTCGTCCGAAACCCTGGAAATCTACGCCCCCATTGCCCACCGCCTGGGATTGAACCAGACCTATCGTGAGCTGCAGGACCTCTCGTTCCAGCATCTGCACCCCTGGCGCTACGTCACACTGTCCAAAGCAGTAGGCAAGGCGCGCAACCGCCGACGTGATCTGGTCCAGAAAGTCCAGGCCGATGTCGACGCCGCGTTTGCACGTCTCGGCATGAAAGTCCGGCTGGCAGGACGCGAAAAAACCCTGTACGCGATCTACCAGAAGATGACACTCAAGCATCTGAGCTTTGCGCAGGTGACCGACATCTATGGATTCCGGGTCATTGTCCCCAGCATCACGGATTGCTATACCGCCTTGGGCGTACTGCACCAGATGTACAAGCCCGTACCCGGAAAGTTCAAGGACCACATCGCCATTGCCAAGCTCAATGGCTACCAGTCGCTGCACACCACGCTGGTGGGCCCTTCGGGGGTGAACATCGAATTCCAGATGCGCACCGAAGAAATGCACCTGATTGCAGAGGCCGGCGTGGCAGCCCATTGGCTCTACAAGGCGCAGGAGGCTGACGGCACGACAGCCGAACGGCTGGGAACAAAATGGCTGCAGTCCCTGCTCGACATCCAGAACGAAACCCGCGATGCCGCCGAGTTCTGGGACCACGTGAAGGTGGATCTGTTCCCGGACGCGGTCTATGTCTTTACACCCAAGAGCCAGATCATGGCCCTGCCCCGGGGCGCCACGGTGGTCGATTTTGCCTATGCCATCCACAGCAACGTCGGCAATCACACCAGTGCCGCCAAGATCAACAACGAACAGGTTCCACTGCGTACCGAACTCAAGAACGGCGACGTGGTGGAAATCATCACCACACCCCATGCAAAACCCAACCCGGCGTGGCTGGGCTTTGTACGCACCGGACGGGCGCGCTCCAAAATCCGCAACCATCTCAAGACGCTGGCACAAACCGAATCGGAAAGCCTGGGCGAAAAGCTGTTGACGCAGGCGTTGCGTGCGGAAGGGTTTGAGCAACTCCCCGACTCCAGCGACGAGACCCTGCCCATCTGGGACAAGCTTCTGCGGTTCACCGGCAGCCGCTCCCGCAGCGACCTGATGACCGATATCGGCCTGGGCAAGCGCATTGCCTCCATTGTGGCCAAGCGCCTGGTCGGACTGATGTCCGAACACGGCCATCGCCCCAACGCTCTGCTGCTGACACGGGAGCGCTACAGCTCCCACGAAACGGTGTCTCAAGGGGGCGTCACCCTCGATGGCAGCGAAGGCGTTTCGGTCAAATATGCTCCATGCTGCCGCCCCATCCCCGGGGACAGCATTGTGGGCTATCTGGGCCGCGGCGAGGGACTGGTCGTGCATGCCGCCCAATGTGCGGTGGCCAAGCGCCTGCAGAACAAGGACAGCGAGCGTTTCATTGCGGTGGATTGGTCGGAAGAACCGGTGCGCATGTTCGAAACGCGCATCACCGTGACCGTGAACAACGGCAAGGGCGTTCTGGCCCGCATCGCGGCGGAACTCGCCCATTCCGAAGCAGACATCACCCATGTGGACATGGACGATGAAACGGCGCTGGACACCATCGACCTGCGCTTCCTCATCGCGGTGCGGGATCACACCCATCTGGAAGCCGCACTGCGCAACCTGCGCCGTACACCTGCCGTCATCAGGGCGATGCGCGCCTTGCCGCTCAGCTGATGGGTTGCGGGTAAGACACGCTGAGTATCTCAAGTGCCCGGGTTCCTGCAGGCGTCGGCAGCATCACCTCATCGCCCACCCGCGCCTTCAGAAGGGCTCGGGCCACCGGCGAAATCCAGCTGACCTGTCCCTGGCTGCTGTCGGCCTCGTCAATGCCCATGATGGTGATGGTGCGCGTGACGTCCAGATCATCCACATAGGTCACCGTGGCGCCAAAATACACCTGCTCACTGCCCCCGTGGATCGCAGGGTCCACGATCTCGGCAGTCTCGAGACGTTTGGTCAGAAACCGAATCCTCCGGTCAATTTCACGCAGCCGCTTCTTGCCGTAGAGGTAGTCGCCGTTTTCCGAACGGTCGCCATTGCTGGCTGCCCAGTGGACGATTTCAACGATCCGGGGGCGCTCGTTGTCCATCAACTCCAGCCACTCCGACCGTAGCCTCGCGTACCCCCCGGGCGTCATGTAGTTCCTGCTCCCGGCGGGCAACGGCGGCAGGTCCTGGCCCTCGTCGTCCTCGGTGTCGGTTTCCTTGGTAAATGCCTTGCTCATATCGCTTCTGTCGATGAATCCAAAAAATTCCCTTGTGTATCGGCACAACGCGGGCGGCAGCTGGCCCGCACGATCGCTCTGCAAGCCGTCAGGCTTTCGCCCATAATGCCCTGCGCCTTGGGCGCAACTGCAGCGCACAGCCCGCGCATCCCCTACCCCCTCATGTCACCATGAATCCGCAAGCCGATGAACTTTGGCGCGCCCCGCGCTGGGCGCTGGCCGTACTGCTGGCTTTGCTGGGCATGCTGGGCCCGTTCTCGATCGATACCTATCTGCCCGCATTCTCGGGCATCGCCGGTGCACTGAACGCCAGTCCGGTCGAAATGCAGCAAACACTTTCGGCGTACCTGTTCGGCTTTGCGTTCATGAACCTGTTCCATGGCGCCCTGGCGGACAGCTTTGGACGCAGGCCCGTGGTACTGTGGGGCATTGCCATGTTCACCCTGGCATCGGCAGGCTGCGCGCTGGCACAGAGCATCGAACAACTGGTACTGTTCCGTGCACTGCAGGGCCTGTCCACGGGCGCTGGTATCGTGGTATCGCGGGCCGTCATCCGTGACATGTTTCCGCCTGCACAGGCACAGAAGGTCATGAGCCAGGTCACGATCTATTTCGGTGTGGCCCCCGCGGTCGCTCCCATTGTGGGGGGCTGGCTGTATGTGCATGCCGGATGGCACAGCATTTTCTGGTTTCTCACGGCGGTTGGCATTGCGCTCTGGACCGCCAACTACCGTCTTCTGCCGGAGACGCTGCATGCGGACCACCGCCAGCCTTTCAACGTGCCGCATCTGCTGCGGGGCTACTGGCAGCTGGGCTCCAGCCCCCGTTTTCTCCTGCTCGCACTGGCCAGCGGGGTGCCGTTCAACGGCATGTTTCTGTATGTGCTCGCAGCGCCCGCGTTTCTCGGCCACCATCTGGACCTGGCTCCCACGCAGTTCTTCTGGTTCTTCATGCTGACAATCTCCGGCATCATGTCGGGCGCCTGGCTCAGTGGGCGCCTGGCAGGCCGGATTGCACCCAAGCGGCAGATTCGCCACGGATTCCTGATCATGCTCACCATGTCGCTTCTGAATGTAGCGGCCAACCTGCTGCTGCCACCCCATGTGGCCTGGTCCATGTTGCCCATTGCCATTTTTGCTTTTGGCTGGGCGCTGATGGTGCCTGTGGTGACTCTGCTGGTGCTGGACCTGTATCCTGAGCGGCGTGGCATGGCCTCGTCATTGCAGGCTTTTGTGGGATCGACGGCCAACGGCATGGTGGCCGGGGTGGTGGTTCCCTTGATCATGCATTCCACGCTGCTTCTGGCCATTGCCTCCCTGCTGATGATGGGCATTGGGCTGCTGGCCTGGATCTATCTGCACCACCGCTGGCCTGACATCGGGCGCCACGTTGGCTGAGGCACTCAGTCCTTGAAACTGCCGCCCCGTCGGCGTTCGTTGGGCATTTCCTGGTAGTAACGCTGTTTTTCGGCATACATCGCCTGGTCGGCGTGGTGCAGGGCGGCCTCGACCTGATCGCCTGCGGCGCAGGAGGCCAGACCCATGGCCAGACTCAAATGCTGCCCGGGATAGAACTGGTTGCTGATTTCAACCAGCGATGCAATGCGTTCTCGCACCGCCAGGGCACTGCGCTCATCCATGCCCGGCAACAGAACCGTGAATTCATCTCCGCCAACGCGCGCGGCGCAGGCTGAGGCGTCCACCGCCTTGGCCAGCACCTCCCCCACACGCCGCAGCAGCGCATCACCGGCGGCATGGCCGTGCTCGTCGTTGATGGCCTTCAGTCCATTGAGATCGATGGTGATCACACTCAAGGGCCAGGGGCCCTTGCGCGTGATGCGGTTGAGTTCCTCGACGTAGAAGGTCCGGTTGCGCAACTGGGTGAGCACATCGTGCTTGCCCAGGTATTCGAGATAGGCCTCGGCCTTCTTGCGCGCCGTGATATCCACCAGCGACAGCAGAACCAGATCCCAGTGCTCATGGTGATCGTCCAGCACCGAGAACTGCATGTGGATATACACCGGCTCACCCGACAGCGCATAGTTGACCACCTCGCGCTGCTGGAACAGCTTGCCATCCCACAGGTCCTGCAACTGCTCGGCAAACGAATCGTGCATCTCCCCCCGAAAAATGCGCCCGATGCTGTTGAGCAGTTCGTCCTTGCCCGCTGCACCAAACATCTTCAGGGTCAGCTGGTTGATGTCGATGACCCGTATTTCCTCCATGCAGCGCGAGACGAACTCGGGATGCACTTTGATGAACGTCTTGAAATCGCGGATGCCCTGGGCACGCACGCCGTCCATGAGGCGCTTGACGGCAGAAAAATCCTCTACCCACAGCGAAACCGGAGAGTGCTCGAACAGATCACGCGCATAGCGCTCGCTGCGCTGGATTCGCAGAGCGCTCTGCACCTGGGAGGTCACGTCTTCGAGCGAGACCAGCACACGACTCCACGTCGCCTCATGTCCAGGAATGATGCGCGCGCGGATGCCGACATCCAGGCGCCGCCCATCCAGGGCGTAATTGACCGTCTGGTTGGTAAATCCCGGCGCACCGGACCACAGCTGCGAAAGCTCGTGGGCCACCTGGGTCTGCATATCGTCCCGAAAAACCTTGTCGAGGTTGCACAGCAGTTCGTCCTGGCTGGATGCAGCAAAAAGCTCCAGGGTGCGCTGGTTGACCCGCAGCACCTTGTAGCAGGCAATGCATTGACGCACCCTGGCGGGATCCTGTGCCAAATGTTCGCGCAGATCCGTCACGCCCTCGGCACGCCAGGCATCGAACAACTGCTTGAGGGTACTGAAATCCTCCAGCCACAGCGATGTCGGCGCCAGTTCGAACATGTGCTCGAAATCGGTGCCTGAAGAAAGGGATGGCAACACGGTAATTCCTCCTCGATCGGACATTGTCCGCATCCCGCTGATTTTGTCTTGCGAACAACCCCAAAAAAAACCGGCCTGGCGGGCCGGTTTTCATCTATCGATCAGCGCGCGGGACGGGCCGGGCGCTTGCGGGCGTCGTGCGGAACAAACGACTTGCCTGCCCCTGGCTTCGCAAATGATGATTGCGGGCGGGGTGCAAATTCACCGCGGGGTGCGGCACCCTCATGGCGTGGTGCGAAACCGGCACGGGCCTGATCGCCAAAGCCTGGCTTGCGGCCATACCCTTCACCGTCACGGCGCGGCGCAAAACCACGGTCTTCGCGGCCACCGCCAAATCCACCGGGCGCAGGCCTGCGGTCATCGCTGGGACGTCCCTGCACACGCTGGCGGTCGTTGAAACCGCCACCAAAGCCACCACCGCCAAAGCCGCCACGGTCGGCACCCCGCGACGGGGCACCGAACTTGCGGTCACGCCCGCCACCACGGTTGGCATAGTCGGGCGCCGGGCGCGACGTGGGCATGCGCTGCATGGGCTCCAGGCCCGGAATGACATCGGCCTTGAACTGCTGGCGGCTGTAGCCTTCGATGTCGAAGATCTTGCGGCGGTCACGGAATTCGGCAAAGGTCACGGCCAGGCCATCGCGGCCAGCGCGGCCGGTGCGACCAATGCGGTGCGTGTAATCCTCGGCCTTCATGGGCAAGCCATAGTTGAACACGTGGGTGATGGTGGGCACATCAATGCCACGCGCTGCCACATCGGTCGCCACCAGAATCTGCACCTGGCCCTGGCGCAATGCCATCAATCGGCGGTTGCGCAAGCCCTGGCTCAGGGCGCCGTGCAGCGCCACGGCACTGAAGCCTTCCTGCTGCAGGTCTGCGGCCAGGCCATCACACTCCACCTGGGTGCTGGCGAAAACAATCGCCTGGTTGATTGTGGTATCGCGCAACCAGTGGTCCAGCATCTTGCGCTTGTGCTGGGCGTTGTCGGCCCAGTACAGCATCTGCTTGATGTTGGCGTGCTTTTCCTGGGGGGAATCGATCTGGATTTTCTGCACCGAAGCACCACCGTCGTGCATCACGCGCATGGCAAGCTGCTGGATGCGGGGCGCAAACGTGGCGCTGAACATCATGGTCTGCTTACGCTGGCTGGTCAGCTGGTTGATCTCGGCCAGGTCGTCAGAGAAGCCCAGGTCGAGCATGCGGTCCGCCTCGTCGACCACCAGGAATTGCACCTTGTCGAGCTTGATCTGCATCGAGCGCTGCAGATCCAGCAGGCGGCCAGGCGTCGCCACCACCAGGTCGGCGTTCTGCAGCTTGGCAATCTGCAACTGGTACGGCATGCCGCCCACCACATTGGCCACGCGCAGGCCGCGCACATGCTTGACCAGATCGATGGCATCGTGCGCCACCTGCTGCGCCAGTTCGCGCGTGGGGCACACCACCAGAGCCCCCGGAATGGCGGGCTTGAAATTGCGGGTATTGGTGGGGTCCTTGCGCTTGGCACGCTTGGGGGGCGCCTCGCCGCGCGCAACCGCCTCTGCAGCAGCACGGTCAAACTCTGCACGGGCAGCCGCTTCGGCCTCTGCCTGCTGACGAATCAGCGTATGCAGCACGGGCAACAGGAAGGCGGCCGTCTTGCCGCTACCCGTCTGGCTGGACACCATCAGATCGATGAAACGGCCACCTTCGGAGCCTGAACCCATGGCCAGGGGAATGGCCTTGAGCTGCACGGAAGTGGGCTGGGTGTAGCCCAGATCGGCCACGGCCTGCACCAGTTCTGACGCAAGACCCAGTTCGATAAAGCCATTGGGCTCGGCGGTCACGTCCGCAGCCCGCTGCTCGGCGGTGTCCTGCACAGAAATTTCGGCAGCAAAGGAAGTGTCAGCAGGCGCGAAATCGCCCTGCACTTGGAAAGTGTCGGTCATATTTTTCTCACACGAAAACACACAGGCGTTGCCTGTGGTGGGTTCGTCAATGGTCAAAAAACATCAACCATCAAACGAAACCTGCATCAGCGTCGCGCCGGTGCGGGTGGGTATTCGTCGCAACATGGAAAGGCCTGGCCTGTTCCAGGGGTTGCGGACCCAGTGTGTGAAGGGAGATGCACAAATATTGCAGCGCTCATGCGTTGCAAGCCGACGATTATCGCATGGATTCGGGTTTTCCCGCAAGCGGCTTACAAAGACAGGAAGTTGGTGCGGTAGTGGGCCAGTTCTTCGATGGACTCATGTACGTCCGCCAGGGCCGTGTGCTTCTGGGCTTTCTTGAAGCTGCTGTAGGCCTCGGGTTTCCAGCGCTTGGCCAGTTCCTTGAGGGTGCTTACATCCACATTCCGGTAGTGAAAAAAAGCTTCGAGACGTGGCATGTAGCGCGCCAGAAAGCGCCGATCCTGCCCAATGCTGTTGCCGCACAGCGGCACCTTGCCCTTGGGCACATAGTGGGCCAAAAACGCAATGATCTGCTCCTGCGCCTGCTCTTCGGTCAGTGCAGACGCCTTGACCTTGTCGATCAGACCGCTGCGGCCATGCGTGCCCTTGTTCCAGGCATCCATCTTTCCCAGCAGTTCATCCGACTGGTGAATCACCAACACCGGGCCTTCCACCCGGGGTTCCAGCGAGGGGCCGGTCACGACCACCGCTATTTCGATGATGCGTTCCACTTCGGGGTCCAGGCCGGTCATTTCACAGTCGAGCCAGACCAGGTTCTGGTCGGATTTGGCCAGCACGGGGGCTGGTACGGTGGGTGTTTGAGACATGGGCGGCATTGTCGCTGATGCCCTACACTCGCGCGACATGCCTGCAGACACCCCTGTTTCCTTCTCTCCCTCGCTGGCCCTCACGCTGGCCTTTGCCCTGGCCCTGATGGCCGGCTTCCTGCTCAAAGCCTGGCTGACATCGCGGCAGATTCGCCACGTCGCGCGCCACCGCCAAGAGGTTCCCGCCACTTTTGCCGCCCATATTTCTGTCCAGGCCCACCACAAGGCCGCTGACTACACCATTGCCAAAGCGCGCTTTGGCCTGCTGGAAATGGCCCTGGGTACCGCAGTTCTGATGGGCTGGACGCTGATGGGCGGGCTCGATGCGCTGAACCAGGCCCTGCTGTCCTGGCTGGGCGGCGGCATGGTGCAGCAGCTCGCCCTGCTGGCCGCATTTGCCCTGGTCAACGGCCTGATCGACCTGCCCGCCACGCTCTACCAGACCTTTGTGCTGGAACAGCGCTTTGGCTTCAACCAGATGACGCTGCGGCTGTGGCTGGCCGACCTGCTCAAGTCCACGCTGCTGGGTGCAGTCATCGGCCTGCCCATCGCGGCCGCCGTCCTGTGGCTCATGGGTGCAGCAGGGACGCTCTGGTGGCTGTGGGCCTGGGGCCTGTGGATGGGGCTGAACCTGCTGCTCATGGTGGTGTACCCCACCCTTATTGCCCCGCTGTTCAACAAGTTCCAGCCCCTGGAGGACGAATCGCTCAAAACGCGCGTCACCTCTCTCATGCAGCGCTGCGGTTTCGCGGCCAAAGGACTGTTCGTCATGGATGGCAGCCGCCGCAGCGCGCATGCCAATGCCTACTTCACGGGTTTTGGCGCGGCCAAGCGCGTGGTGTTCTATGACACCTTGCTCAAGCAGCTCACGCCCGGCGAGGTGGAGGCCGTGCTGGCCCACGAACTGGGGCATTTCCACCATCGCCACATCCGCAAGCGCATGGTGGGTCTGTTTGCCATGAGCCTGGCGGGTTTTGCGCTGCTGGGCTGGCTTTCAAGCCAGCCCTGGTTCTACACCGGCCTGGGCGTACAGCCCAGCCTGGCGCTGCTGGTATCCGACGCCCCTGCTGCGCCCAATGACGCGCTGGCACTGCTGCTGTTCCTGCTGGTAGTGCCGGTGTTCACCGTTTTCCTGGCCCCCCTGTTCGCCCAGCTCTCACGCCGCCATGAGTTCGAGGCCGACGCCTATGCCATGGCGCAGGCCAACGGGGCCGACCTGGCTTCGGCACTGCTCAAGCTCTACGAAGACAATGCCTCCACGCTCACGCCAGACCCGCTCTACGTGAAATTCCACTACTCGCATCCACCCGCCGTCGAAAGGCTGGCGCGCATGCCCTCCCCTGCATTCCCATGACATCCGATTTGAAAAGAAAAGACTGGTCAACGCTTACCCGTAAAGCGCTGACAGCTACAGAAGTAGTAGCAAAATTGGCGCAGCTCGAAGGCTGGAGCCTGCATGGCGACGGCGCCAGCGTGGCGATCGAGAAAACCTACCGCTTCGCCAATTATTTTGAGACCATTGCTTTCGTGAACGCCGTGGCCTTCGTGGCCCACGCCGAAGACCACCACCCGGACCTGTCAGTGCACTACGACCGCTGTGTGGTGCGCCTGAACACGCACGATGTGGGCGGCTTGTCGAGCAGCGATTTCGAATGCGCAACGCGTTTTGACGCCTTGCTGGCGTGATGCCGGTGGCGCATTGCCATGGCTGAGCGCAGCCCCCTTCAGGAAGGTTTGATCGTCGCCAGCCATGGGCGGCATTGCATGGTCGAAACGCCCGACGGCGAGCGGCGCATCTGCCACCCGCGCGGGAAGAAGAGCCAGGCCGTCGTCGGCGACCACGTGCTCTGGCAGGCACCGCCCCCCGGACAGGGCAGCGAAGGCACGATCGAAAAAGTGCAGGAACGGCGCAATCTCTTTTACCGTCAGGACGAGATCCGCACCAAGTCCTTTGCGGCCAACCTCGACCAGGTGCTGATCCTGATCGCCGCCGAGCCCGTTTTCTCCGAAAGCCAGCTGGCCCGGGCGCTCATTGCGGCCGAGGCCGCGCACATCACACCGCTGATCGCCCTGAACAAGAGCGACCTGACCGAGCCCTTTGCCCGGGCGTGGGAGCGCTTGCGTCCCTACCGCCATATGGGCGAAGACCGATCCTATGAAGTACTGGCACTGTCTCTGGCGCAGTCCGATGCGGCCAGCCGCGCCGAACTCGAGCGTCACCTGCACGGCAAGACCACCCTGGTGCTGGGACCCTCGGGATCGGGCAAGAGTACGCTGATCAACCTGCTGGTGCCCGGCGCCACGGTGCTCACCGGCGAGATCTCGCAGGCGCTGAACTCAGGCAAGCACACCACCACCAGTACCACGTGGTACTGGATGGATGGGGCACGCACCACGGCACTGATCGACTCGCCCGGATTCCAGGAGTTTGGCCTGCAGCACATTGCCCCCATGCAACTGGCCGCCTGCATGCCCGACATTGCCGCCCATGCCAGCCACTGCAAGTTCTACAACTGCACCCATCTGCACGAACCGGGCTGCGGCGTGCTCGAAGCCCTGCGGCAGGGCGAGGACAACCACGGGCTCAGCGCCCACCGCCACAAGATCTACAGCGAACTGTTCGCCGAACTGGGACAGACGCGGTACTGAGGGCGGGCGCGCTCAGCAGCGCCCCAGCCAGACCAGGTAGTCATCCCAGCCCGGCTCGTACGTCACGGCCAGTTCCAGGGCTTGCACATCGTTCAGGCAACGCTGTGCCACGGTCAGCGCCGCCTGCACCGCAGCAGGGCTGTCGGCCACATAACAGCACAGATGGCGCCAGCCATCGCGTTGCACCACATGGCTGCAAATGCCCTGCTGGTGCACTGCCAGGGATGCCACCCAGGCTTTCTCGAAGGCCCGTGCCGCCGCCAGCGCGCTGGCCGAGTCCACGGGCAGGCTGGCATCCACGCGCCAGCCCAGGTCGGCGCGGCCCACCAGGGCGTTGGCGCTGCGGTTGACCTGCACCTGAATTTCGCTGCCCTGGGCGCTGCGGCCTTTGATGGCAACCCAGTCGTGCGTGCCCTCGGGATACTGGCCCGTGCGCCCCAGGGCGTCGCACCACAGTGCGTCGACCTGCGCCACGGCCTGGTCCAGGGGCACGGGTTGGGCTGCATCGAAACCGGTGCCTTCGCTCAGGCCATCGTCGTCAAACTCCACCAGCCCGACTTTCACCGCCAGATCGAACTCGCCCAGCAAGTGGTCCAGCAAGATGAACGCCATCTGCCGCGCATGGTCCTGCATGTCCATGGGCACTGGCTGGGCAAACGACAGCCCCAAGGCCACCCGGCCTTCAAACTGCCCCACGCGCACCAGAAGGTCGCTGCTGGCCAGCTCGAACTTGTCCATGCGCATGCCGAAACCCTGTCCAGTGCGCTGACGAAAAGCCACCACCGCCCATGGCACACCCCGGGGCACCTGGGCGACCACCGCCTGCACGGCAGCGAAGTGAGCGGTACTGCCATGCGAGGTAAACACCAACTGCGCGGCATTGCCCACCGGCCCTTCGGCAGCGCCCCCCGCGACTTCAGCCGCCACACCGGGCACGACCGGCTCCAGCAAGGCATTGAGGCGCTCGACCAGGTCGTGAGCGGACAAGGCCTGCAATGCGCCCTGCTCTGCCCGCATGGCCTGCCAAAAGGCGCGGGAGCCCTCGGCCAGTTGTTCAGGTGTGGGGGGAAGGGTGTCGGTGGTCTCGTTCATCAGATCGCCAAAAATATAAGTAAAAAGTGCCTCAAACGCTTTATGGGCAAGCGCCAGCAGCTATGTATTTTGAAAAACAGTCACCCCAGCAGGCGCGCCAGGGTCAACAAGGCCAGCAGCAGCAGCCACACCACCACCGAACGCCAGACCAGGCCCACCACGCTGCGCAGGTGGCCCACCTCGGGCTCGCGCCCCGGGGTGCTGTCGCTCTCGCCAATGGGGGCATCCACCTCGAAGTCCTGCGTGGCCTGCGCATCGGCGCGCGACTTGAGCGCCTCGCCGCCCAAGCGCACATTGATGGCCCCGGCCGTGGCGGCCAGGATCACTCCGTCGTTGTCGTTGGGAAAGCGCTGGGCATGAAAGCGCCAGCCGTCAATGGCCTCTTCAAAGCTGCCCACCACGGCAAACACCAGGGCGGTCAGGCGTGCAGGCACCCAGTCGATGGCGGTCCAGGCATCGGCCGTGGCCTTGCGCAAGGACGGGCTGGCCCGCTGCGCCGCATCGCTGCCCCGGTCGGCCCAGTAGCGGGAGACAAACTCGGCCATGCGGTACAGCACCGCACCCATGGGGCCCAGCCCCAGCGCGGCCAGCACAGAAAACCAGGCCAGCACGCCAAACACATGGCGATGTGCTGCCAGCACCGAATATTCGATCACGTGGCGTACCACCTCGCTGCGCGGCAGGTCGCCCACATCCACCTGCTGCCAGTGGGCCAGGCGTTCGCGGGCGGCGTCTTCGTCGCCCACCTCCAGCGCATCGCGAATCCCGGTGAAATGGTGGCTGAACTGCCGAAAGCCCAGGGTGACATAGAGCACCGCCACATTCCAGAGCACCGCCACCGGCCAGCCCACGAACCAGAACAACGCCTCATGCACGGCCAGCACAAACAGGGGCGGAACCAGCACGGCCAGTCCCCAGGCCACCCAGCCGTGGTGCGATTGGCCTGCATCGAAATTGCGGCTGACCGACAGCGACCATGCACGCAACCCGGCATGGATCGGGTTGCTGCGCGCCAGCGGACGGGCCTGCTCGATGAGCAGCGCAAACAGGATGGCAAAGAAACTCATGGAGGTGGATGATACCGACCAGGACGGACAGGCAGGCAGGTGATCTGCCGCAGCCCGTGCCGCGGCACCCTACGCCTGCATGAAACGGTAGAAGTTGCGCAGCATGCCCGCCGTGGCCCCCCAGATGAAATGGCTGCGCACGCCATCGTGGTACGGCATGGAAAACCACTCACGGCGCACACCTTCCCATTCCACCGCGTGGCGCTGGTGGTGGGCTGGATCGAGCAGAAAAGCCAGGGGTACCTCGAAAATCGCCGCCACTTCATACGGATTGGGGCGCAGTACGCAGTCGGGCTGCACCAGGGCGACCACAGGCGTGATGATGAAGGACGAGCCCGTGCGGTACGTGGGCAGTGCACCCAGCACTTCGACAAAGCGGCGCTCCAGACCCACCTCCTCCTGCGCCTCGCGCAGGGCCGTATCGGCGGGACTGGCATCCTCAGGGTCGGCTCGCCCCCCCGGAAAAGCCACCTGGCCGGAATGCGTGGAGAGGTGCACCGTGCGCTCGGTCAGCAACACCGTGGGCTGGTCGCGCTGCACGATGGGCACCAGCACCGAGGCATGCGCCAGCGCGCGTTCGCTGAAACGCTTCTCCGATGCGATTTCAGGCGACCAGACCGGCGGCGCCCGGAACCGCTCGCGCAGGGCCTGCGGCGTTTGCTGGTGCGCAGGCACCGGCGGCAGATGGTCATCCACCCCCAGCACCGGAATGGCGCGGGGATCGAAATCTGGCAGCCGCGACAGCGGTGGCTCGGAGGGGGGTGCAGACGCCATGGCGATACAGAAAAGCAAAAAGCCGCTACAGGCGAATGCTGCAGCGGCTCGGTGCCTTCAGGAAGGCGATGCTTTACGCTGCGGTGGCAGCAACAGCCGTCTTGTTGACGCGCTGGGGCAGCTTTTCCTTGATACGTGCCGACTTGCCGCTGCGCTGGCGCAGGTAGTACAGCTTGGCACGGCGCACGTCGCCGCGGCGCTTGACTTCAACCTTGGCGATCAGTGGGCTGTAGGTCTGGAACGTGCGCTCCACACCTTCGCCGCTGGAGATCTTGCGCACGGTGAAAGCGCTGTTGATGCCGCGGTTGCGCTTGGCAATCACAACACCTTCGTAGGCCTGGACGCGCTTGCGGCTGCCTTCCACCACGTTCACGCTCACGATGACCGTGTCGCCGGGTGCAAATTCAGGAATGGTCTTGCCGAGGCGGGCGATTTCTTCCGCCTCGAGGGTCTGGATCAGGTTCATGTTGACATCTCGCGATCATGTCCGCGCCATGATTGGCAGCGTCGGGATTGACATTTGGGCCCCGCAACAGGTGTGCGAAGCGGCCGGGCAGAGGATCGAAAAGCCTTTGATTATAGCTTCTCAGCGAAGACCGTCCAGAACCTTCTCGTCCAGGGCGCTCAGGCGCCCTGCCGCACGTGCTGCCTCGATCAATTCCGGGCGGTGGCGCTGCGTCATGGCCAGGCGCTGTACACGGCGCCAGCGCTCGATGTTGGCATGGTGGCCCGACATCAGCTCGGAAGGCACCGCCTGTCCTTCCCATTCTTCGGGGCGGGTGTAGTGCGGGCAGTCGAGCAGTCCGTCGAGCGCCGGATTGAAGCTATCGAGCTGGTGGCTGCCCTCGTCGTGCAGCACCCCGGGCTGCAGCCGCGCCACGGCATCGAGCAGCGCCAATGCGGCAATCTCGCCTCCCGAAAGGACGAAATCGCCCAGACTGATCTGTACATCGACATGGGTATCGATGAAACGCTGGTCGATCCCTTCGTACCGACCGCACAGCAAGACCGCTCCATCGCTGGCCGACCAACGCTCCACGGCGCCATGGTTCAGGGGCGCTCCGATCGGGGAGAAAAGAACAACGGGTGCCTCGTGGCCTGCCACGTCGCCCCGGTCTGCACGCACGGCGGCAAGGCAGCGTTGCAGGGGCGGCGCCATCATCACCATCCCCGGACCACCGCCGAACGGGCGATCGTCCACGCGCCGGTAGTTGCCCTCGGCATGGTCGCGCGGATTCCACAGCCGCACATCAACCAGGCCCGAGCCATAGGCGCGGCGCGTCACGCCGCTGGCCAGAAACGGGCCGAACAGCTCGGGGAACAGGGTGATGACGTCAAAGCGCATGCGGCGCAGGCCCGGTAGATTCAAAAAAGCGGGGGCTCAGTAATCGGGCTGCCAGTCCACCGTGATACGGCGCTCCGGCAACTCGACCTTGTCCACATAGGCCGAAACGAAAGGCACCATGCGTTCGTGCGGCTTGCCGTCTTGCTCATATGCAATCACCAGCACGGTCTGCGGGCCGGTAGACAGCAGTTCACGCACCTGGCCCAGGGCGACCCCTTCGCGGTTGACCACGTCCAGGCCGATCAGATCGACCCAGTAGTACTCATCGGCCTGCGTCTGGGGAAAATCCGAGCGGGGCACGAAGATGCGGGCGCCGCGCAACAGCTCGGCGGTATTGCGGTCGTCCACGCCCTGCGCCCAGGCCACCACGGAATCGGAATGCGTGCGCGACTGCCGGATGGCCAGCCGGGCCGTTCCGCTGAATGTGCGGGCGCCGCGTTCGCTGGGCTGCAGGAACCAGTTGCGGGCCGCCAGCAGGGCCTGCGGATCGGCATTGTGGGACAACACCTTGAACCAGCCCTTGACGCCCCAGGCATCGGCAATACGCCCCACCTCGATGGCATCCGGGGGCAGATCGGCGGGTTCCAGATTCAGTGCATGGGTCATGGCAGGGGCCTGCGGAGAAATGAAAAAAGGCGGGTTCCGTCAGTATGAACCGACGCAACCCGCCCTTGCCGGGACGACCCGGGACTCAGGCAGCCTTCTTGGCAGCTTGCTTGATCAGGCGGTCCACGGTAGGCGACGATTGGGCGCCCACGCCGACCCAGTAAGCCAGACGGTCTTGCGCAATGCGCAGGCCTTCTTCGGTTTCCTTGGCCGTGGGGTTGTAGAAGCCCAGGCGCTCGATAAAGCGGCCGTCACGGCGCACGCGCTTGTCGGCAACGACGATGTTGAAGAAAGGACGGCCCTTGGAGCCGCCGCGAGAGAGTCGAATGACGACCATGATTTATCCTTCGGGTGGTGGGCCGGCGCCAAGCGCAAAGGCCACAAAAAATTCGCAACGTTTGAGACACGCGACATGACCACCCGGTCAGCGACACGCTGCAAAGCCGTCGATTATATCTTTGTTTATTTTTTATGCTACTGATCCGCCCCAGCCACGACGACGACCTCGCTGCCATCACCGCCATCTACGCCCACCATGTGCTGCACGGCACGGGCACTTTCGAGACAGAGCCTCCCACTGAAGCCGACATGGCCACGCGCCGCGCCGATGTGCTCGGCAAAGGCCTGCCCTACCTCGTCGCCGAACAGGACGGCCAGGTACTGGGTTTCGCCTATTGCAACTGGTTCAAGCCGCGCCCTGCCTACCGCTTCTCGGCGGAAGACTCCATCTACATGGCGCAAGCCGCGCGCGGCATGGGCATGGGACGGCAGTTGCTCGATGCGCTGTGCACCGCCGCCGAGGCTGCAGGCGTGCGCAAGCTGCTGGCCGTGATCGGCGACTCTGCCAACGCGGGCTCCATCAGGGTGCACCAGGCCGCAGGGTTCACGCACATCGGCGTGATGCGCTCGGTGGGCTGGAAATTCGGCGCCTGGCGCGATGTGGTGCTCATGGAAAAACCCCTGGGCGCCGGCGACACCACATCCCCCGAATAATGCAGGCATGAAAAACAAGACTGTTGCGGCCTGGCTGGCCTTCCTGGGCGGGCCATTGGGCCTGCACCGCTTTTACCTGCACGGCCTGGGCGATCTGCCGGGCTGGCTGCTGCCCATCCCCACGGCCCTGGGGCTGTATGGCATTGAGCGCGTGCAGCAGTTCGGCCTGGACGACCACTGGAGCTGGGTGCTGATTCCCTTGCTCGGTTTCACCATCGCCGGGTGCGCACTGCGCGCCATTCTGTACGGGCTGACCACACCGGAACGCTGGAATGCACGCTTCAATCCGACAGCGCCCGCCGATGCCCAGCCCGGACAAACCCAGTGGCTCACCATTGGCGCCATCGTGGTCTCGCTGATGATCGGCACCGCCGTGCTCATGGCCAGCCTGGCCTTCAGTTTCCAGCGCTACTTCGAGTACCAGATCGAGGAAGCGCGCAAAATTTCGCAGTAATCAAAAAAATAGCTGCTGGGGCTCGTACATCAAGCCCAAGCAGCTATTGATTCAATAGCGACAGAGTCAGAACATCTGCAGGCTGATCCAGTAGGCGATCGCCGCCACGAAGGCGCTGGCCGGAATGGTCAGAATCCAGGCCCAGACAATGTTGCCCGCCACGCCCCAGCGCACCGCACTGGCGCGCTGCGTGGAGCCCACGCCCACAATGGCGCCCGTGATGGTGTGTGTGGTGGACACCGGAATACCCAGCATGGTGGCCAGGAACAGGGTCATGGCACCGCCGGTTTCCGCGCAGAAGCCACCCACCGGTTTGAGCTTGGTAATTTTTTGCCCCATGGTTTTCACGATGCGCCAGCCGCCGAACATGGTGCCCAGTCCGATGGCCGCATAGCAGATCACGATGCTCCACAGCGGGGGAGAAGCGTCGGAAGCCGAGGCATAGCCCGTGGCAATCAGCAGCAACCAGATGATGCCGATGGTTTTCTGCGCGTCATTGCCGCCATGGCCCAGGCTGTACGCCCCGGCCGAAACCAGTTGCAGACGCCGAAACCACTTGTCCACCCCACTGGGGCGGGCGCGGCGAAAGATCCATGCCACGGCCACCATCATGAGAGAGCCCAGCAGAAAACCCAGCAAGGGCGATACAAAGATGAACGCCACCGTTTTCAGGATACCGGCCGACAGCAGGGCCCCGGCTCCGGCCTTGGCAATCACGGCGCCCACGATGCCTCCAATCAGCGCATGCGAGGAACTACTGGGGATGCCGTAATACCAGGTGATCAGGTTCCAGGTAATGGCACCGACCAAGGCACCGAACACCACATGCGTATCCACCACCCCGGGCTGGACGATGCCCTTGCCAATGGTCGCAGCCACGCTGAGGTGGAAAATGAAAATGGCCACAAAGTTGAAGAAGGCGGCAAACACCACGGCCTGCCCGGGGCGCAACACGCCGGTCGACACCACCGTGGCAATCGAGTTGGCGGCGTCGTGAAACCCGTTCATGAAGTCGAACAGGACGGCCAGCACCACCAGCATCACCACAACCCACAGGGCGGTTTGTACGGTTTCCATGAAAAGACCGCTCCCGAACAGATCAGGAGTTCTCGAGGACGATGCCCTCGATCAGATTGGCCACGTCTTCGCACTTGTCCGTGATGGTTTCCAGCAATTCATAGATGGCCTTGAGCTTGATCAGCTCGCGCACGTCGGGCTCTTCGCGGAACAGCTTGCTCATGGCGCTGCGCAGCACCCGGTCGGCGTCACTTTCCAGCTTGTCGATCTCTTCGCAGGTCTTGAGCGCCGCCTCCGCGGTGGCCGGATCGGCAAGCTTGTTGAGCAGCTTGACGGCATCGCGCACGCGCTCACAGCACTTGACGCTCAGGTCGGTCAGGCGCGTGATCTCCTCGGTCATGTGGCGCACGTCGTAGAGCGCCATGGTTTCAGCCGAATCCTGGATCAGGTCGGCCACATCATCCATGGTGTTGATGAGTGAGTGGATCTGCTCACGATCGATGGGCGTGATGAAGGTCTTGTGCACCGCCTTGTTGATTTCATGCGTGACACGGTCGGCCGAGCGCTCGGCGTTGTCGACATCCTGGGCGTATTTGTCGCGCAGGTGGGGATCGTTGTAGTTGGCCACCAGTTGCGAGAAAGCGCGTGCAGCCTCAACGATGCGGTCGGCATGTTGATTGAACATCTCGAAAAAATTGCCTTCGCGCGGCAAAAGCTTGCCAAACAGCATAGGAGCTCCCGGGGGGTGGAATCGAAAAATGACAAAGATGTAACGAAACTGTGACCGTTTCGTGGCTAGCGGGAGTTTAACCGCACGTTTTCGGCGGTACCCGCCACAAACCTTACGCTCGGATATTGCCGGTATCAGGCACTGCGAAAAACGAAATACACCGCACCCACCATGCACAGCCCAGCCCAGAGGTAGTCCCACTTGAGCGGCTGCCCCAGATAGAACACGGCAAAAGGCACAAACACGGACAGCGTGATGACCTCCTGAATGATCTTGAGCTGCCCTACATCAAACTGTGTGAAACCAATGCGGTTCGCCGGAACCTGCAAGAGGTATTCAAACAAGGCAATGCCCCAGCTGGCCAGTGCCGCCACATACCAGGGCGAGGTCGCCAGATTTTTCAGATGCCCGTACCACGCAAAGGTCATGAAGACATTGCTGGCCACCAGCAGCAGCACGGTTTGCAGAGGGACCGGCAGGGATTGGAGGGTGTTCATGGCATTGCGATCCACCGGGACGATGGCCCTGGTAGATACAAGCAAAAATAGCCTCTAGCGCAATAGGGTAAAGCGCAAGCAGCTATTAAAAAGATAGCACGTCCAAGGCCAGGACGTCCCTTGCAAAAAAAGACACCGCCTTGGGAGGCCGGTGTCTTTGGTGCCCTGTGGAGACCTCCGCAGGCATTGCCGTGCCTACTCGCCCAGATAGGCGGCACGCACCTTCGGATCGCTCAGCAGCTCCTGGCCAGGCCCGGTCATGGTGATGGTGCCAGACTCCATCACATAACCACGGTCGGCGATGGCCAGGGCCCGGCTGGCGTTCTGCTCGACCAGCAAGATCGTGACGCCCAAGGCATACACATCACGCACCACCTCGAAGATCTTGTCCACCATGATGGGCGAGAGGCCCATGGAAGGCTCGTCCAGCAGCAGCAACTTGGGTTGGCTCATCAGCGCACGGCCCATGGCCAGCATCTGCTGCTCGCCGCCCGACATGGTGCCGGCCAGCTGGTCCTTGCGCTCGCGCAGGCGCGGGAAGATGGTGAACATCTTCTCGATGTCGGCCAGGATGCCCGCCTTGTCCTTGCGGATGTAGGCGCCCATCTGCAGGTTCTCGGTGATGGTCATGCGTGCGAACACGCCACGGCCTTCCGGCACCATCACCAACCCCTTCTTCACCAGATCCCACGCGCCCTTGCCCTTGATGCTTTCGCCCAGGTACTCGATGCTGCCATCGCCCAGCGGAAGGGTACCGGTGATGGCTTTCATGGTGGTGGTCTTGCCGGCGCCGTTGGAGCCAATCAGCGACACCAGCTCGCCTTCGCGTACCTCGAAATCCACGCCCTTGACGGCCTGGATGCCGCCGTAGGACACCTTCAGACCCTTGACCTTCAGCAATACATTCGATTTTTCGGCCATGCTCAGTGTCCTCCGGTGCCCAGATAGGCCTCAATCACTTTTTCGTTCTTCTGCACCGTCGCGGGCGTGCCTTCGGCGATCTGCTTGCCATAGTCGAGCACCGTGACGCGGTCGCACAATCCCATCACCAGCTTCACATCGTGCTCGATGAGCAGAATGGTGCGGTTGTCGTTGCGAATGCGGTCGATCAATTCACGCAGCATCACCTTTTCCGTGGCGTTCATGCCGGCGGCCGGCTCGTCGAGCGCAATCAACTGGGGGTCGGTCGCCAGGGCGCGGGCAATTTCCAGGCGGCGCTGGTCACCGTAGCTCAGGGTGCGCGCCTTGTAGTCGGCGAAGCTACCGATGCCGACATAGTCGAGCAGTTCCTGCGCGCGCTTGGCAATGGCGGCCTCCTCTGCCTTGAAGCCCTTGGTGCGCAGCACGGCGCCCAGCAGGCCCGACTTGGTGCGGATATGGCGGCCCACCATCACATTCTCCAGCGCCGTCATTTCGGCAAACAGTCGAATGTTCTGGAAGGTACGGGCAATGCCGGCCTTGGCCACTTCGTGCACGGCCGTCGGTTCGTAGGGCTTGCCAGCCAGTTCAAACGTGCCGCTATCGGGCGTATAGAGGCCGGTAATCACGTTGAAAAACGTTGTCTTGCCGGCGCCGTTCGGGCCGATCAGGCCATAGACCTGACCGCGTTCAATGGTGATGCCCACATCGGAGAGTGCCTGCAAACCGCCGAAGCGCTTGGAAATGCCGGCAACCTTCAGCACCACATCTTTGGATTTCTCTGCCATGTTCTGTCTTTCTGCGGTGTGTTCAGGTCTTCTGCGTCAGGCTCTTGCCGTGATCGGGCGCAGGCCACAGACCGCGGGGGCGCAGCAGCATGATGATGATCATGGCCAGGGCGATGAGCAACTGGCGCAGGATGGCGGAGTCCAGTCGGCCATCGGTCATCGCCTGCAGCGGGCCGGCCACGTAGCGCAGCACCTCGGGCAGGGCCGAGAGCAAGACAGCGCCCAGAATCACGCCCGGGATGTGGCCGATACCGCCCAGCACCACCATCGAGACGATCATGACCGACTCCATCAGGCTGAACGACTC
This sequence comes from Giesbergeria sp., assembly GCA_026647025.1. Lineage (GTDB taxonomy): Bacteria > Pseudomonadota > Gammaproteobacteria > Burkholderiales > Burkholderiaceae_C > Simplicispira. The sequence continues at coordinate 35,375 of JAPKHH010000018.1, forward strand.
GGGCGACACAAAGCCCTGGAATGCACCGAACATCGCACCCGACACACCGCCGAACGAGGCTCCCATGGCAAAGGCCATCAGCTTCAGGTTGCGGGTGTTGATGCCCATGGCCTTGGCGGCGATCTCGTCTTCACGGATGGCCATCCAGGCGCGGCCGATGCGCGAATCCTGCAGGCGGTAGCAGATCACGATGCTGACCAGCACCAGCACCAGGAACAGGTAGTAGTACAGCGTGACCGAACTGATGTCGTAGCCAAACACTTCCAGCGTTCGGCCCAGGTTGACGCCAAACACCTTGACCGAGTCGATCTGGCCAATGCCCTTGGGGCCGTTGGTCAGGTTGGCGGGATGGTCGAGGTTGTTCAGGAAAATCCGGATGATTTCACCAAACCCCAGCGTGACGATGGCCAGGTAGTCGCCCCGCAGCTTCAGCGTGGGGGCACCCAGCAATGCGCCAAAGAATGCCGCCAGCAATGCGGCCAGCGGAATCACCAGCCACAGCGAGATGTGCATGCCCTCGGGAAACATCGCTGCAACGGCCGCAAAGTTGTCGGCCAGGTGGGGCGACGCCAGCAAGCCGAAAAGATAGGCGCCCACGGCATAGAAGGCGACATAGCCCAGATCCAGCAGGCCGGCATAGCCCACCACGATGTTCAGGCCCAGGGCCAGCAGCACGTACAGCAGCGCCAGGTCGGCAATGCGCACCCAGGCGTTGCCGAAAGACTGAAGAATAAGCGGGAGGATCAGCAGCGCGATGCCGCCCAGAACCCAGTGGATGGTTTTTTTGTTCGTCATGGCAAGCGGTCCTCAGGCACGGTCGGCCACACGCTCCCCCAGCAGGCCCGAGGGGCGCAGCGTGAGGATGATGATGAGCACGATGAAGGCAAAGATGTCGGTGTAGTGGCTGCCCAGCAGTCCGCCCGTGAGCGTGCCGATGTAGCCCGAACCGATGGCCTCGATCAGCCCCAGCAGGATGCCACCCACCACAGCGCCAGCGAGGTTGCCAATGCCGCCGAACACGGCGGCGGTAAACGCCTTGAGGCCGGGCAGAAAGCCCATGGTGTGCTGCGCCGTACCGTAGTTGGACGCATACATGATGCCGGCAATGGCCGCCAGGATGGCGCCGATGATGAAGGTGGCCGAAATCACCATGTCGGGCTTGACGCCCATGAGCGAGGCCACGCGCGGGTTCTCTGCCGTGGCACGCATGGCGCGGCCCAGGTTGGTGTGGTTGACCAGGTACATCAGCAGCGCCAGGGACACCGCCGTCACACCCAGAATCAGGATCTGCGTGGGCGTGATGTAGGCACCGCCCACCTCAAAGGGCGAACTGGGCAGCAGCGTGGGATAGGGCTTGTAGTTGGGCTTCCAGATGATCATGGCCAGCGTCTGCAGCAGGATCGACATGCCGATGGCCGTGATCAGGGGCGCCAGCCGGGGGCTGTTGCGCAGGGGCCGGTAGGCCACCTTTTCGATCACGAAATTGAGCGTTGCCGCCACCACGCACGCGATGAGCGTCGCCAGCAGCAGGATGACCCAGCCCGGCGCGCCGGGCATGGCGGCCTGCATCATTCCAATGCAGCTCCAACTGGTCAATGCACCGATCATGAGCACTTCGCCGTGGGCGAAATTGATCAGTTGAATAATGCCGTACACCATGGTGTAGCCCAAGGCTATCAAGGCGTACATGCTGCCGAGAACCAGACCATTGATGATCTGCTGCAGCAAGATTTCCATAAGAAAAGTCCTTCGTTTGTGACGGGTCCCCGCTGGAGGCACCTGAACCGGTACAGCCTTTTGAGCCCGCCTGCCATCTAGCAAAAAACCCGCCGGGAATACAGCCATGCGGGTTTGAGGACGGAATTGTAGCCACTTGCAAACCAACCACCATGGCACCTTCGGGGGGGTTTTCCCTTGGGTTTTTGCCCCATCAGGCAGGTTCCCGGTGTATAAGAACGGGTTATGGAGCCCGTCTTATTGCTGTGCAGGCTTATCAATCGGAGGGGGCCATGGCGTTGCGCGCGCGCAGTTCCTGCAGTCTCTCCCCGATGCGGATTTCCAGCCCGCGGGGCACAGGCTGGTAAAAGCCGGGGCTTTGCATACCGTCGGGCCAGTAGCTCTCGCCCGCGGCAAATCCCCCGGGTTCATCGTGCGCGTACCGGTAATCCTTGCCGTAGTCCAGTTCTTTCATGAGTTTGGTCGGCGCATTGCGCAGGTGCAGGGGCACAGGGCGCGTGCCGTCCTGCTTGACCAAGGCCCGCGCAGCGTTGTAGGCCTTGTAGACGGCATTGGACTTGGGCGCCACGGCAAGGTAGACCACGCATTCGGCCAGCGCCAGTTCGCCCTCGGGGCTGCCCAGGCGCTCGTACACCTCGGCGCAATCGAGCGCCAGGCGCAGCGCGCGCGGGTCGGCCAGGCCCACATCCTCGGAGGCCATGCGCACCAGGCGGCGCGCCATGTAAAGCGGATCGGCGCCGCCGTCGAGCATGCGCACCAGCCAGTACAGCGCGGCGTCGGGGTCGGAGCCGCGCACCGATTTGTGCAGTGCGCTGATCGTGTCGTAGAACTGCTCACCCCCCTTGTCGTAGCGGCGCATGCGCTCACCCAATACCTTGAGCACCCAGGCATCGGTGATTTCAGCCAGACCCTCCTGCGCGGCCGCCATTTCCAGCGTCTCCAGCGTGTTGAGCAGGCGCCGGGCATCGCCATCAGCGTAGGCCACCAGGCGCTCAGTTGCTTCGTTTTCAATAGCTGGAAGCGCTTGCTGCGCCTGCGCCAGAGCCACAATTTGCTTCAAATCATCGCTGGACAGCGGCTGCAGCACATACACCGCCGCGCGTGAAAGCAGCGCCGAGTTGACCTCGAACGACGGGTTCTCGGTGGTGGCCCCAATGAAGGTGAACAGCCCGCTCTCCACATGCGGCAAAAAGGCATCCTGCTGGCTCTTGTTGAAGCGGTGCACCTCGTCCACAAACACCAGGGTGCGCTGTTGCATCAGCCCATCGCGCGCTGCTTCGGCCAGTTGCACGGCCTCGCGGATATCCTTGACCCCGCCCAGCACCGCGCTGATGCTGATGAACTGCGCGTCGAACGCATCGGCCATGAGCCGTGCGATCGTGGTCTTGCCCACGCCGGGTGGCCCCCACAGAATGCAGCTGTGCGGCCTGCCCGACTCGAACGCCAGGCGCAGTGGCATGCCCGGCCCCAGCACATGCTGCTGGCCGATGACTTCGGAAAGCTGGCGCGGGCGCAGGCGCTCGGCCAGGGGTTGGTGGGGGATGGCGGAGGGTTTCACGGTAGCCACGATGGTAGCGGGCAATTACCGCCGCACCGGTTCCTCCTTGGGCCAGAATGACCGCCACGGAGGTTTTCCCATGGCAGTGCGCATCGTTCAACTCGGCAGCCCCCGCGCCCCTGGCGAGGGCACCCGCATCGGCACCGTGCGCCGCCCGCCGCGCGGCGTTCCCAAAGAGCAATTCGCGGCGCAGGACTGGTATGACGTGTGGTACCCCAACCTCGCGCCCAGCCCCGAGACCGTCAAGCAGGCCCAGGCCGCCGCCACGCCGCAGGAATGGGCGGCCTTTGCGCGCAAGTACCGCGCCGAAATGGCCACGCCCGAAAACCGCCACACCCTGGCGCTGCTGGCCCGCATGTCGCAGGACACCAATTTCTCGGTGGGTTGCTACTGCGAAAACGAAGCGCACTGCCACCGTTCGGTGCTGCGCGAACTGCTGGCCGAGGCCGGGGCACGGATCACGCCGTGACCTCGACTGAACCGCTTGACGCCCTGCTCACCCGCGTGCGCGCCTGTCGGTTGTGCGCGGCGCACCTGCCGCTCGGGCCGCGCCCGGTATTGCAGGCCCATGCCAGCGCACGCATCCTGATCGCGGGCCAGGCACCGGGCCGCAAGGTGCATGCCTCGGGCGTGCCATTTGACGACGCCAGCGGCGAGCGCCTGCGCGCATGGCTGGGCATGGGGCGCGAAACCTTCTACGACCCGCACCAGGTGGCCATCCTGCCCATGGGTTTTTGCTACCCCGGCACGGGCCGCTCGGGCGACCTGCCGCCGCGCCCCGAATGCGCCCCGGCCTGGCGCCAGCCGCTGCTCGATCACCTGCCTGCCATACAGCTCACCCTCGTCATGGGCCACTACGCCCTGGCCTGGCACCTGCCGGGCCACCGGGGCACGCTCACCGGCGCCGTGCGGCAATGGCGCAACCACGGCCCCGCGCTGCTGGCGCTGCCGCACCCCAGCCCGCGCAATAACGGCTGGCTGCGACAGAACCCGTGGTTCGAGGCGGAACTGCTGCCGGAGCTGCGCACACGGGTGGCACGGGCGCTGGCCTGACGGTTGCCTGCACGTTTTGCCGGGCGCGGATATCCTGCACCCGTTCACACCCTGGATGCACCACCATGTCCCTTGCCGCCAACGCCGTCATCACCCTGATCGCCCTGCTCCACGTCTACATCCTGGTGCTGGAGATGTTTCTCTGGGACAAGCCCGCCGGGCGCCGCGCCTTTGGCATGACAAAGGAAATGGCCACGGCCACCAAGACGCTGGCGGCCAACCAGGGGCTTTACAACGGCTTCCTGGCTGCAGGCCTGTTCTGGGGGCTGTGGCTGGGTGATGCAGGGCAGCCGGTCAAGGTGTTCTTCCTGCTGTGCGTGCTGGCTGCCGGAACCGCTGCATACCGGCGAAGCACTTCGTAAAACACGATCCCAAACGCCGTCGCTACATTGATTGTGTTCTTGTAGCCAAGCATCGGAATACGCACC
>JAPKHH010000180.1:0-4244 GCA_026647025.1 Giesbergeria sp.
GCCACCAAGATGGACCGCCCCGAGTGGAATGCGGTGAACCCCGCCAATGGCGAAATCTATTTCACGCTGACCAACAACAGCAACCGCAGCATTGATCCCACGGGTAGCCAGTACCAGCCCGATGGCGCCAACCCGCGTGCCTATACCGACATGAAGGGCACGACCCGGCAAAGCGGCAACCCCAACGGTCACCTTGTGCGCATGAAGGAAGGTGCAGGCCAGGCCTTTGCCTGGGACGTGTACCTGTTTGGTGCCGAGGCCGATGCAGACAAGGGCATGGTCAATCTCTCGGCGCTGACCGCCGAACAGGATTTCTCCAGCCCCGACGGCCTGGTGTTCAGCAAGTCCACCGGCATTTGCTGGATCCAGACCGATGACGGCGCCTTTACCGATGTGTCCAACTGCATGATGCTCGCCGCCCTCCCGGGCAGCGTGGGCGATGGCGGCAAGAAGACCCTGGCTTACACCAAGGCCGATGGCAGCAAGCTCGAAGTGAACACTTACGTGGGCAAGGCGGCCACGCCCGATACCCTCAAGCGTTTTCTGGTCGGGCCCAAGGGCTGCGAGATCACCGGGCTGGCAGAGACGCCGGATGGCAAGGCCATCTTTGTGAACATCCAGCACCCGGGCGAAAGCACCAGGATGTCCGACATCGGTGACCCCGCCAAGTACCAGAGCCAGTGGCCTGCCAATGCCGGTTACGGCGCAGGCAAACGTCCGCGGTCAGCCACGATCGTCATCACCAAGAACGACGGCGGCCGCATCGGGAGCTGACAACCCCCCCTTGTGGTGTGCAGCCTCAGTTAGGGCTGCTGTGCCCGGGATACGCTCCATCGGTTGGTTCCGGGCGTTTTTCATACTGGTAGCCGCGGCCGTCCTTGGGGCCTTTCATGCCAGTGATCTGCCAGGCCGTGCGCTGGCGCACCAGGGCGGCCAGCATTTCCATTTCTTCGTCGGTGTGGTTGATGGCCTGGGCCGGGAACAGGCTTTGCCCCCTGCGTGGGCTGGCCTCGGCCCAGAAGGACTGGTGGTAGGTGGATTCGCTCACCCGGCGGTCGCTGCCCGCCGCAATGTCCACGGTGCCGTAGCAGTTGCAGAAATAGCTGCGAAAGTCCTGCTCGGGCAGTACCTCCGCGTACACGCCCGTCCCCCGGATGCCCGCTGTCATGGTGGGGGTGACGATCTGGCGGTCTGTCCCCCGGCTCCACACGCTGGCCACGGCACCCGAGAGCAGGCGCAGCAGCCGTACGGTGACCGGGCTGTCGCCTTCGAGTGCCAGGCGGGTGTTCTCGCGCACCAGGAAGGCACTGTCGCCCACGGTCAGCACCACGCGGGAGCCCGGGCCGGTTTCCAGTTGGTCGCCTGCGGCAATGCGGTCCTGGGCTTGGAGCCTGGTGCCGTTGCGCAACACGTCGCCGCGCAGATCCACCACGCGGCTGTGCAGGGTTTCGGGTGCCTGTGCCTGCGCGCCCTGCCAGCCAGCGGTGGCCGCCCATGCGCCAGCCGCCTGCACCAGGCTGCGCCGTGACAGGGGCGGGGTGTCAGTCGGCGCCGGGTTCTGTGGGGGGCGGGAGGGCGTCATCGGCAGGGGGCGCGTCCGGCCGCTCGGGGGGATCAAAGCAGTCGCGGAAAGTGAGCACGATGGAACTGAAGAACATGGTGGCCATCATCATCGCCAGCCCCACCATGATGCTGCCCATGGTGCCTGGCACATTGCCCGGGGGCAGTATTCCCACCACGGCCAACAGGCCCGAGAGCAGGCTGACCAGCACTCCCCCAATGGCAAAGACCGCCATCCAGCCCAGTCCATACACCGTGAAGGCGCCGATGTTGCGTACGCAGGCCACGATGCTGAAAAAAAGGCTCTTGACCGGCGGCACGCCATGCCAGTGCACCAGGCCCGGCGCGTGCCAGAACAGCAGCGAAAGCGGCAGGTACAAGGCCATGGCGACCCACATGGCGGCCTGGAAATCGGGGTTTTCTGCGGTTTCCTGGGTCAGTGGCGCGCCGCCCAGATAGACCTGGGCAAACTGGCCTCCATCGACCAGTGAAGAGATGGCGATGATGCCCAGGAAGCCTGCCGCATACAGCGCGCCCAGCTGCATCATGTGGTGCAGGCGATCGCGCCCCGTGCGGAAGGCCACCAGCAGCACCGCGGGCGTGGGAAATCGCCCCTGCAGTGCTTCGGCCGAGGCCACCATCATGGCCAGCGTGGCCGAAGGCAGCAGCGTGAGCGCGATGGCCGGGCCCACCAGCGGTACGACCGAGGCCAGCGACATGGCCGCCATGGTCATGAAGAACAGGGCCGCCATGGCCAGGGGCTGGCGGCGGAAGACGAAGATGCCGCCTTTGACCCAAGCCAGGCCAGTGCGTGCGGGGACGATGTGCAGTTTCATTCTGGCGCCTATGGTAAGGCGTACAGGTTCTTAGAGAGTGACGGCGTGCCGCGCCCGCTGGCGCAGCACACGTTCGAAGTGCGAGGGATCGTGCGGTGTGAGCATCGAAGCTTCGCGCGGCAGGTAGTAGTCCCACAGCCGCGAGATCCAGAAGCGCAGTGCTCCGGCCCGCAGCAGCGCGGGCAACAGGCTGCGCTCGGCCGCCGTCAGCGCCCGCACGGCCTGGTAGGCGTCGATCATGGCGGTGGCGCGGTGTGCATCGTGTGCACCCGTGGGCAGGTCGATGCACCAGTCGTTCAGGCACACGGCCAGGTCGAACAGAAAGGTGTCCACCCCGGCGAAATAGAAGTCGAAGAAGCCCGTGAGCTGCTCGCCCTCGAACATCACGTTGTCGCGGAACAGGTCGGCGTGCACCGGGCCGCGCGGCAGGGCGGCATAGGCCGGGCTGGCGGCGATGTGGTTCTGGTAGGCCAGCTCGGCGCGCAACAGCGCAGCAGCGTCCGGGCCGATGTGCGGCAGCACCACGGGCACCGTTTCGTTCCACCAGGGCAGGCCGCGCAGGTTGGGTTGCTGGCGGTCGTAGTCGCGCCCGGCCAGGTGCATGCGCGCCAGCATGTCGCCCACGGCCGCGCAGTGCACGGCTTCGGGTGCCAGCTGGCTGCGGCCCGCCAGGCGGTTCACCACGGCGGCCGGTTTGCCGCATACGGTGTGCAGGATGTCTCCGGCCTTGTTGGCGCGCGGGTCGGGCACCGGGATGCCCTTGTGCGCCAGATGCTTCATCAGGTGCAGATAGAACGGCAGCTGTTCTGCGGTGAGGCGCTCGAACAGCGTGAGCACAAACTCGCCTTCGTCGCAGGTAACGAAGTAGTTGGTGTTCTCGATGCCGCCCTCGATGCCGCGCAGGGCGTGCAGCGTGCCCAGTTGGAGCGCTTTCAGGAGTTTGCCTGCCTCGGCTTCGGAGACTTGGGTGAATACGGCCATCGGTGGGGAGAAAAATCAGGAAACTGGCGGGAATGCGGGCGGGGCCTGGATGCGCGCTCTGCGCGCACGGCCTGGGGCGCGGGGGGTCAGAACTTCATCACGTTCCACACGCGTGCGCCGGTGGTGGACTCGGCGCCGTTGCGCGGACGGTTGCGCACGCCGTCGGAGGACTGCACCTCGTATTCGGGCAAGGTGCCCACCTTGGGCTGCACGGTGATGCTCTGTGTCTGCCCGCCCACGCGCAGTTCGTCGATGCGGCTGCCACCGTCTTCCACGCGGATGCGCTCGGTGCGCTGGTTCAGGCGGTTGGCGGGTTGCTCTTGTTTTGATAGCTGCTCGCGCCCGTCTGTATTGCCTTGATTGGCATTTTGACTGGTATTTTGAGCAAGGGCGGGGGCGCTGGCCAAGGCCAGCAGCATCAGGGTGTGAACGGCGCGCATGGCGCGATTGTAGGCGGCGCGGGTCGCTGGACTTGGCGCAGGTTGTATGCAAGATAGGGTTCCCGCCGATGGTCGCACCGTTGTGGCGCGTTACAGTGGTGCCCTGGCAGATAGTCAGCCAAGGTCGGCCCCAGTTTTGCCATTGAGTACCCTGCACCTCCATGTCCGGCCCCCATACCGACCCCGAATCCATTGCCGAACTGCAGGCACGTCTGCACGAGGCCGAAGCCCGCTTGCATTCCCTGGGGCGCAACCTGCCCGGCAGCGTGCTGTTCCAGAGCGTGCGCGAGCCTGATGCGCGACGCCACTTTGCCTACATGGGCGAGGGCATCGAGCGCTTGACGGGGCTCACGGCAGCGCAGTTGCTGGCCGATTTTGGCGCCTTCTACCGACTGATCGACCCGGAAGACTTCCCTGCCTACAAGGC
>JAPKHH010000181.1:0-4102 GCA_026647025.1 Giesbergeria sp.
GATCGTGTACCGCATCGCGCCGCAATGGCAGGTGGGGCTGGAGCAGGTGGAAGAGGCCTTGGGCAAGGCTGTTTTCATGGAATGTGGCGCCACGCAGGAGCGTTCGGCCGGGTTTGTGCCACCGCGGGGCGAGCAGCATGGCCCGCTGGTCGAATCGGTAGGCGGGCAGTGGGTGCTGCGCTTCATGGTCGAGGCCAAGGTCTTGCCCGGCTCGGTGCTGGCGCGCAAGGTGCAGGAAAAAGCCGAGCGCATCGAGCAGGAAACCGGCCGCAAGCCCGGCAAGAAGGAAAGCAAGGAACTCAAGGAAGAGGCCAAGCTTGATCTGCTGCCCATGGCCTTCACCAAGCAGGGTTCGATGTGGGTGTGGATTGATTGCGCGGCGCGCACCCTGGTGCTCGACACTTCCAGCCAGGTGCGTGCCGACGAGGTGGTCAGCAGCCTGGTCGAACTGCTGCCGCCCGGGTTTGCCGTGGCGCTGCTGAACACGCAGACCTCGCCGCAGGCGGCGATGTCGCACTGGCTTGCGGCGCAGGAGCCGCCGGTGGGCTTTACCGTGGACCGCGAGTGCGAACTGAAAAGCGCGGACGAAGAAAAAGCCGTGGTGCGCTATGCGCGCCACCCGCTCGACATCGAGGAAGTGCAGGCGCACATTGCCGCAGGCAAGCTGCCCACCAAGCTGGCGCTGACCTGGGACGACCGTGTGTCCTTCATGCTGACCGAGGGACTGCAGCTCAAGAAGATTGCCTTCCTCGACACCGTGTTCGAAGGCAGCAAGGCCGACGATGGCGGTTTTGACACCGACGTGGCGATTGCCACGGGCGAACTGTCGAAACTGCTGCCCGATCTGGTCGAGGCGCTGGGCGGCGAAGCCGACAGCGGCATTGCCACCGCCGCTGCGGCGGTGGCGGGTTCCCCTGCCACATCCACCGTCACGGGCCCGGCCACTGCACCTGTGGACACCGACCCGGATTCGGCGCCGTTTTGAACCGGCCCATTTGAAAAAACCTGCCGAGGCAGGTTTTTTTTCAGGAGCGGCCGAAAATCGCCATCAGGCCAAAGGCCGTCGTCCACACAGCAATCACCACGTAGGTGACGAAGTTCATCCAGAACATGACGGGTTCTTCTTCCCGGTCATAGGTACGCATCTGAAAGCCCCACCCCTTGGCCACGATTTCCCCCGTGGTCCATGCCGTGAACACCCGGTAAGCGAAAAAGGCGCCAAGCAGGAGCAGGAGGGGAGCGATCATGGTGCCTACCGCCCCAGCAGCGACCGCGCCACCAGCTCCTGCATGATTTCGGAGGTGCCGCCGTAGATGCGCAGCACGCGCGCGTCGGTCCAGAAGCGGGCGATGGGGTACTCGGCCATGTAGCCGTAGCCGCCGAACAGTTGCAGGCAGGCGTCGGCCACGCGGCCCATGAGTTCGGTGGTGTGCAGCTTGAGGGCCGAGACCGCCTCGGGCGTGAGTTCGCCGTGCTGGTAGGCGGCGATGCAGGCGTTGAGGAAGGCCCGCGATGCGGCAATGTCGGTGGCCTGGCGGGCCAGGGTGAAGCGGGTGTTCTGGAACTGCCCGATGGCTTGGCCGAAGGCCTGGCGTTCCTGCACGTAGGCCACGGTGGCGTCGAGGGCACCCTGGGCTCCGGCCACGGCCTGCACGCCGATGATGAGGCGCTCGCGCGGCAGCTCGCGCATCATCTGCGCAAAGCCCTGGCCTTCCACGCCGCCCAGCAGGGCGTCGAGCGGCACGCGCATGTCGGTGAAGAACAGCTCCGAGGTGTCGCCCGCGTGCTGGCCGATCTTTTCCAGGTTCTTGCCGCGCGCAAAGCCGGGTGTGGTGGTGTCCACCAGGAACAGGCTCACGCCCTTGGCGCCTGCCGCCGGGTCGGTTTTGGCGGCCAGCACCAGCAGGTCGCAGTTCTGGCCGTTGCTGATGAAGATCTTGCTGCCGTTGATGACGTAGTGGTCGCCGTCCTTGCGCGCCGTGGTGCGGATGGCTTTGAGGTCGCTGCCCGCGCCGGGCTCGGTCATGCCGATGGCGGCAATCGCCTCGCCGCTGGCCATGCGCGGCAGCCAATGCTGGCGCTGGGCTTCGGTGCCGCAGTGCAGCAGGTAGGGCGGGATGATGTCGTTGTGCACCTGCAGACCGCCCACGAAGCCGCCGTAGCCCCGGCGCGAGAGCACCTCGATCACGGCGAACGAGAAGTGCACGCTGGCGCCGCTGCTGCCGTACTGTTCGGGCACATCGGCGCACAGGTAACCTTGCGCGCCCATGCGGGTGAACAGCTCGCGCGGCACCTGGCCGGCCTTTTCCCAGTCGCGGTAGTGGGGCTCGATCTCGGTGTCGCAGAAGCGTTCGAGCGCGTCGGTGAACAGCTGCAGTTCGGCGCGTTCGTCGGCAGGGAGGAAATGGTTGGTCAGCATGGCTTTGTTGCTATATTAAAAATAGCTGCTTGCGCTTGCAGCATCAGCGCTGGAGGCCAAAAATGTCTAAATTTTTTGACCTCCAGCAGAAGGGTGTTTACACCCGTTCGTAGATCGCGGCAATGCCCTGGCCGCCGCCGATGCACATGGTCACCAGTGCGTAGCGCCCGCCGGTGCGGTGCAGTTCGGCAATGGCCTTGGTGGTGATGATGGCGCCGGTGGCGCCCACGGGGTGGCCGAGCGAGATGCCCGAGCCGTTGGGGTTGACCTTGGCCGGGTCCAGGCCCAGCTCCTGCACCACGGCACAGGCCTGGGCGGCAAAGGCTTCGTTGGCCTCGATCACGTCCATGTCCTGCACCTTCAACCCGGTGCGTGCCAGTACCTTCTGCGTGGCGGGTACGGGGCCGATGCCCATGTAGGCCGGGTCCACGCCTGCGTGCGCGTAGCCCACCAGGCGGGCCAGGGGCTTCACGCCCAGGGCGCTGATGCGGTCGCCTGCCACCAGCACCACGGCGCTGGCGCCGTCGTTGATGCCCGAGGCGTTGCCTGCGGTGACGGTGCCGCCGTCCTTCTTGAACGCGGGCTTCATGCCGGCCAGCACCTCGACGGTGGTGGCGGCGCGCACATGCTCGTCGGTGTCGAACAGCACGGTGCCTTTGCGCGTGGCAATTTCGACCGGGACGATCTGTTCCTTGAAGTAGCCCGCGGCAATGGCGGCGGCCGCGCGGCGCTGGCTCTCGCAAGCGAGCTGGTCCTGCATTGCGCGCGAGATCTTGTAGCGCTCGGCCACGTTCTCGGCGGTGATGCCCATGTGCATTTTTTGCCAGGGGTCGTGCAGGATGCCCAGCATGTAGTCGATGCTCTTGGCGTCGCCCATGCGTGCGCCGTAGCGGGCCGCCTGGTCGAAATAGGGGCCCCGGCTCATGGATTCGCTGCCGCCGCCCACGGCCACATCGCAGTCGCCGTAGCCAATGGCCTGCGCGGCGCTGATGATGGCCTGCAGGCCCGAGCCGCACAGGCGGTTGACGTTGAAGGCGGGCGTCTCGATGGGGCAGCCCGCGTCGATGGCGGCCACGCGGGCAAGGTAGGCGTCCTTGGTGTCGGTGGGGATCACATTGCCCATGACCACATGGCCCACGGCGTCGGGCGCCAGGCCCGAGCGCGCGATGGCCGCCTTGACGGCGGTGGTGGCCAGCTGGGTGTTGGGCACGTCCTTGAGCGCGCCGCCAAAGGTGCCGATGGCGGTGCGGGCGGTGCTGACGATGAAGACGTCGCGGTGGGTCATGGAAATTCTCCGGAGATGAAAAAACGGGGATCAGCGGCCCTGGAAGGCCGGGGTGCGCTTGGCGAAAAAGGCTTCGATGCCCTCGGGCAGGTCGGCCGTGTGGCCACATTGTGCAAAAGCGGCGGCTTCGGCGTGCAGTTGTGTGGGCAGGTCGTGGTCGAAGCTGCTGCGCAGCAGGCGGCGCATGTGGCCATAGGCCACGGTGGGCCCGGCGGCCAGGCGCTCGGCCAGTTGCTGCACGGCGGTGTCCAGCTCGGCGGTGGGCAGCACCCGGTTGATGAGGCCCAGGCGTTCGGCCTCGGGGGCGGTGTAGGTGTCGCCCAGCAGGGCGATTTCCAGCGCGCGGCGCAGGCCCACCAGGCGCGGCAGTGCCCACGAGGCGCCCACGTCACAGTTGG
>JAPKHH010000182.1:0-4098 GCA_026647025.1 Giesbergeria sp.
CCCGAAGGTCTTCCAGATCTTCTACTTCATCATCAACTTCGGCTCGTTCTTCTCCACGCTGCTCACGCCGCTCCTCTACCGATGGTGGGGTGATCCACCGGGTTCATGGCCACGCCACGCACCGTAGGACGGATACCCATCCAACGCTTCACACCGGCCTTGCCGAGTTGGCGCAGGCTGTGTTCCTCGTTGGCAACTTCACCAATCGTGGCGCGGCATTCAATGTGGATGCGGCGCACTTCACCGGAACGCATGCGAACTTGCGCATAGACGCTTTCCCGGGCCAGCAGCGTAGCCGAAGCACCAGCCGAACGGGCGATCTGCGCACCGGCACCGGGCTTGAGCTCGATGCAGTGGATGGTCGAACCCACGGGGATGTTGCGGATAGGCAGCGTGTTGCCAGCGCGGATCGGCGCTTCCGAACCGGACAGCAGGGTTGCGCCCACTTCCAGGTTGCGGGGAGCGATGATGTAACGACGCTCGCCGTCGGCATAGCACACCAGAGCGATGTGGGCCGTACGGTTCGGGTCGTACTCGATGCGCTCGACCTTGGCTGGAATGCCATCCTTGTTGCGCTTGAAGTCCACCACACGGTAGTGGTGCTTGTGACCACCGCCCTTGTGGCGGGTGGTGATGTGACCGTTGTTGTTACGGCCTGCCTTCTGGAACTGGGGCTCCAGCAGCGGGGCGTAAGCTTCACCCTTGTACAGGTGGTCACGGGTAACCTTCACCACGGCACGTTGGCCGGGCGAGGTGGGTTTCATCTTGATGACAGCCATGATTACGCAGCCTCCCCGGACAGGTTCAGCTCTTGACCTGGTTTGAGCATCACGTAAGCCTTGCGCACATTGTCGCGACGGCCCACGGTCTTGCCAAAGCGCTTGGTCTTGCCTTTGGTGTTCACCACAGAAACGCCCTTGACCTCGACCTTGAACATCAATTCCACGGCGGCCTTGATTTCGGGTTTGGTTGCGTTCTGCAGCACTTTGAACGTCACAGCGTTGGACTTCTCGGCAACCATGGTGGCCTTTTCGGACACGATGGGAGCGACCAGCACCTGCATCAGACGACCTTCGTCAAACTTGAGCGTGCTCATGCGAACATCTCCTTGAGTTGGTCGATCGCGCCCTTGGTGACGAGCACTTTCTTGTAGTGCACCAGCGACACGGGATCTGCATAGCGCGGTTCGACGACGAACACGTTCTTCAGATTGCGCGAAGCAAGGTACAGGTTTTCGTCGACTTCCTCGGCGATCACCATCACCGACTGCAGGTTCATGGCCTTGAACTTGTCGGCCAGCACCTTGGTCTTGGGCGACTCCAGCGTGAGCGAATCGACCACGGCCAGACGGCCTTCGCGGGCGAGTTGCGACAGGATGGACGCCATGCCGGCGCGGTACATCTTCTTGTTGATCTTCTGCGTGAAGTTCTCATCAGGCAGATTCGGGAAGATGCGACCGCCCCCACGCCACAGAGGCGAGGAAGTCATACCGGCGCGAGCGCGGCCGGTGCCCTTTTGCTTGAAGGGCTTCTTGGTGGAGTGGCGAACCTGCTCGCGGTCCTTCTGGGCACGGGTGCCCTGACGGCCGTTGGCACGGTAAGCAACCACGATCTGGTGCACCAGATCTTCGTTGTATTCACGACCGAACACGGTCTCGGGCGCATCAAACTTGGATGCGGCCTGGCCTTGGTCATTCAGGAGTTCGAGCTGCATCAGTTCGCTCCTTTGGCAGCGGTGGCCTTGACAGCCGGACGCACCGTCACGAACCCACCCTTGGAGCCCGGAACAGCGCCCTTGATCAAGAGCAGTTGGCGTGCTTCGTCGATACGAACCACATCGAGATTTTGCGTGGTGACAGTTTCGTCGCCCATGTGACCGGTCATGCGCTTGCCCGGAAACACGCGGCCCGGATCCTGCGCCATACCGATGGAACCCGGCACGTTGTGCGAACGGCTGTTACCGTGCGAGGCGCGCTGGGAAGACATGTTGTGGCGCTTGATGGTACCGGCGTAGCCCTTACCAATCGAAGTACCCTGCACATCCACTTTTTGACCCACAGCGAACAGGTTGGCCACAGGCACGGTGGCGCCCGGCTTGTACTGGGCAGCCGTATCAGCGGTCACGCGGAATTCGCGGATGATTTCACCGGCTTCAACGCCCGCTTTCGCGAGGTGGCCAGCTTGTGGCTTGGTCACGCGAGAAGCCTTGCGCGAACCGAATGTGACCTGCACGGACACATAGCCATCGTTCTCTTGGGTTTTGATCTGGGTCACGCGGTTGTTCGACACATCCACCACCGTGACAGGAACTGCGTCCCCATCATCAGTGAACAGGCGCATCATGCCCACCTTGCGGCCCAGCAACCCCAGGGAGTTGCTCAGACTCATTTGTTTCTCCAAAACTTCCACCGCCGCGACTGCAATTGGCCCCGGCGTTGCACTGCAAGTGCATGAAAGACGGTTGATAAAACTCCGCCTGTTTGCAAACGCAAAAAGGCGAAGCCTCAAAGTATAACGCGAACTGCCGATGAAAGCAAGTTCGCGTTGTTTCCAGGATGCCTGGCGGCGTTGGCCGCCAGGATTTCTGCTTCTTATTGCAGCTTGATTTCGACGTCCACGCCTGCGGGCAGGTCGAGCTTCATCAAAGCGTCAACCGTCTTGTCGGTCGGGTCGACGATGTCCATCAGACGCTGGTGCGTACGGATTTCGAGCTGGTCGCGGCTGGTCTTGTTGACGTGCGGCGAGCGCAGGATGTCGAAACGCTTCATGCGCGTCGGCAGGGGCACGGGGCCCTTGACGATGGCGCCGGTGCGCTTGGCAGTGTCAACGATCTCGGCAGCGGACTGGTCGATCAGCTTGTAGTCAAACGCCTTGAGGCGGATGCGGATTTTTTGCTTGGACATGGCAAGTTCCTTGTGCTGCTCAACAATTAAGCAATGATCTTGGCCACGACGCCAGCGCCCACGGTACGGCCGCCTTCGCGGATAGCGAAACGCAGGCCTTCTTCCATGGCGATGGGGTTGATCAGCTTGACGGTGATCGACACGTTGTCACCCGGCATGACCATTTCCTTGCCTTCTGGCAGCTCGATCGCACCCGTCACGTCCGTGGTACGGAAGTAGAACTGGGGGCGGTAGTTGTTGAAGAAGGGCGTGTGACGGCCACCTTCGTCCTTGGACAGCACATACACCTCGGCGGTGAAGTGCGTGTGTGGCTTGATGGAGCCGGGCTTGCACAGCACCTGGCCGCGCTCGACGTCTTCACGCTTGGTGCCGCGCAGCAGCAGGCCAACGTTGTCGCCTGCCTGGCCCTGGTCGAGCAGCTTGCGGAACATTTCCACGCCCGTGCAGGTGGTCTTGGCCGTGTCCTTGATACCGACGATTTCGATTTCTTCGCCGACCTTGATGACGCCGCGCTCGATACGGCCGGTCACGACGGTGCCGCGACCGGAGATGGAGAACACGTCTTCCACGGGCATCAGGAAGGCACCGTCCACAGCGCGCTCAGGCGTGGGGATGTAGGTGTCCAGGGCTTCGGCCAGCTTGTCGATGGCTTGTTCGCCCAGGGGGCCCTTGTCACCTTCCAGGGCCAGCTTGGCCGAGCCGCGGATGATGGGGGTGTCGTCGCCAGGGAAGTCGTATTTGTCGAGGAGCTCGCGCACTTCCATTTCGACCAGCTCGAGCAGCTCTTCGTCATCCACCATGTCGCACTTGTTCAGGAACACGATGATGTAGGGCACGCCCACCTGGCGGGCCAGCAGGATGTGTTCGCGGGTCTGGGGCATGGGGCCGTCAGCGGCCGAGCACACCAGGATGGCGCCGTCCATCTGGGCAGCGCCGGTGATCATGTTCTTGACGTAGTCGGCGTGGCCGGGGCAGTCCACGTGGGCGTAGTGGCGGTTGGCCGTTTCGTATTCCACGTGCGCCGTGTTGATCGTGATGCCGCGTGCCTTTTCTTCGGGCGCTGCGTCGATCTGGTCGTAGGCCTTGGCTTCACCGCCGAACTTGGCGGACAGCACGGTGGCAATCGCCGCCGTCAGCGTCGTCTTGCCGTGGTCCACGTGACCGATGGTGCCCACGTTGACGTGGGGCTTGGTGCG
>JAPKHH010000183.1:0-4026 GCA_026647025.1 Giesbergeria sp.
ACCCTTGTCAACGGGTCGCTCGTCGCGTAAAAATCGATCTCGACCAGATTGCCGAGCGGTTCGGTGTCCGATCAGACAAAGAAGGTGGCAATGGCGATGAGCACCACCACGACCACAAATTTGCCTGCCACCACATCCGCCATGCGCTGCATGGGCGCCTTCGAGCGCTGGGCATTGGCCACCATCTGAACAATCTGCGACAGCATGGTGGCCGCACCGACCTTCTCGGCGCGCATTACCAGGGCGCCACTGGTGTTCATCGTGGCGCCAATCACCTTGTCACCAAGGCGTTTGGTCACCGGCACAGGCTCACCGGTCAGCATGGATTCATCGACCGCACTGCTGCCTTCAGTCACAACGCCGTCGACCGGCACTTTCTCGCCGGGGCGGATGCGCAACAGGTCACCGACGTGAACATGGTTCAGCGGTACGTCTTCTTCGTTGCCATCCGCATTGATCCGACGTGCCGTCTTGGGTGCCAAACCGAGCAGCGCCTTGATGGCCGCAGAAGTTTGCGAACGGGCCTTCAACTCGATGATCTGGCCCAGCATGGTCAGCGAGATGATGACCACTGCCGCCTCGTAGTAGACCGCCACGCGCCCCATGGAAATGAATGAATCCGGGAACACGCCCGGCGCCACGGTAGCCACGAGGCTGTAGAGAAAGGCCGCGCCCGTACCCAAACCGATCAAGGTCCACATGTTGGGGCTGCGGAGGACGAGAGACTGCCAGCCGCGTACGAAGAAGGGCCACCCCGTCCACAACACGACGGGTAAGGAAAGCACCAGCTCAACCCAGGTTTGCACCTTCATGTCAAACCATCCAAGACGATGGCCGAACATTGCAAGAACGGTGACAATGACTGTGAATGGCAGCGTCCACCAGAAGCGATGCTGAAAATCCTTTAACTCATGGTTGTCTTCCTCGTCCAGTGGAATGATGGGCTCCAATGTCATGCCGCACTTGGGACAGACTCCAGGATGATCCTGCCGCACCTCGGGGTGCATAGGGCAGGTGTAGATGGTGCCGGCCGGCTCTGGCGCGGTGTCCTCGGGTGCAGTAGATACAAGGTATTGCAGTGGGTTCGCTGCGAACTTGCCTTGGCACTTGGCGCTACAGAAATAGTAGGGCCGCCCTTCGTGCGTCAATTTGTGTTCAGACTGCTCCGTAACGGTCATGCCGCACACCGGATCCTTTAGATCCTTTGGCGAGGCTGGCTCGGCAGGGGGGTGACTGCCGTGATGGTGGTGTGCATGCATGTCCATTGCTTATTCCTTGTTGTTGTTGGTGCGCCGTGGCGGCTGCGCATGGTTGCCGTGCCCACCATGGCCGCCGTGGCCGTGCATCAGGTGCATTAGCGGACAGGCGAGCAGCAGCAGGTAGGGCCAATAACCCAGAACATGGCCCCAGTGCTCTCGCAGCAGATAAAAACCAGCGATCACGGCAGCCGTTGCCAGCGCCATGCCGGCTGGGCGGCGCCAGAACGATGGCGCATGGGAGTCGTTGTCAGGCTGATCCATGGCGTTGCTCCTTCAAAGTTGCCAGCAAAAGGTGCGGGCGCGGACGCGCCCAGCCGGTCGACCCTGAATCAAATACCGTGGCCGTCATCGGCAACCACAGCCCCCCGCACCGCCGCTGTGGCAGCCCGAGGCTTTAGGCTGCGAGGTCGCAGCGGGAATGGGCGCGTCTGTGGCCAGCTTTGCGGGGTAACCCGCATCCGTCAATGCCATCAACAATGGGGCGCTGCCCTGCGCCAGTTCCCCGCTCACCCGGACATGCCCAGACTGGAGATCGACCTCCACCCCACTGACACCCGGCAGCGGTTGCAATGCGTGCGTGACGTGCTTGACGCATGAGCCGCAGCTCATGCCCTCGACTTGCAGATCAATCGTTTTCATATATCAAACTCCTAAAAATTGAAACGTATACCGCCGGGGAAATATTCCAGATCATCTTTTTGACACCGAGTCAGTCGTCGACTGGGCCTTGCCCATGCGAGGGATAAACCGGGGTGTGCGCTGGGCGTATGTGTCGTAAGTTGCACCGAACTGTTTGTGCATTTCGTTCTCTTCGGTGATTGCCAGACGTCCGTACATCAGGAGCAAGACAGGGAACATGGCCAAGGTCAGCAAGGTGGGCCACTGCAGCAGGAAGCCCAGCAGAATCATCACAAAAGCCACGTACTGCGGATGGCGAATGCGCGCGTAGGGGCCTGTTGTTGCAAGCGATTGGCCACGCTGAGCGTGGTAGAGCACATTCCACGCTGTGGACAACAGGTAGAAACCAAAGCCCAGAAAAACGTAGCTGGCGATGTGCAGTACGCCGAAATGCGGGTCGCCCTTTTCGCCCAACAGGGTGGACCACAAGTGACCCGAGGTGTGGGAGAGCAGATCCAGATTAGGGAACTTGGTTTGAAGCCAGCCCGATATCAGATAAATCGTCAGCGGGAAGCCATACATCTCTACGAACAAGGCAACTATGAAGGCTGCGAATGCGCCAAACGTCCTCCAGTCACGGGCCGTTGCAGGCTTGAAAAAGCTGAACGCAAACATGATGAAGATCGCTGAATTGATGATGACCAACGACCACAGGCCATAAGCAGATTCGGTGTGGTTCACTGGGGATCTCCTTCTTTGCGCGATTCGGCAGTCTTCGACACATCAGGCTTGCTCTGGCCATGGTGACCATGCCCACCGTGGCTGCCGTGCATGAAAACATGCATCAGCGGGCAGGCGAGGAGCAGGAGAAAAGGTAGCGCCCCGACGACATGCGCGAGGTGTTCTATCAACAAAAAATACGCCGCCACGGCACCAATCGCCACGTAGCCGATGGCGTATCGAGAACTCCAGAAACTGGGGGCGACTCGTGTCCGTCGTGTTGATGGCTCATGGTGACTCGCAATCAGGTGGGTGCGTTACTTGGTCGGCGTGGCAGGCAGGCGGTCCATCATCATTTGCATCATGGACTGCATCATTTCCATGCGCTTTTCCATCATCTGATGACGCTCGGCCATGTTGGAGGACATGCCCTTTCCACCTTGCATGCCACCCATGCCCTGCATGCCTGCGCCCATCTGCTGCATCATCCCCATGCCGTCCTGCATGAGCCTCATGTGCTCGTCCATGAGTGCCTGCCGCTCCTCCGGCGTTTTGGCCGCCATCATCTTTTCGTGCATCGCTTGCATGGACTTCATATGCTCGTCCATCTTGGCCATTCCAGCCATCGGCCCCGTACCCATTGGCTTTGCGGAAGTCTTCATTTGGGTGGACGCGGGCTGCGTGCTACCTGCAGGGTGATGGGCCTTGTGCTCATCGGCGGCTTGCGCCATCACGCTCAGTGAGGCCGCAGCGACACAGACCCCGATCAGGGTATGGTGAATTTTTGACATAGTGCTCTCCTTCTCCAGATTACAAAACCGTCGCAGTCAGCAATCAATAAATCCATCCGCGACGACACAGCACGCTAAAGCAGCGTGTTCTCACTGAGCGGGCTGAATGTCTGTGACAACCATCTTCCCGCCCTCGTTGACGACCATGAACTTGACCTTGTCGCCAGGCTTCACGTTGGACAACAGGCTCTTGTCCTTCGCGGTGAATACCATGGTCATACCGGGCATGTCCATGTGCTTGATTTCACCGTGCTTGATGGTGACCTTGCCGTTGTCCAGATCAACTTTCTTGATCTCGCCATCGGTCAGGGACGCCGACTGTGCCGCTTCTGTCTTGCCAGGCTCCATGCTTGCCTGGGCAAAGCTGCTCATGGGCAGCGCTATACCCACGGCCACGGCGGAAATGGCAAGAATTTGTTTGATGGTGTTCATGATGACCTTACGAATACATGTTGAAAATTTCTGCTAATCCATCTTTCTGAATCAGCAGCGCTTGAAGGGGGTGCGCCGACCGCTGTAAGCCGGCCCATTCGTGCCCGGTAAGCCCATCGGCATGGCGGGCACTGCCAGTCCCAGCGCTCGGGGCTTTTTCTTGAACATGACGCGGACTTCTTGTTCCAGGCTCTACGGTGGCGTAT
>JAPKHH010000184.1:0-4002 GCA_026647025.1 Giesbergeria sp.
CCCGAGATTGGCGAGCTGTTTGGCGGGCGCGACCACACCACCGTGCTGCATGCCGTGCGCAAGATGGCGGCCGAGCGCCAGCAACTGACCGAGTTGAACCAGCAACTGCACGTGCTGGAACAGACCCTCAAGGGCTGACCGCTTGCAGGTGGTGCAGTTACCAATAAGAAACGCCCCCGCAAAAAGGCAAAATGGCGTGTTGCGCAGCCGGGAGAGGCAACACCCATGCCGCTGTGCGCGCACCCTTCCCAGAAACACAAGAGGTTGACATGATCGTCCTGAAGGCAACACAAGACAAGGTTCTCGCGGTTCTGCAATCGGTCGCCGGCATCGTCGAGCGTCGGCATACGCTGCCCATCCTGGCCAATGTGCTGATCCGCAAGACCGGCAATGCACTGCAACTGACCACCAGCGACCTGGAGGTGCAGATCCGCACCACGGCGGAACTGGGCGGCGACACGGGCGACTTCACCACCACCGTCAACGCCCGCAAGATCATCGACGTGCTGCGCACCATGCCGTCCGACCAGACGGTGAGCCTGGAAACCAGCCAGGACAAGCTCGTTCTCAAGGGTGGCAAGAGCCGCTTCACGCTGCAAACCCTGGCGGCGGAGGACTTTCCGCTGGTGCAGGAGGCCGCCAACTTTGGTCCGGCCTTCAGCGTGCCGCAAAAGACCCTCAAGCACCTGCTGGGCCAGGTGGCCTTTGCCATGGCGGTGCAGGACATCCGCTACTACCTCAACGGCATCCTGTTCGTCGCCGAAGGCCAGACGCTCAGCCTGATCGCCACCGACGGACACCGCCTGGCGTTTGCCAGTGCCACGCTGGACGTGGAAGTGCCCAAGCAGGAAGTGATCCTGCCGCGCAAGACCGTGATCGAACTGCAGCGCCTGCTCAGCGACGCGGATGGGGCGCTGGAAATGCGCTTTGCCGGCAACCAGGCCAAGTTCAGCTTTGGCGCGCTGGAATTCGTCACCAAGCTGGTTGAAGGCAAGTTCCCCGACTACAACCGTGTGATCCCGCAAAACCACCACAACAGCGTCACCCTGGGGCGCGCACCGCTGCTCGCCAGCCTGCAGCGCACCGCCATCATGACCAGCGACAAGTTCAAGGGCGTGCGCCTGAACCTGGAACCCGGCCAGCTCCGCGTAGCCAGCAACAACGCCGAGCAGGAAGAGGCGGTGGACGAACTCGACATCGACTACGGCGGCGACGCGATCGAGATCGGCTTCAACGTCACCTACCTCATCGACGCCCTGTCCAGCATGCAGCAGGACATGGTGAAGATCTCGCTGGCCGATGGCAACAGCTCGGCCCTGCTGACGCTGCCCGACAGCGACCGCTTCAAGTACGTCGTCATGCCCATGCGCATTTGATTTTTGCTATTGTATTTATAGCTGCAAGCGCTTGATCACCATGCGTTACAGCCATTTTTTCTCTATTTTCGAGGGAACACCACCGTTCCCCCCTGACCGCCAAGGCCGACCATGACCGCTGAATCTACCCTGCCAGAACCCGAAGACATGGGCAACGGCGCCCCCGAGGCGCCCAAGATCGATGCCCACCAGGCGGGTGCGAGCGAAGGCTATGGCGAAGGCGCCATCACCATCCTCGAAGGCCTGGAAGCGGTGCGCAAGCGCCCCGGCATGTACATCGGCGACACGTCGGACGGCACCGGCCTGCACCACCTGGTGTTCGAGGTGGTGGACAACTCCATTGACGAGGCCCTGGCCGGGCATTGCGACGACATCGTGGTCACCATCCACTCGGACAACTCCATCAGCGTGACCGACAACGGCCGCGGCATCCCCACGGGCGTGAAGATGGACGACAAGCACGAGCCCAAGCGCAGTGCCGCCGAGATTGCACTGACCGAGCTGCATGCCGGCGGCAAGTTCAACCAGAACAGCTACAAGGTCTCGGGCGGTCTGCACGGCGTGGGCGTGAGCTGCGTGAATGCGCTCAGCAAGATGCTGCGCCTGACGGTGCGCCGCGAAGGCAAGATGCATGTGCTGGAATTCAGCCGGGGCTTCGTGCAGAACCGCATCATCGAGAAGGTGGACGGCGTCGAAGTCTCGCCCATGAAAATCACGGGCGACACGGAAAAGCGCGGCACCGAGGTGCACTTTCTGCCCGACACCGAAATCTTCAAGGAAAACAACGAGTTCCACTACGAGATTCTGGCCAAGCGCCTGCGTGAGCTCTCGTTCCTGAACAACGGCGTGCGCATCCGCCTGCTCGACGAGCGCAGCGGCAAGGAAGACGACTTCTCCGGTGCCGGTGGTGTACGCGGTTTTGTGGAATTCATCAACAAGGGCAAGACCGTCCTGCACCCCACGTCGTTCTACGCGGCAGGAGAGCGCCCCGCCGAGACCTATGGCGGCATCCCTGGCACGCACATCGGCGTCGAAGTGGCGATGCAGTGGAACAGCGGCTACAGCGAGCAGGTCCTCTGTTTTACCAACAACATCCCGCAGCGCGACGGCGGCACCCACCTCACCGGCCTGCGCGCCGCGATGACCCGCGTCATCAACAAATACATCGAAGAGAACGAGTTCGCCAAGAAGGCCAAGGTCGAAGTGACCGGCGACGACATGCGCGAAGGCCTGTGCTGCGTGCTGAGCGTGAAGGTGCCTGAGCCCAAGTTCAGCAGCCAGACCAAGGACAAGCTGGTGTCGAGCGAAGTGCGCGCGCCGGTCGAAGACATCGTGGGCAAGCTGCTCACCGACTACCTGCAGGAGCGCCCGGCAGACGCCAAGATCATCTGCGGCAAGATCGTGGAAGCCGCCCGCGCCCGCGAAGCCGCCCGCAAGGCGCGTGAAATGACGCGCCGCAAGGGCGTGCTCGACGGCATGGGCCTGCCCGGCAAGCTGGCCGACTGCCAGGAAAAAGACCCGGCGATGTGCGAGATCTACATCGTCGAGGGCGACTCCGCCGGTGGCTCTGCCAAGCAGGGGCGCGACCGCAAGTTCCAGGCCATCCTGCCGCTGCGCGGCAAGATCCTGAACGTGGAAAAGGCGCGCTACGAAAAGCTGCTCACCAGCAACGAAATCGTCACCCTCATCACCGCCCTGGGCACCGGCATCGGCAAGGCCAGCGCAGAGAGCGGCAAAAGCGGCAGCGACGACTTCGACGTCGCCAAGCTGCGCTACCACCGCATCATCATCATGACCGACGCCGACGTGGACGGCGCGCACATCCGCACGCTGCTGCTGACCTTCTTCTACCGCCAGATGCCCGACCTGGTGGAGCGCGGCCACATCTACATCGCCCAGCCGCCGCTGTACAAGGTCAAGAGCGGCAAGGAAGAGCTGTACCTGAAAGACGGCCCAGCCCTGGACCAGTACCTGCTGCGCATCGCCCTGAAAGACGCCAGCGTGAACACCGGCGGCACCAACCCCCAGGTGCTGGCAGGCGACACCCTGGCCGAACTGGCACGCAAGCACCAGACCGCCGAAGCCGTGATTGCACGCCTGTCGGCCTTCATGGACCAGGAAGCCCTGCGCGCCATTGCCGACGGCGTGGCCGTCAAACTCGACACCCTGGAAGAAGCCCAGGCCAGCGCCGTGGCCATGCAGGCCAAGCTGGCGGAACTCTCCACCACCGGCGTGCCCCCCGAAGTGGCCGGCGAATTCGACGCACGCAGCGACAAACCCATCCTGCGCATCAGCCGCCGCCACCACGGCAACATCAAGAGCAGCATCCTCACGCAGGACTTCGTGCACGGCGCCGACTACGCTGCCCTGCAGGAAGCTGCCGACACCTTCCGCGGCCTGCTGGGCGAGGGCGCCAAGGTCATGCGCGGCGAAGGCGAAAAGGCCAAAGATGAAAAAGTCAGCGACTTCCGCCAGGCCATGCGCTGGCTCATCAGCGAAGCCGAACGCACCACCAGCCGCCAGCGCTACAAGGGCCTGGGCGAAATGAACCCCGAGCAGCTCTGGGAAACCACCATGGACCCGGCCGTGCGCCGCCTGCTGCGCGTGCAGATCGACGACGCCATCG
>JAPKHH010000185.1:0-3995 GCA_026647025.1 Giesbergeria sp.
GGCTTCCAGTTCGGCGTGCAATTGCTCGAGCATGCGCAGGTCTTCGGCACTGGCGGTACGCGCCACCACGCCTGCAGCATCGCTTTCGAGCAGGCTGAGCAGGTGGTAGACGTCGCGCAAGTCCTTTTCGGACATCTCGGTCACATAGGCGCCCCGGCGCACCTTCATGGTCACCAGGCCCTCGGCGGCCAGTACCTTCAGGGCCTCGCGCAGGGGGGTGCGGCTGATGCCGAACTCCTCGGCAATCTTGAGTTCGTCGATCCAGCACCCCGGCTCCAATTCGCGCCGGAAGATGCGCTGGCGCAGCAGTTCGGCCACTTCTTCATACAGAGCACGGGGGGTGAGGGTGAGAGCAGACATGGTGCGATTGTAAGCTGCATGGAATATTTTGAATGAATAATTATGAATGATGTAAACTCGCTGGCAGCACAGGGAATGCCCTGAAACCCAGCCATGCCAACCGTCGGAGAATTTGCCGCCATGAGTGACCCGCACAACAAGAACGCCCCAGAGTTTGCTGCCGCCAGCCTGGACGCCTGGGCCAAGGCCGCCGCCAAATCGGCCCCCGGTGGCAATGTGGAAGCCTTGAACTGGGTCACGCCCGACGGCATCACCGTCAAGCCGCTGTACACCGCCGAAGACACGGCCAGCCTGCCGTACGCCAATACCTTGCCAGGTTTCGAGCCCTACCTGCGCGGCCCGCAGGCCACCATGTACGCGGTGCGGCCGTGGACGATTCGGCAGTACGCCGGGTTCTCCACCGCTGAAGAGTCCAACGCTTTCTATCGCAAGGCGCTGGCGGCAGGCGGGCAGGGGGTGTCGGTGGCCTTCGACCTGGCCACGCACCGCGGCTACGACTCGGACCACCCCCGCGTGACAGGCGACGTGGGCAAGGCGGGCGTCGCCATTGACTCGGTCGAGGACATGAAGATTCTGTTCGACCAGATTCCGCTGGACAAGGTCAGCGTATCGATGACCATGAACGGCGCCGTGCTGCCGGTGCTGGCGGGTTACGTGGTGGCGGCGGAAGAGCAGGGCGTTTCGCAAGACCAGCTCTCGGGAACCATTCAGAACGACATTCTGAAAGAGTTCATGGTGCGCAACACGTACATCTACCCGCCCAAGCCCTCGATGCGCATCATTGGCGACATCATCGGGTACACGGCCAAGAACATGCCGAAGTTCAACTCGATCTCGATCTCGGGTTACCACATGCAGGAAGCCGGGGCCAACCAGGCGCTGGAACTGGCCTTTACGCTGGCCGACGGCAAGGAGTACGTGAAGACGGCCATTGCCTCGGGCCTGGATGTGGACGCGTTCGCCGGGCGCCTGTCGTTCTTCTGGGCCATTGGCATGAACTTCTACCTTGAAGTCGCCAAGATGCGCGCAGCCCGCCTGCTGTGGTGCCGCATCATGAAGGAAACCGGCGCCAAGAACCCCAAGAGCCTGATGCTGCGCACGCACTGCCAGACCTCGGGCTGGTCGCTCACCGAGCAGGACCCCTACAACAACATCGTGCGCACCACCATCGAGGCCATGGCCGCGGTGTTTGGCGGCACCCAAAGCCTGCACACCAATGCGCTCGACGAAGCCATTGCGCTGCCCACGGAATTTAGCTCGCGCATTGCGCGCAACACGCAGCTCATCATCCAGGAAGAGACGCACATCACCAACGTGGTCGACCCCTGGGCCGGCAGCTACATGATGGAAAAGCTCACCCAGGACATGATGGATGCCGCCTGGGCGATCATTGAAGAAGTCGAAGCCATGGGCGGCATGACGCAGGCTGTGGACAGCGGCTGGGCCAAGCTCAAGATCGAAGCCGCTGCGGCTGAGAAGCAAGCCCGCATCGACAGTGGCAAGGACGTGATTGTCGGCGTCAACAAGTACAAGCTGGCCAAGGAAGACCCGGTCGATATCCTGCAGATCGACAACGTCAAGGTGCGCGATGGCCAGATTGAACGACTCAAAAATATCAGGGCAAAACGCGATCCAGCGCTCGTCCAGCAAGCGCTGGATGCTCTCACTTCTGCAGCAGAAAGCGGTGAGGGCAATCTGCTGGATCTGTCCATCAAGGCCATACGCCTGCGCGCCACCGTGGGTGAGGTGAGCGATGCGCTCGAAAAAGTTTACGGGCGCCACCGCGCCGATACGCAAAAGGTGACTGGCGTGTACGCTGCAGCTTACGATTCGGCCGAGGGCTGGGACCAACTCAAGGGCGAGATCGACACCTTTGCGCAAGCGCAGGGTCGCCGCCCACGCGTGATGATCGCCAAACTGGGCCAGGACGGGCACGACCGCGGCGCCAAGGTGGTGGCCACGGCGTTTGCCGACCTGGGCTTTGACGTGGACATTGGCCCGCTGTTCCAGACCCCCGAGGAATGCGCCCGCCAGGCGATTGAAAACGATGTGCACGCCGTGGGCGTCTCGACCCTTGCCGCAGGCCACAAGACCCTGGTGCCGGCCATCATTGCCTCGCTCAAGGCGCAGGGCGCCGACGACATCGTGGTGTTTGTCGGCGGGGTGATTCCGGCGCAGGACTACGAATTTCTGTACGAATCGGGCGTCAAGGGTATCTATGGCCCCGGCACACCGATTCCGGCCAGCGCCAAGGATGTGCTGGAGCAAATCAAGAAAGCCGTTGCCTGACGTCGGCATTTGAAATACAGTAATACGGTATTTCAATCAGGAATTTGTCATGGCTGTATCCGTTCGCATGAACCCATTGCTGGAAAAAGAGCTGGAGCTGGCTGCCAGCCGCCTGGGAGTGACCAAGTCGCAATTCATCATTGCTGCGGTGGAGCGCGCCCTGGGGCGCAAGGACCCTGCCCAGCTCTACCACCAGGTGATGGAAGAGGCCGCGCGCTACCAGGTCGGCGAGGGGGCTGCGGATGCCGACCTTTCGCCCCACCAGGCAGTCCTGCGCCAGAGCCTGCGTGGCGCTTATGTGCAGCAACAAGACGACTATGCCGCTTACCTGGCAGAGCGGGGCAAGCCGTGAAGATCTGTCTGCTCGATGCCGGGCCTATGGTGGCGCTGTTCGATCCGCAGGATCGGTTTCACGCGCATTTCCAGCAACTGGTGCTTGCACCTGCGGCGCCGCTGCAGTTGCACACGACGTGGCCCTGCATCACCGAGGCGAGCCACCTGCTCGGCCCGCGCTACCGGGTAGCGCTGTTGCAGTGGGTCGCAGCAGGTGCCGTCCAGGTCTTTCCGTTTGAAAGCGGCGATTTGCCGCAGATGTGCGAGTGGATTCTGCGCTACACCCAGCAGCCGCGCACCGAGATGGATCTGGCCGATGCCTCCCTGTATTGGCTGGCTTGCGAGACGGGCGTGGCGCAGATTTTTACCGTCGATGTGCGCGACTTCTCCCGCTATCGGCTGCCCGATGGCCGCAGTTTCGAGATTTTGTAGGCCCGCATGTCACCCCACCTCCAAGCCCTTACCCAAGCCCCTGCCGAGGCGCTTGTCCAGGCCATCACCCACGGCGCGCCCGCCGTGCGCCGCCGCGCCATGGCCAAGGCCATCACGCTGCTCGAATCCACCCGCGCCGACCACCGCGCCCAGGGCGACGAGTTGCTGACGGCGCTGCTGCCGCACACGGGCAAGGCGTTTCGGCTTGGCATCAGCGGCGTGCCGGGCGTGGGCAAATCCACCTTCATCGAGGCGCTGGGCCTGTACCTCATCGCCCAGGGCCACCGCGTGGCGGTGCTGACCATCGATCCGTCGAGCACGGTGTCGGGTGGGTCCATCCTGGGTGACAAGACGCGCATGGAACATCTCTCTGTGCACGAGCAGGCCTACATCCGCCCCAGCCCCAGCAGCGGGACCCTGGGCGGCGTTGCCGAGAAGACGCGCGAGGCCATGCTGGTGTGCGAGGCGGCCGGCTACGATGTGGTGATTGTGGAGACCGTGGGTGTGGGCCAGTCCGAGACGGCCGCCGCCAGCATGACGGACATGTTTGTCCTGCTGCAGTTGCCCAATGCGGGCGACGA
>JAPKHH010000186.1:0-3967 GCA_026647025.1 Giesbergeria sp.
TCGTTTCCATCTTTGGCGACGTGAACGTGCGCGGGTTCATTTGCAACATCCGCCTGATAGAAAAAGAACTTGAATCCATTTACACGCAGGACAACGGGCATGGAAACTCCCGAATGAAAATATAATCCATTATAGCATCCGCCTGCTGCCACGGCCTTGCGGCCGTAGTGGCGCCGCCCGATGATTTCCATCTGCGCGGTCGCGGTGGCAACGCCCCAGCTGCGCCGCTGCAGCATGGCGTCGAGCACATTCCAGCTGGTGTTGGGCATGAGTTCGAGCAGCGCCTGGTCTACGGCGGCCAACGCCACCTCGGCGTGGGCGGCGGGCTTGCCATTGGGCAAGGTGGCGGTAATGGTGACCTGCGCCTTGCCGCGCACCGGGTAGCTGGCTTTGTCGGCCACCACTTTCACGTTGATCTGGTGCGCTTTGCTGCCCACCTTGATTTCGGCCATGCCCAGGCGGAAAGCCGGTTTGCTCAGATCGACCAGCGCCGTGGGTGCAACGTATTCCTTGCCCTCGTACCAAAAGGCGGTCCACCACTCGCGCGGCGCCTTGAAACCCCAGGTGAAGAAGCTGTACCAGGGCACCTCGCGCAGGCGCCCGCGCAGCGCCAGCACGCTCACATACACGTTGGGGCCCCAGCCCTCTTGCACCTGCAGGCTGACCGTGGGGTCCTTGCCGTTGAGCTGCACCACCTGGGTGTCGATGATGCCTTCGCGCTCCACCGTGACCAGCGCGGTGGCAAAGCGGAAGGGCATGCGCACCTGGAACCTGGCGGTGTCGCCCGGCTGGTAGCTCTTCTTCTCGGGCAGCAGGTCCATGCGGTCGTGGTTTTCGCCGCCAAACCACAGCTCGCCCTGGCGCGTGACCCATACGGACGAGGCCGCATCAAAGGTGTTGCCGTCCTTGTCGCGTGCGGTGGCAACCAGTTCCACCTCGCCGGGCTCGTCGAGCTTGGTCTCGCACAGCAGCAGGCCGCGTGCGTCGCTCTTGCCGGTGCACACCGTGCCCAGGTCCTTGGTTTCGGTCTTGTTGTCGTAGCTGTAGAAGCCGCCCACCATGCGCTTGCGACTGCTGGTGGTGATGCGGGCAATGGCCTGCACCTGCAGCGGCACGTCGGCGGCGGGCTTGCCATCAGGCGTGAGCGCCAGTGCCTGGAAACGGATTTTCTGGCTGGCCGAGACCCAGCCTTCGGTCTTGATACCGGCCAGCACCCCGGCCGGCCACAGGCTGCTGGTGCTGCGCAGGGTCTGCACCTCGCCGTTGGGGTCGGCATAGGTGGCTTCGATCAGCAGGTCTTGCGCCGTGCTGGCACGGGGCACGTTCTCCAGCGCGATGCGGCCTGTGCCGTTGCGGTCCAGGGTGAGGGGCAGCTTGTCGGCAATCACGCGCGGCGCCTGGCGGGCGGCTTCTTCCTCTTCGCCCTCTGTGCTGCCTTGCTGGCGGCCCCGGGGCGGGTTGAAGCTGAAGGCGTCGTAGTCGTCAAAGTGCAGGTATTTGCTGCGCACCAGGGCCGACACGCGCACGGGCAACTGCGCGGCAGCACCACCGGCCACGTAGTTGACCTGCACACTCGCGGGCACGGTGCGCACATTCACCAGCGGCGCCTTGTCGGCCGGGCCCACGCGGCCCTCGAACACGGGCAGGCGAAATTCCTCGACCCGGAACTGGCCCGAGGCAAAACTGCGCCCATCGCTGCGGCTGCTGTGCAAGGCGACCTCGTACACCCCCAGCTTGGCGGCGGGTGGCACCGCAAATTCGCTGTGCGCACTGCGCCCGCCGGTGGCCGTCTTGCGCCAGGCCAGCGGCTGGGTGAACTGCTGGCCGCTGCCCACATGGGTGATGACCAGGGAATCGGGCTCCTGCGCGGGCAGGCCAAAGCCGCCCCGTGTCTCGGTGCGCAGCAGGTGCTTCATGGACACCGTTTCGCCAGCGCGCAGCAGCGTGCGGTCGAAGATGGTGTGCGCCCGTTCGTCGGGGCGCACATCGTTGCTGGTGGGCACGTTGAAGCGCCAGGGCTCGATGCCACGCTGCCAGTCGCTCCAGGTGAACGCCATGTCCGCAACACCGTCGCTCCCCTGGTGGCGTGCGCTGATGAAGTAGGCATCGCCCCCGTCGCCCTGCCCGCGGCACAGCGGGGGGTCGGACGACAGACCCTCGAAACGCGCCACGCCGTGTGCATCCGTGGTGCCCGAGGCCAGTTCGCGGCCATTGCAGTCGGACACGCGCACGCGGGCGCCCTCCACGCTCTGGCCCTTGTCGAGCGTGGTCACCCAGGCCAGGGCGTTCTCGCGGCCCAGCTTGAAATGCACGCCCAGGTTGGTGACCAGCGCCGAGGTGCGCACAACCATGGTGCGCGCTGCGCCGTGGCGCGCATCGAGCAGCGAGGCACCCAGCAGGGGCGACGCAATCTCCACCACATGAAAGCCCGGCGCCAGCGGAATGCCCACCACCTCGAACGGGCGCGGGTCGGTACTGACCGGCTTGGGCAAATCCAGCGCACGCACACCCGGCTGGCCCGAGAGCAGCGAGACCATGCGCGACTGCACGTAGTATTTGTCGTTGTCCAGCACCTGGGGCAGCGCACCCTTGACGTCGCGCCGCGCCTGCTTGCGCTCCACCATGTAGTTGTTGTACTGCTGCACCTTGCGGAACCAGGCAATGATGTCGGCGTCGTTCTCGGGGCGCAGGGTGCTCACCTTGCCCGCAGGCGCCGTTTCACCCCCGGGTTGCAGGCCTTGCACGCGCAAGGCGGCCTCGACCTTGCGCAGCGTGACCGGCAGCAGCGCCGGGGTCTGCGGCCCCTCGGCCAGGCGCTCGACAATGCCAAACGGCGCGGCGGCAAACTTGGCCAGCGGCGGCATGCCGCCCGTGGCTACCCCCAAAGGAAAGCTGTCGGCGTTGGACAGGGCACGGCCCGCGGCGTCTTTCAGACCCTTGGGCAGT
Organism: Giesbergeria sp.; assembly: GCA_026647025.1. GTDB lineage: Bacteria > Pseudomonadota > Gammaproteobacteria > Burkholderiales > Burkholderiaceae_C > Simplicispira. The sequence continues at coordinate 2,947 of JAPKHH010000186.1, forward strand.
TCCAGCTGGAACGCGGTACTCTCGGCCAGGGGCGCGGCAAACTGCACGCTGCTGACCAGGCCCTCGGCGGCTGGGCCCTCGTCCTCGCCGCCCATCTGGGGTTTGATCGACTCCAGGGGCGACTTCAGGCGAATGGCCGCCGCCAGCTTGCGCGGCACAGGGGCGTTGAAGGACAGCGTCATTGGCCGGATGGGCAGGCACGCCGCCTGGGCGTTTTCGCGCTCGCAGGTAAATTCGGCCAAGAACGGTGCGCGCACCTGAAAGGTAAAGCGCTTTTCCACGGTACCGGCCACCCCGCTGGGGGTGACGACACCTTTGCCCCACACCAGTTGCACCCGCGACGACGGCGTGAGCCGCCGGTTGCAGGCCAGCGTGACGATGGACAGCGGCTCGCGCGCGGCCTGCTTGTCCAGCCCCTGGGCCTGGAGCAGCGCGGCACGGTCCTTGCCATCGATCAGGCGCACGGGAACGCGCTCGCCCACGCCATCGGCCGCGCACCACACATGTGCCTGCACGCTGGCAAGCTGCGCGGGGCCATTGAGCTGCAGCACAAAGAACTGCTCTTCGTCAATGTGCTCATAGGTGCTGGGCCGCACGTTCTGCACATAGGGCCCTCCACTATTGAATTGATAGCTGGCAGCGCTTTTCAGTGGGGCGCCAGAGGCCGATTTGAAGTCAGGTTTTGGCAGCACGGTGCAGCGCACGCCGGGCGGCAGGTCGCGGGCCAGGTCAAACACCCATTCGCGCTCGCTTGTCCAGCGCCCGGTGCCTTTGCTGGCCTCGGCGTCGGTGCAGTTGACGGCAAAGGGCGCCGGGGCCTTGGGGTCACCAAAGGTGGTGGCGGCACCATCGAACTTGACCACGACCTGGCGCACACGGGCCACTTCGCCCTGGGGCGATACGCTGGTGACTTGCAGGGCCTGGGCGCTGGTGGCGACCAACGCAAAACCCACTACGGCGGCAATCTTTCTGGTATTCACCCTGGACTCCTCGGCAGAACCGGCAAGCGTAGCGGAAAAAT
>JAPKHH010000187.1:0-3957 GCA_026647025.1 Giesbergeria sp.
AGGCCGTTAACGTCACCCAACTGAACTTACTGCTCAAGGCCCTGGAAGGCGAAACCGACCAGACCTTGCAGATGAGCCTGTTCCAGGAGCGGGTGCTGCCCGAACTAAGCGTCAAGCGCGACCGCACCGAGATCGAGCGCGATGCCGACCACTACACCATCATCGAGCACGACGGTGTGATCTTTGCCTGCGCCGCACTCTATCCCTATCCCGAAGCCAAAACCGCCGAAATGGCGGCCCTCACCGTGTCCCCCCAAAGCCAGGGCCAGGGCGACGGCGAGAAGGTGATGAAGCGCATCGAACAGCGCGCGCGCGCCATGGGCCTGTCCAGCATCTTTGTGCTCACGACCCGCACCATGCACTGGTTCATCAAGCGCGGCTTCGTGCAGGTAGACCCCGACTGGCTACCCGAGGCCCGCAAGCGCAAATACAACTGGGACCGGCGCAGCCAGGTGCTGGTGAAAAAGCTGTGAGGACTTTGGCCCACGCGGCGGACTGACCCTCCCTGGTTGCGCCCCGCCTGGACGATCCAGGTTCAAACCGCCTTGCCTTCGGGCAACGGCGGTTTTTTCATGTCCGGCAACTCCCTCGGTCATTGCATCGGTGGATCTTCCGTGTTTACCCTGATTTCGATTTTTAAATATCTTGTTAATATATCAATAATTCAACCCCACCCATCCACCAGGAGCATCCATGAGCAATCCCCGCTGGCAAGGCATTTTTCCTGCCATCACCACCAAGTTCCACGCCGACGAGACCATCGACGCCGAAGGCACGGCGCGGCACATTGACTTCCAGATCCGCAACGGCATCCACGGCCTCGTCACTTGTGGCTCGCTGGGCGAGTTCAGCACGTTGACACTGGAAGAAAAACTCGAAGTCACGCGCATTGCCATCGAGGCAGCCAAAGGCCGCGTCCCCGTGCTGGCCAACGTCTCGGAAACCTCCACCAGCGAAGCCCTGCGCTTCATCAAGGGCGCCAATGCCCTGGGTGTGGACGGCTACATGGTCATGCCCTCGGTCATCTACGTGGCCGACGCACGCGAAGCCATCGCCAACGTACGTGCCATGGCCGAGGCCGCCAGGAAGCCCATCATGGTTTACAACAACCCCATCGCCTACCGCGTGGACCTGAAACCTGAGCACTTTGCCGAACTGGCTGACTGCGAATGGGTCGTGGCCATCAAGGAAAGCTGCGGCGATATCCGCCGGGTGACTGACCTGCGCCTGGCGCTGGGCAACCGCTTCCAACTGTTTCTGGGCGTGGACGATCTGGCCTTTGAAGGCCTGGCACTGGGCTGCGACGGCTTGCTGGCGGGCGTGGGCTGCACCTTCCCGCGCGAGACCGTGGCGCTGTACGACCTGATGAAGGCTGGGCAGTACGAAGAAGCCCTCACGCTCTACCAGTGGATGACGCCGCTGCTGCACCTGGACGTGTCGAACAAGCTGGTGCAGAACCTCAAGCTGATCGATCTGCTCGTCGGCACCGGCACCGAGCACATGCGCCGTCCGCGCCTGCCCCTGGTAGGCGAGGAACGTGCGTTCATCGAACGCATCGTCAAGAAGGCACTGGACACGCGCCCTGCCAAGTACCGCTCGGTGGACTGAACGCCGCTCCACCAGATCGATGAAAAAGGGTGTGGCGGTGCCTGGCGCTTCACCCCGGAGAGCATTTCTAATAGAAGCACTGGAAATGCATTTGAACCAGGTTCGCTCTGTATCCTGCCCCGTTTAACCGAAAGGAATCCTGATGAAATCTGCCATTTCCAGCACCGCTGTTCTCGTTGCACTCGCCTTCGCAGGCCACGTTCACGCCGAAGAACAGGTCATCACCATTGGCCACAGCGGCCCTCTCTCCGGCCCCAACGCCTTTGCCGGCAAGGACAACGAGAACGGTGTGCGCATGGCCATTGAAGAACTCAACGCCAAGAAGATCACCGTGGCAGGCAAGACGCTGAAATTTGAACTGGTGTCCGAAGACGACCAGTGTGATGCTCGCTCCGGCGTCAGCGTCGCGCAAAAGTTCGTGGACAGTGGCGTCAAATACGTCCTGGGCCCGTATTGCTCGGGCGTGACCATTCCCGCATCGCGCGTCTACAGCCAGGGCGGCGCCATGGTCTCGACCGTGGGCACCAACCCCAAGGTCACGCAGGGCGGCTACAAGAACCTGTTCCGCATCATCGCCAGCGACACACAGATCGGCTCCAACATGGCCATCTACGCCGCCAACGTGATGAAGGTGAAAAACGTCGCCGTCATCGACGACCGCACGGCCTTTGGCCAGGGTGTGGCCGAAGAGTTCAGCAAGGAAGCCAAGAAACTGGGCCTGACCGTGGTCGGCCAGGAATTCACCACCGACAAGTCCACCGATTTCCTCTCCATCCTGACCAGCCTGAAGGCCAAGCAGCCACAGGCCATCTTCTTTGGCGGCTACGCTCCGCAGGCCGCGCCCATGGCCCGCCAGATGAAGCAGCTCGGCATCAACGCCAAACTGCTGGGCGGAGACACCCTGTGCAGCCCCGAAGTGGGCAAGCTCGGCGGCGATGCCGTCAACGACACGGTGATCTGTGCGCAAGGCGGCAGCATGCTCGACAAGGTCGAAGGCGGCAGCGCCTTCAAGGCCAAGTACAAGGAACGCTTCAAGCGCGATGCGGACGCCTATGCGGCCTCGTACTACGACCAGATGCAGTTCATCGCCCACGCGATGCAAAAGGCCAACGCCACCAGTCCCGACAAGGTGGGTGCACAGATGTACCAGTTGAGCTACAAAGGCGTTGCAGGCACCTATGCCTACGACGACAAGGGCAATCTGAAGCAGGCGCCCATCACCGTCCTGACCTTCCGCAACGCGGCGCCCGTGCCGCTGGCCAGCTACTGATCGTCTCCGGCTCCCGCTGAATGCGGGAGTTTGTGGCCTGCACGATCTGCAGGCCATTTTTTTGGATTCACTATGCACCGCATCAAAATCATCGACTCCCACACTGGCGGCGAACCCACGCGGCTGGTGGTGGACGGCTTCCCCGACCTGGGTACCGGCAGCATGGCCGAGCGCCGCGCCCGGCTGGCCGCCGAGCATGACCGTTGGCGCACCGCCACCGTGCTCGAACCCCGCGGCAACGACGTCATCGTCGGCGCCCTGCTCTGCCCGCCCGTGGATGCGCGCAACGCTACGGGTGTGGTGTTCTTCAACAACAGCGGGTACCTGGGCATGTGCGGCCATGGCACCATCGGTGTGGTGGCGTCGCTGGCCCACATGGGCCGCATCCAACCCGGCGTGCATGGCATCGAAACCCCCGTGGGTACGGTGCAGACCACGCTGCACGACGACGGCTCCGTCAGCGTGCGCAATGTGCCGGCCTACCGCCTGCACCACGCTTTAACCGTGGATGTGCCCGGCCACGGGCCCGTGACGGGCGATGTGGCCTGGGGCGGCAACTGGTTCTTTCTGATGACAAAGCACGAGCAGCGTGTGGAGAGCAACAACCTCGCCGCGCTCACCGCCTTTTCCCTCGCCGTACAAAAGGCCTTGGAAGACCAAGGCGTGCGCGGCAGCGATGGTGGCCTGATTGATCACATCGAACTCTTTGCGGACGACGACCAGGCCGACAGCCGCAACTTTGTGCTCTGCCCCGGCGGCGCCTACGACCGCTCGCCCTGCGGTACCGGCACCAGCGCCAAGCTCGCCTGCCTGGCAGCCGACGGCAAACTGCAACCGGGCCAGGTGTGGCGCCAGGCCAGCATCATTGGCAGCCAGTTCGAAGCCAGCTATGCCATGGTAGGCGACCAGCTCATTCCCACCCTGCGCGGCCGCGCCTTCATGAGCGCCGAGGCCACCTTGCTCATCGAGCCGAACGACCCGTTTGGCTGGGGCATTCAACTCTAAATGCCGCATCCCGACGTCATCGTCATCGGCGCCGGCATCGTCGGCGCGGCCTGCGCCCATGCCCTGGCCCATGC
>JAPKHH010000188.1:0-3950 GCA_026647025.1 Giesbergeria sp.
AAAAGGCCGGTGATCAACGTGAGCTGGGAAGATGCGCAGCAATATCTGGCCTGGCTGAACCAGAAGCTGGGCATCGCAGCGGACGACCCCAGCAGGTACCGCCTGCCCAGCGAAGCGGAGTGGGAATACGCCTGCCGGGCTGGAACTACCACGGCCTATTGGTGGGGCAACGACGTTCAGGCCGAGCGATGCAACGGAAAGTCTAGTTTTTGGGCATGCATCAAGGGTCTGTTCGACAATTCCCGAACGCACCCCGTCGATGGTTTGGGGGCCGCATCGACCAATGCCTGGGGTCTGAGTGGCACCCATGGCAATGTGTGGGAGTGGGTGCAAGACTGCTATGAAGATGGGTACAACAAGGGGCAGGCATCAGATGGCAGCGCGCACCGAGCCGAAGACAGCAGTTGCGGTAGCCGGGTGATCCGGGGCGGTTCGTGGATCAACCTCCCGCAGCTCCTGCGCTCTGCCTACCGCGACAGGGACTCCCCCGACCTCCGGAGCAGCTACAGCGGGTTCCGTCTTGCCAGGACCGTTCGTGAGAAACGGTTACCGCTTGCAACTTAGCTGCTTTACCACTTGGGGGTCTGGGGGGCTCGGCCCCCCAGCCGCTGCAAAAAACCACCCCCCTCACGCCAAGGAGCCCCATCCATGACCGACCCACTCCAACACTTGCTGGACCTGGTGGTCCAAGCCCGCACCCAGGTGCAAGCGGATGCCCACATGCAAGCCCTGACGCTGGCGCTGTGGCCGCTGGTGCAGCAGCAGGCGCGCAACGTCATGCGGGGCAAACCCGGTGGCCTCAACTTGGCGGACCCGGAAGACCTGGCCTCTGCCGGTATGGCGCACTTTGTGGACCCGTTGAGCCTGGGCGTGCTGAAGTTCCAGGGGCGGTCTGTGGGTGAGTTGGTCACTTATGTGCGGGGCAAGCTCAACTTCCTGCACATTGACGATGTGCGCAAACTGCTGGGCCGTCTGCCCAAAAAAGCGAAGGACGAAGGCGGTGGCCTGCCAGATGAGCCAGAAGCGAACCCCTCCACGGACGAGGTAGACGGTGTGCCCGCGCTGACCGAAGGGCAGCGCACCACCAAAGCCAAAGCCAGCCCCTTTTTGCCTCGCGTGTATGTGGACGTGCAGGACGACAAGGGCAACGATTACCTGCCCTCTGATCGCCGTAGCGCTACCGGTTACCTGCTGCTCAAGCAGACCAAGAACTACCTGCATGAATACCTGAATCTCATGCCCGGCTCGGTAGTGATGGTGCCTTACGGGCCGCGCAGCAAGCAGCAGGGCACACGGCCGGTGCGGCTCACCACCAACCACGCCAAACTGCTGCGCGTTTGGATGAGCGGCGAGGGCGACGATCAGTGGAAAGCAATTGCCGCGCAAATGGGCACGGCGGTGGGTAACGTCAAGCGCTGGTGGTCTGAGGCGGTGGCTGTCTTCCAGCTAGACGATTCGCCGCAAGCGCAAGCCTTGCGCAGCTTGTACCGCATCAACCCCGCCCACACCCGCAGAGCCAACGAGGCCATGGACGAGCCGGAAGACGACGATGGCGATGACGACAACGCGCTGACGGCCTGAGCCAGACAACGGGGTCGTGCCGTCTTACTCAAGTCATCACCACAACAGCCAAACCGCATGCCTCTGAACAACCTGAACCTCTACGCTTATTTCCGCCGCTGGCAGCAGGCGGCTGAAACTTCGCCGGATGCACAACCCGGCCCAGCGCTGGCCGGCGCGCAGGTCTGGGTCGTTCACTTTTCAGGCCGTGACTGGGAAGGGCCTTTCGACCGCCCGGCCTACCTGTGCCTGACGTTGGCAGAGGCCCAGATGGTGGTGGGCGAGGTGGCGGGCCCCAAGCCCATGGTCAGTCGCCTGGGTTTTGATGCGTACATCAACGCCCGCATTGAAGTCGTGGCGTTGTCGCTGGTGGTGCACGACGAAGCCCTCAATCCACTACTTCAAAGGCGCCTCAAGCGCCTGGCCGCGCACCCGCCCGAGGCCTATGACGCAGCAGACCAGCACTTTCTTTGCCTGTGCGTAGGCGGTGTGGCCGTGCTGCTGCTGGCCGGCGGCCAACTTGTGCAGCCCGCCCACCCGCGAGACAACTGGCCCAAGGAACTGCGCTGGGGCGAGCCCCTGGTGGTGTGGAACGATGAAGGCAAGGCCGGTGTCTTGGGGCGTGAAGGGCAGTTGTGGGTGCCGTGCCAGTTCGCGGCCTTGCGCAGCGGTTTGTCTGGCAAGCGCTTGTTGGCGCTTCGTGAGCCCGTGGCCCACATCCAGGAACCCATCTCGCCCCACGCCTACCTGCAGTTTCGCTGCGACGTGATCGACAGCCACACCGGGCAACGCGTCAACCCCATCGGCACCAGCGCGCTGCTGGGCTCGCTGGGGCACCACGGCGAGTTTGTGGCCGTGATGGACGGCGAAGCGAATGCTCAGGGCAGCCGCAGCATGGGCTTCATGGACTGCGACGGTCAGTGGCTGGGCGGCTGCCAGTGGGCTGGTGTGCTGCTGTTCCACGAAGGCATGGCCGCCGTGCAAGACCAGCAGACCCTGCTATGGGGCTACCTGAACTCGCAAGGCCAAGTGGTCATAGCGCCGCAGTACGCGTGGCCAGGCTTCTTCAACCGCAAACGCGCCATCGTGCAGGCGCCACCTCCTGGTGCCGCCGATGTGGCCACGCAGACCGAGGGTGCCGCGCAGGCCGCTGCCTGGTACGTGATCGACCCCAGCGGCAAAACCATCACCGGGCCCTGGGCCTGCATTGACTACGCACGCAACGACCACTTTGTGGTGCAAGCGCCGGAAAATTTGGGCGCAGACCGCTGGAGCTTGTTGGACGAAAACGGCACCCCGCTGCTACTGCATGAGCCAGTACCGCAAGAAGACCCGGCGCACCACCACGAGCTTGATGCAACCGATAAGGCTGCCCAACACCTCAATAGGCTGTGGCAACAGCGCCGAAGAAGCCTGGCCCTGAGCCTGCGAGGCCTGCCACCGCACGAACGCGTTGCCCAATACCGCCCCACCACCGAGCGCGACCTCATCAGCCTGGACCTCTGGGGGCAACAAGTGCGCTGCACCCAGCCAGTTAGCAGCGCTGTGCTGGGGGAAGGCGCTAAGCCAGAGGCCTATCTCGAATGCCACTACCCCGTGACCTTGAGCATTTTCAATCTGGCAGCGGAAGCGCCGGTGACCTTTACGCGGGCGGACGGCAGCACGGTGTGCATTGGTGTGCCTTGGGATGGGTTGGAATTGATGGACATCGAATCGGATCGCCTTGCCGAAGACCAAAACTGACAAAGTGAATGCTATGACAACAGAGAAATTGACTTGCCTTATAAATGAAACGGATTGCGGTCGCGAGGTTGGAAATCCGGTTTGCCAAAAATGCGGAATGGATGAGCGGGTGGTTTATCCGGGGCAGGCTGATTTGGAAGTTGCTTTGACGGCTGCGAGAAACCGCCATCATCATATGAAGAACTCTGAAAGCGAGCGTGAAAAAATATTTCATCGTGGTGCCGAAGAGGCCGTGTCTCGGGCTGAAACATCTCAAGTGGAAGCTGCGATGCGTCCTGAATCACCGAATATAAAGGGCGGTCCGTATGTTGCCAGATCAAAGTTTTTCGTAGGTCTTGTGGCACTCGTTGTATTGACATTCATTTTGTACAACTTTTTTAGAACGACCAATGATTTTGCAGCGAAATCTCCCCAGCCGGTCGAAATTGATCTTTCCGATCGAAATGTTTTGGCTCAGTTGTGTAAAGAAACCAAAAATAAAAGTGGTGTAACGGTGGATGGAAAGGATATTTGTTTGAGTCTGCCCGTTCTGCGAGGCCGCCTGCGGCCTGAGCGTGCAACTGCGCGGCGACGAGGTGGTCGCGGTCCGCGGCGACAGGGACGATGTCTTCAGCCGCGGCTATCTCTGCCCCAAGGGCGTGGCCCTG
>JAPKHH010000189.1:0-3849 GCA_026647025.1 Giesbergeria sp.
ACGCCACCAGCGCGGCGGGGCGGCCCTTGCGCGGTGGCCGCTGGCCTGGGCCGCGCCATTTCTTGCGCTGCACATAGCGCGAGCACACAGTGAAGCCCCTTACGGAGATCCGCAATGGCCGTAACAATGGACGACAAGCTAGTGGTGGCGATTTCGTCGCGCGCCCTGTTCGACTTCGAGGAGGAAAACCGTCTGTTCGACCAGGGCAACGCGCAGGCCTACATGCAACTGCAACTCGAACGCCTCGATGTACCGGCGCCGCCGGGCGTGGCGTTCTCGCTGGTCAAGAAGCTACTGGCCTTCAACGAGCCCGGCCAGCAACGCGTGGAGGTGGTGGTGCTCTCGCGCAATGACCCGGCCAGCGGCATGCGCGTATTCCGCTCGGCCCGTGCGCACGGTCTGGCCAGCGTGCAGCGCGGCGTGTTCACGCAAGGAGCAGCACCTTTTCGCTACCTGCGCCCCCTGGGCGCGCACTTGTTCCTCTCGGCCAATGCCACCGACGTGAGCGAGGCCCTGGCCATGGGTTACCCAGCGGCACGGGTGGCCACCCAGTCGGTACAGGCCAGTGTGGCGCATCCGCACGAGGTGCGCATTGCCTTTGACGGAGATGCCGTACTGTTCTCTGACGAGGCCGAGCAGGTGTTCCAGTCTGCAGGGCTTGATGCCTTCCAGGCACACGAGCAAGAAAAGGCCCTGCTGCCATTGCCCCCCGGTCCGTTCAAGCCCTTTCTCTCGGCCCTGCACCGCCTCCAGCACAGTGGCGCGCCCAGCATGCGCATCCGCACCGCCCTGGTCACGGCGCGCGGCGCACCGGCGCACGAACGCGCCATCCAGACGCTGATGAGCTGGAACATCACCGTGGACGAAGCGATGTTCCTCGGCGGCATGCCCAAGGGCGAGTTTCTGCGCGAGTTCGAGCCCGATTTTTTCTTCGACGACCAGACCGGCCACGTGACCTCGGCCGCGCTGCACGTACCCGCAGGCCATGTCAGCAGCGGCATTGCCAACCGGCCATCCAACACCGTGCAGCCGGGACGGGAACTTCCTGCGCCTGGTGGAGCCATATTGCGGTGACTCACGACGCCTTCGCTGATCGCCCTGCGCACCAGGGCCCTGCCCGCGTGCTTGCGGTACGCGCCCTCCTCGGCAGCGCCCTTGCGCTCTGGATGGCCTTGCCCGCGCACGCCGAGAACACCGCACCCGACGCGGAGCCAACGGGTTTGAGCAAGGGCGAAATCAAGGCGCAGCGGGAATTCAAGCTGCTCGATTTCAATGGCGATGGCCAACTCAGCCGCAGCGAAGTGCGCCTGTTTCCGCGCCTGGCCGCCGCCTTTGACAGCGCCGACACCAACCACGATGGTCTGATTTCTTACGAAGAGGTGCGTGCCTTCTCGGTCATCTACCGCGCCGAACGGGCCCGCCTGCGTGCTGCGCAAGCCGACACCAAGCCCCCGGCCGAAGAAAAATGAACCATGGCGCAACGGTCTGCACGCCACGCAGGCAGCCGAAATATGATGAAATTTGCCTCAAACGCTTTACAGGCAAGCGCTTACAGCTACAAAATAAAGAGCATTAAAACGGCGAGATCACAAACCGCCAGTGCGTTTGACCTTGGGGTCTGAGTACGTGAGCGGCTCATCGTTGCGGGCCTGCTGGGCCATGCGCTCCTGCAGGGTGGTTTTGTTGACGTCCTGCGCCAGCTCGATGGCGCTGCCGCTGGCGCGCCACATCGATTGCAGGAATTCCAGCAGTTGCTTGTAAATCGGCTCCTTGGGCGGCTCAGGCGGTTCCTCCACCGTTTCCTTCTTCTTGACTTCCGTCCAGTCGCGGTTCGGCGCATCGGGGGCAGATGGCTTGTCAGGCGTCTTCACCACCGCACCCTCGCCCAGTCGATCCATGGATTCGACCGGGTTGGCCGCGTTGATCGGACGCACTGGCACAGCTCCAGATGCCCCGGTGGAGTACAAATCAGCGCCCTGGGGGCGCCAGATCGGTGATCGGTCTACAGGTGGCAGTTGCATGGCAGTGGCCTCGGTGCGTGGAAAAACCGGGGAGGCTCTATCCCCTTCTCGTACCTCTATTACGGCAAAAAGAAGGGGAAGTTGAGGCTTTTTTCGCCCTTCACTGCCAAAAAAGGGCCATTTCCGGGTTTGCCCCTATAAAAACCGCTCCAACAGGCGGCGCGAAGCCCGGTCCAGGGCTGTGCTGTCGGCAATGGCGTACTGAACACCCGAGGCGCTGGCAATCAGCAGCGCGGTGCGGCCGCGCAGCCGGCGAATGTCTTCTTCGGCCTTCAACACCAGGGTGGTCGGGCCGCGATCGGTCTCCACATCCCAGGTGCTGGGCGTGGAAAAGCTCGAAACCTTGACGATTTTGCTGATGGTGGGGACGAATTCCCGCACCGCCAGCTCCTCCCGGACCAGCGTGCGGGCCGGCTCCGGCAGGTCGTCCAGACGGTCCAGCCACAGCAACTCGTGCCCGTCGGCCCCGACCAGCGACAAGCCCTCCTCGGGCGCCGCCAGCGGAAATGCACGCACGGGCAGCACGCCCGAGTGCGCCGTGCCATCGGGCAGGGTCAGCGCCAGGCGGCCATGGGCGTCGCGGTGCATGCGCAAAGAATGGGATGGGGCAATGTTCTGCATCAAAAACCTCACGGTCAGGTCATGGGTTTCCAGCCGGATGGGCCGGGTGCAGCAGACTGCTGTCGATAATGACGCCTGCTGCCTGCGCGTCCTCTTCGGCGCGGCGGGCCTGGGCTTCGTACAGCCGCCAGTAGGCGCCCTGCTTTTCCATCAGCGCGTCGTGCGGCCCCACTTCCACCACCTCGCCCCGGTCCATGACAACCAGCCGGTCAGCCTTGCGCAGCGTGGACAGGCGGTGGGCGATGGCGATGGTGGTGCGTCCCTGCACCAGGTTGTCCAGCGCCTTCTGGATTTCCTTCTCGGTCTCGGTGTCCACGGCCGAGGTGGCCTCGTCCAGGATCAGGATGCGCGGATCGATCAACAGCGCACGGGCAATGCTGATGCGCTGACGCTCGCCGCCCGACAAGCCCTGGCCGCGCTCGCCCACCAGCGAGTCATAGCCGTGCGGCAGGCGCAGGATGAATTCGTGCGCATGGGCGGCGCGTGCCGCCGCAATGATCTCGGCGCGCGTGGCCTCGGGCTTGCCGTAGGCGATGTTTTCGGCAATCGTGCCGAAAAACAGGAAGGGCTCCTGCAGCACCAGGCCGATGTGGCGCCGGTAGTCCAGCACCGAAAAGCGCCGGATGTCCATGCCGTCGAGCTGGATGGAACCCTCGCTCACGTCATAGAAGCGGCAGATCAGATTGACCAGGGTGCTCTTGCCCGAACCACTGTGGCCCACCAGGCCGATCATCTCGCCCGGGCGGATGTCGAGATCGAGGTTTTTGATGACGGCCCGGCTGCCGTAGCGAAAACCCACGCCGCGCATGCCGATGGCCCCCTGCACCTTGTCCACCTGGACGGGCTGAGCCGGGTCGGGCACATTGCTGACGTGGTCGAGGATGTCAAAGATGCGCTTGGCGCCAGCGGCCGCCTTTTGCGTGACCGAGACAATGCGGCTCATGGAATCGAGCCGTCCGTAGAAACGCCCGATATAGGCAATGAAGGCCGTGAGCACCCCCACGGTGATCTGGCTTTTCGATACCAGCCAGATGCCAAAGCCCCAGACGACGAGCAGGCCGATCTCGGTCAGCAGCGAGACCGTGGGCGTGAACAGGGACCAGGTCTTGTTGAGCTTGTCGTTGACCTGCAGGTTGTGCTGGTTGGCATCGTGAAAGCGCTGGGCTTCGCGCTTTTCCTGGGCAAAGGCCTTGACCACACGGATGCC